>JBEKFJ010000184.1:0-5964 GCA_050013355.1 Oryzomonas sp.
CAACGTGGAATTCGAGGAGATCTACGACCTGCTGGCCATTCGCATCCAGGTGGATGACGTGCGCGAATGCTACGAGGTGCTGGGAGTGATCCATTAGGCCTGGAAGCCGATCCCTGGGCGTTTCAAAGACTACATCGCCATGCCCAAGGGGAACATGTACCAGTCGTTGCACACGACAGTCATCGGCCCCCACGGCGGCAGGATGGAGGTGCAAATCCGCACCCACGAAATGCACCGTGTAGCCGACGCCGGCATTGCGGCCCACTGGAAGTACAAGGAGGGCAAGGGGTACGACGAGAAGGAGGTCAAGCGCTTCGCCTGGCTGCGGCAACTTTTGGAATGGCAGCAGGAACTCCAGGATTCCAAGGAATTCATGGATTCGGTCAAGGTCGATCTTTTCCCCGAGGAGGTCTACGTCTTTACCCCCAAGGGGGATGTGAAGGGCTTTCCCAAAGGCTCTACGCCGATCGATTTCGCCTACAGCGTGCACAGCGACGTAGGGCATCGCTGTGTGGGCGCCAAGGTTAACGGCAAGCTGGTGCCGCTCAAGTACGAGCTGAAGAACGGCGATATCGTCGAGGTCATCACCTCGCCGCACCACACACCGAGCAAGGACTGGCTCAAGATCGTCCGCAGCTCACGGGCCCGCAACCGGATACGCGCCTGGATCAAGGTTGAGGAGCGCAAGCGGAGCATCGTGCTGGGACGCGAGATCTGTGAAAAGGATTTTCGTAAATATTCCATAAATCTGCAGAAGATTCAGAAGACCGGCGAGTTCAAGAAGATCGCCGCTGAGTTCGGCCTTGCCGGGGACGACGACCTGCTGGCGGCGGTAGGCTACGGCAAGGTTTCCAGCGGCCAGATCATCGGCAAGCTCGTGCCGGCGGAAAAGCTGCAGGAACGGACCGAGCGCAAGGAGTCACGTCTCTCGGCGGTCATCAACAAGCTCAAGGGCAGGACTTCCGGGGCGGTGGAGATCAGCGGCGTCGATGACGTCCTGGTCCGCTTCGCCAAGTGCTGTAACCCGGTGCCTGGAGACGAGATCATCGGTTTCATCACCCGCGGCAAAGGGGTCGCGATCCACACCGCCGACTGCAAGTTCGCCCTGGAAAGCGATCCTGATCGGCAGATCGATGTGGCCTGGAACAAGATAAAGACCGCATCCCTACCGGTCAAGATCAAGGTCATCTGTCATGACGTCAAGGGGATCCTGGCGAACATTACCATGGCCATTACCAACTGCGAGGCCAATATCGCCAGCGCCCAGATTCAGAGCACCATCGACCAGCGCGGTGAAAACACCTTTGAGGTGAATGTCAGCGACCTGACGCACCTGCGGAAGGTGATGAACGCCATCATGAAGGTCAAGGGTGTCATCAAAGTGGAGAGGTTAAAACAATGACATGTGAAACGATTGCGACAGACACGGCCCCGGCTGCGATCGGGCCGTATGCGCAGGCCGTCAAGGCCAACGGAATGCTCTTCTGTTCCGGTCAGATCGCCCTTGATCCGGCAACCGGCGAGTTGGTGGCGGGGGGGGTGGCGGCGCAGACCGAACGGGTTATGAAGAACATTGCCGCAGTGCTGACCGCCGCCGGCACGGGGTTTGGCCAGGTGGTCAAGACGACCGTCTTTCTGGCGGATATGGGGGATTTTGGCGTGGTGAACGAGATCTACGGCCGCTGTTTCGCCGATCACAAGCCGGCCCGTTCGACCGTAGCGGTCAGGAGCCTGCCCCGGGGGGCCCTGGTCGAGATCGAGATCGTCGCCCTGGCCTGAAAACGACAAAAAGCCGCGGACACCTCGTGTGCCACGGCTTCAAATCGCGGGCTGGTCAGGCGGCTTACGTGCCGCAGCGATTAGAGTGCTTTGGTGATTAAGCCGGATCGGATGCAGCGGGTGCAGACCTTGATGGTTGCGACCGTGCCGTTTTTGACGGTTTTGACCTTCTGGATGTTCGGATGCCAGACGGTACGGGTCTTGTTATTGGCATGGCTCACGTTGTTGCCGAAGCTGGGGCCTTTTCCGCAGATTTCACATTTTCTCGACATATGGTTATGACCTCCATTAATTACTGAAAAAAAACTTTTAGCAGATTAATTGGCCGGTTGCAAGGGAAAAATTGGATTATACATGAATATCGTCAAGGCCTTCATAACGCTCGTTGTTATCCTGTTCATCGTTGTTGCGGTACTGTTCATCGACTTTACCTACAAGACCTTTTCCTACCGGCAGCGGCCGGTCAAGGCCGATGCCATCGTGGTGCTGGCCGGCGGCAAGGGACGGGTCGAGGAGGGGGTCCGGCTGTACCGGGAGCAGCGGGGCGGCCATCTTTTCCTGATCGGAGTCGATCCGTCCGTCCGCAAGGGGGACCTGTACCGTCCCCGGACCGGTGACCCCTCGTCCGAAGGGGTGGTGCTGGAAAATGCCTCCCGCAACACCCTGGAGAACGCCATCTACGGACGTGACATCATCATGCGTGCCGACGTCCGCTCGATCGTGCTGATCACCTCGCGCTACCACATGAAGCGGGCCGCGATCCTGTTCCGCAACGCGCTGCCCAAGGATGTGGCCATCTACCCCTATCCGGTGGACAGCAAAAACCTCAAGGAAGCCTGGTGGAACCACGGCGGCAGCTTTCACCTGCTGTTCAGCGAATTCTACAAATACTGCATGTTCCGTTTCTTTTTCCTGCTGGCGCCCGGCGAGCTGCGTGACGGTATCCTGCCCGTACCTTCCGGCGGCTGATGCTCTTCCCTAATTGCGGAATTTCTGCTAGATTCGAACGTCACTCCAGCCGAAGGTTGAACCCAGAAAAAACATCTGCCACAGAGACACAGAGACACGGAGAAAAATCAAACCTGCCACGGAGACACTGAGACACTGAGAAAACAAGGAGTAAGGCAAGTAAAACAAAGATTCTTGATGATGGTTTTACCGAAAAATAGTTTTTTGCTTTTCTCTGTGGACCTCTGTGCCTCTGTGTCTCTGTGGCAAAACTGACGATTTTAGTTGAAAGGAATCAATTATATGCGTTACCTCAGCACGCGCGGCGGCATTCAGCCGATCCCCTTCAAGGATGCCGTCATGATGGGGCTGGCCACCGATGGCGGCCTGCTCCTGCCCGAATCCTACCCCCCGGTCACACCGGAACAGCTCAATGCCTGGCGGCGGCTCTCCTACCCGGAACTGGCCTTCGAGATCATCTCGCGTTTTGTTGACGACATCCCCTCCGCCGACCTGAAGGCGCTGATCGACCGTTCCTACGCGACCTTCACTCACCCCGAGGTGACGCCGGTGGTTAGGCAGAACGGCGTCTACATCCTTGAGCTGTTCCACGGCGTGACCCTGGCCTTCAAGGACGTTGCCCTGCAGTTTCTGGGTAACCTGTTCGAATATATCCTGGCCGAGCGGGGACAACATCTGAACATCGTCGGCGCAACCTCGGGAGATACCGGTAGCGCCGCCATACACGGCGTGCGGGGCAAGATGGGGATCAACATCTTCATCCTGCACCCCCACGGCAAGACCTCGCCGGTGCAGGCCTTGCAGATGACCACCGTTACCGATGCCA
Source organism: Oryzomonas sp. (assembly GCA_050013355.1). GTDB lineage: Bacteria > Desulfobacterota > Desulfuromonadia > Geobacterales > Pseudopelobacteraceae > Oryzomonas. The sequence continues at coordinate 3,575 of JBEKFJ010000184.1, forward strand.
ATGTCCATAACATCGCCATCCGCGGCACCTTCGACGACTGCCAGGACATGGTCAAGGCGCTTTTCAACGACTTGGAATTCAAGGAAAAGCACGCCCTCGGCGCGGTCAACTCCATCAACTGGGCGCGGGTACTGGCCCAGGTGGTCTACTACGTCTACGCCTGGCTGCGGGTAACTGAGGCCGGCGTGGCACCGGTCTACTTCTCGGTCCCAACCGGCAACTTCGGCGACATCTTTGCCGGCTACGTGGCCAAGCGCATGGGGCTGCCCATCGAAAAGCTCCTGCTGGCCACCAACGAAAACAACATCCTGACCCGCTTCGTCAACCAGGGCGATTACTCACTGGCCGGCGTGGTCGCCACCCTGTCGCCCTCCATGGACATCCAGGTGGCGTCCAACTTCGAGCGCTACCTGTTCCATCTCTTCGGCGAAGACCCGGGCCGGGTGCGGGCTGCATTTGCCGAGTTGAAGGCAAAGGGGCGGATCACGTTCGGCAATGACGAGATGGAACAGGTTCGCCGCGATTTCTGCTCAACCTCGGTGGATGAGGCGCAGACCCTGGATACCATCGGCCGTTTCTACAAAGAGACCGGCTACCTGCTCGACCCCCATACCGCGGTCGGCGTGCATGCCGCCCTGGAGAAGCTTCCCGGCGACAGCCTTCGCGTATGCCTTGCCACGGCCCATCCTGCCAAGTTCGGTGCGGCGGTGGAGAAGGCCATCGGTGCGCCGGCCCCCGTTCCGCCCGCCATTGCCGCCCTGGAAGGGATGCCGGCCCGTTGCCGTGTGATGGATGCCGACCTGTCCGCAGTCCGTGAATTCATTGTGGCTACCATCGGATGATGGTTCCCGGAAAGAGGGCGCACCCATAATCAGCTATCGATCACCGGCGTCATCCCTTACGTGTCAATTGCTCGGGACTGCTTCTTTTGGCTTCATGGTATCGTGCGTACCCGGAGTAATTAAACGGCTTCCCAGATTTTCGATGTCGATTGATTTTACGACTTGGAAAGCCTTCTCAGAGTCACCCGTTACTTTCTTAAAAGGGAGGCAGGCCGCAATGCGGAACAATTTTTGGGGAATGGCGATGGTTTTGGTCGTTATTGCGTTGCTATGCAATGGAAGTCATGCCGGAGCCGCTGAAACCAGCTACAAGCGGACCCTTGAGAGCTACACCGTGCCGGATGTCGTCCTGGTCAATCAGGACGGCGCCAAGGTCCACCTCAAGGAGGTCATACAATATTCGAACAAACCGGTCATCGTGGACTTCATCTTCGGTACCTGCACGACCATCTGTCCTATTCTCTCGGTCGGTTTCTCCAATCTTCAGTTGAAGCTCGGCACGAATTCCCGAAAAGTACAATTAATTTCCATATCGATTGACCCGGAAAACGATACCCCGAAGGTATTGAAGGAATATCTGAAGCGCTACCGTGCGAAACCGGGATGGGATTTCCTGACCGGCTCCCGCTCGGATATCGACAAGGTAATGCACGCCTTGAACGCCTATATCCCCAACAAGATGTCCCATTACCCCCTGACCCTGATCAAACCGCCGCAAGAGGGCAAGTGGATCAGAATTTTCGGGCTTCTGAGCAGCTCGGAATTTCTGAGTGAATGCCAGAAGGTGGGGATTCAATGAAAGCTCTGAACCGGAAAACTGTGCATCTGCATTTTAGGTGACCGGGGTCTTCAGATTCTTGTCAGGTCATATCACCGAATTTATTGCAATCGGGGTTGAAAGGGGTGGAGAGGGGAGGGGAAAGCAAGCTGTGAGCCAACTTCACCCTGATCCAGCCTGCGTCCGGCTTCCAAGAATTTTATACTTGCATCGAACAAGGAAATTGTGGGATAGTTGCGACGGTGAAGGACGCGTGTGCGCCCTTTTGTTTTATGGGCAAGCTCCCAGCGTTTTTGGCCGGAAGGCATCAGCCTGATGTAAAATCAAAAAATATATGCGGGAATAACTCAGTGGTAGAGTGTCAGCTTCCCAAGCTGAAGGTCGCGGGTTCGAATCCCGTTTCCCGCTCCAATAAAAACAAAGGGTTAGGTCGTCAGGCCCAGCCCTTTTTTTTTGCGTTAAAATTATTTTGCTACAGGTGGTTCCGCTTACAACCCTCAATTCACACTAATTTACCTGACGGATGAACTGACCTCCCTGCTACTTACCACCGCGGCCATACTCTTCGATTAGTTCTCTGTTAGCGTTGTCGAGCTCTCTATTAAGCATTTTCAGCTCCTCTTTTGTGTAAACGGCACTCCCTTTATTAATCTCGTTTATTATCCTGGCTCTCCGATTCGGCCCTACATCGGCGCAATTATTCTCCACTACGAGCATGCACTTGACCTTTCCGTTCTGCTGTTCGGGGTTATTCACCCTGCTCTGTTTTG
>JBEKFJ010000185.1:0-5954 GCA_050013355.1 Oryzomonas sp.
GGTCAGGCGTGGCATCAGCACCGCTCCCTTCAAATCACAGAACATGTCCCTCAACTCCGGCGTCACCCCCGAAGGGGGCGAGATCGGCCGGGCCCAGGCCGTGCAGGCCCAGGCATGCCGCATCAATGCCCACACCGACATGAACCCGGTGCTGCTGAAACCCAATTCTGACACAGGCAGCCAGGTGATTATCCAGGGCCGGCCGGTCGGCAACATGGATGTGGCACAATACGATGCTTACAAACCCCTGGCCTTTGAAAAGGTTTCCGAGAGTTTCGAACGCCTGAAAAACGGGTACGAGTTTATCGCCATCGAGGGGGCCGGGAGCATTGCCGAGATCAATCTCAAGCACAACGACATCGCCAACCTCCGGATTGCCGCGTTGGCGCGCTGCCCGGTCATACTGGTTGCCGATATCGACCGCGGCGGCGTATTCGCCCAGATCGTCGGCACCATCGATCTGCTGGAGCCCTCTGAGAAGGCGATGATCCGCGGGATCATCATAAACAGGTTCCGCGGCAACGCCGCCATCCTGAAGCCGGGCCTCGATTTCATCGTTGAGCGGACCGGTATCCCTATCATCGGAGTACTCCCCTGGCTTGCGGACCTCAACCTGCCGGCAGAGGACAGCATGGCGCTCAGCCGCCCTTCACGACCGGCCGACATCGTCCCTGCATCAAATGCCATCCGGATCGGGATCGTCAGGCTGCCGCGGATTTCCAACTTCACCGACTTCGACGCATTCCGTTGCGAGCCGGACTGTACCCTCGCCTATCTGGAATCGCCGCAACAGTTGGAAGATTGCGATGTCCTCATCCTCCCCGGCAGCAAGTCCACCATCCCTGACCTCCATTACCTGAAGGAGCACGGCTTCTTTGAGGCCATCGCGTGCTTCAAGGGGCACATCGTCGGTGTCTGCGGCGGGTACCAGATGCTCGGTCTGCGGGTGCTGGACCCACACGGCGTGGAATCGGACGTTCAGGAACTGGCCGGGCTCGGCCTGCTCCCGGTGGAGACTGAACTTCTGCCGGAAAAGGCGACCCATCAGGCTTTGGCCCGCCTCATCGCAGCCGGGTTGGCAACGGCCCCCGGCTGCCGGGACGACCTTTCCGGCTATGAAATCCACGTGGGCATCACCACCCCCATCGGCTCGTTACAACCCTTTGCCCGCATCCTCCGGCGCGGGGCGACCCCGGTCGCCGTCGAAGACGGCGCGGTTTCCCCGGACGCCAGAATCTTCGGCACCTACCTGCACGGCCTTTTTGACAACGCCCGCTTCCGGGAGGCCTATCTCAACCGCATCCGCGGTAACAAGGGGCTGTCGTTGCGGCACGACGCCTGTGAACAGGATCACGGGGACCCGTTCGAAAAACTCGCCAACCACCTTGAGCGACATCTTAACATCCCTCTCCTGCTGGATATCTGCGGGTTGGAGCGGTGACTCCCCCAGACCCGGCAGTACTGATTCTGGCGCTGGTCCTGGATCTGACCCTGGGCGATCCCCGCCGACTACCCCACCCGGTTGTCATGATCGGCCGGATGATCACCCTCTTGGAATCTCGCCTGCGGGACATCTCCGGCAATGAAAGGGGGGCCGGTGTCCTCCTCCTGCTCTTTACCGCCGGAACGAGCGCAGCAACAGCCTGGCTGGCGCTGTATGGGCTCGCAGGTATAAGTACCCTTGCCGGCCTCCTTGGCGCGGCATATGTTTCCTACACCTGCCTTGCCGCCCGTTCCCTCCACCGAGAATCGGCCCTGGTTGCCGACGCCCTGGCGGCCGGAGACCGGGAGGCTGCGCGGCGTCACCTGTCATGCATCGTCGGCCGGGACACACACGATCTTAACGATACCGATATCTGGCGGGCATTGGTGGAAACCGTGGCCGAAAACACCGCCGACGGCATTGTTTCGCCACTGTTCTGGCTGACCCTCGGCGGGCCGGTGGCCGGCATGGCTTTCAAGGCGGTCAGCACACTGGACTCCATGGTGGGCTACAAAAACGATCGTTATCTGCGTATGGGATGGGCTTCGGCCCGCATGGACGACCTGCTGAATTTCATCCCCGCCCGCCTGACCGCCCTGCTGATGATCATCGCCGCCCCGCTGGCGGGACTATCATGGCGCAACGCCGCCCTCATCACGCTTCGCGACCGCCGCAACCATCCTTCGCCCAACAGCGGCCACCCGGAGGCGGCGGCAGCGGGAGCTCTGGGAGTGCGCCTTGGCGGCTCGGCCTGCTACGGCGGCCTCCCCTCCTGGAAGGAACATATCGGCGATCCGCTGGTCCCCCTTGACGGCCGGACATACCGGAGTATTATCAGGCTTATGTACGCCACAACCCTGCTCATGGCGGCCGTTTGCATTGCCGCTGCCTGGGCGCTGAAAGGCTTTCATGTCCCGCAGTCATGATCACGGCGGCGCCATATTCGCAATAGCCCGCCGGATGGGCGTCCCGCCGTCCGCGTTGATGGATTTCTCGGCCAGCATAAATCCCCTTGGATTGTCGGCACTGGTGAGAGACGCCATCGGCCGTGCCCTGGACAGCCTGGTGCACTATCCCGATGCCGGCCATCAGCAGTTGAAAGAGGGCCTTGCCCATTACCACGGACTCCCTGCAGCTCATTTTGTTGTCGCCAACGGCTCGACGGAGCTCATCTACCAGCTGCCGGCGGTCCTCTCCGGGAAACGCGCCCTGATTGCCGCCCCCTCCTTCAGTGAATACGAGCGGGCTCTGAAGCGGCAGCAGTGGGAGGTGCACCACCTCCTGCTCTCGCCGGGGGACGGTTTTTCGCTGAACCTGGCCAGGTTGGAAGCGAAGCTTGCCAAAGGATTCGATGCCTTCTATCTCTGCAATCCCGGCAATCCCAGCGGAACGCTCTATCCGCCCCACCTCGTCGAACAGGTCTGTGAGCTGTGCAGCGCGGCAGGGACCTTTTTGGTGCTGGACGAAGCCTTTATGGACTTCTGCGAGGAGGCATCCGCGAAGCACTCCATCATCGAAGGCGGCAACGCCCTTATACTGCGTTCCATGACCAAGTTCTTCGGCATTCCCGGCTTGCGCCTGGGGTATGCCATGGCAAACGAGCCGCTGTGCGGGCGGCTCGACGCCCTCGGCGTGCCGTGGAACGTCAACACCTTGGCGCTGGCGGCCGGCACGGCCTCCCTGCAGGATCAGGAGCACAATCAGCGGACCATCCACTTCATCGAGCAGGAGCGGCGTTTCCTGTCCGACCTGCTGGGCGGCTTTCCACAGCTCAGGGTCTATCCTTCCCACGCCAATTTCCAGTTGGTGGAGATTCTGGGGGGGATGACGGCCCGGGAATTGGCCGGGCAACTCCTGCCTGAATTGGTCATTATCCGCGACTGCGCCACCTTTTACGGCCTTACGCCGCATTTTTTCCGCATCGCGGTGCGTACGCGCGCAGAAAATGAACGTCTCGTCGAATGTCTGGGAAAAATTTTAATCTAATAAAAGCATTTGCACCACAAAGACACAAGGAACACGAAGTAAAATCAGTTAGTTGACTTACCAAGGTCATTCACCAATTTGGTTCGATTCTTTATTTTCATAAGCATTTGAATTTCTTTGTGCCCTTTGTGTCTTTGTGGTAATTAACTGCTGTTTTAAGGTTTACAATAGGGGGAGGGGCTATGGGGGAGACCATACGTTTTGGCATATCCATCGACGACGGGCTGTTGGAACGCTTTGACAGGCTGGTTACGGAAAAAGGCTTCATCAATCGCTCAGAGGCCATACGCGACCTGATCCGCGACGCCTTGGTGGAGCAGACCTGGGAAGCCGGCAACGAGGAAACGGTCGGCACGGTAACCCTGGTCTACGACCACCATGTCCACGACCTGGCCGACCGGCTGACCGCCATCCAGCACGATCAACATGACCGTATCATCTCGACCCTGCACGTGCACCTCGACCACCATAACTGTCTCGAAGTGCTGATCGTCAGGGGCAAGGCCAGCCAGATCAAGGCCATTGCCGACTCCCTGATCGGCGTAAAGGGGGTCAAGCACGGCAAACTGGTGATGACGACGACCGGTCGGGAATTAGGCTAGTTTCCGTCCGGAGTTTCCGGATGGAAACTAGCCTAAGAAGCTTACGAAAAAAGGGGAAGCGCGAGGCCTCCCCTTTTCACTTCATTCTCTCCACCCTGCCGTAAGCTTAAAGGACCTCCAGCGAGTTTCCTCAACTGTGGGAGTCAGTATGCTGCTTCAGGCAAATCCCGCGCAATGGGGCAGCACACCACAGCAGGGAGCGACCCCCGTTTTGTTTAGCATTCCGCCCGGGTACTACTGCCGACAAACAGGGTAGAGAGAATGATCTGGTGCTTACATTATTACACCTGCTGCCAGACCATTACAAGCCTTTTGTAAGGGACTTGGAATTTGCCGATGTATCGAGTTTTACGCTCAGAATTAGGTCGGATTTGCAGCCCCTGATTGAGCAAAGCCGCAGGCGTAGCGGGCTACGCTGAGGATTTTGCGATTGAAGGGGTGGCAAAGATGGCCTGAAGATGAGATGTAAAACGGTATATTGGCAAGTTCCGAGTTCCTATACGGTCAGGCATACCCCAGGAAGCTGATCAGCCGCCGCACATCCTCCATCAGATGACCGAAACCCGGAAAGGTGAGTGACTGGGGGCCGTCGGAGAGCGCCTTTTCCGGTTCGGGATGCACTTCCACCAGCACGCCGTTGGCACCGGCCACCAGCGCCGCCAGCGCCATGGGGGGCACCAGGCTGCGCTTGCCGGTGGCGTGGGAAGGATCGACCATGATCGGCAGATGAGACATCTCCTTGATCAACGGCACAACGGCCAGGTCGAGGGTGTTGCGGGTGGCGGTCTCATAGGTGCGGATGCCCCGTTCGCACAGGATGACCTGGTCATTCCCCTCTGCCAGGATATATTCGGCCGCCGCCAGAAACTCCTCCACCGTGGCGCTCATGCCGCGCTTGAGCAGCACCGGCTTGCGGATCCTGCCCACTTCCCGAAGCAGATCGAAGTTCTGCATATTGCGCGCCCCAACCTGAAGCAGATCGGCGTACTCGGCCACCAACCCAACGTTGTCAGGGCTCATCACCTCGGTGACGATGGGCAGGCCGCTCTCCGTGCCTGCCACGGCGAGCAGCTTCAACCCCTCCTCCCGCAGCCCCTGAAAGGTATGGGGACCGGTGCGCGGTTTGAACGCCCCTCCCCGCAGCATGGCGGCACCGGATTGCTTCACGAAGAGGGCCGTTCTTACGATCTGCTCCTCGCTCTCCACGGCGCATGGTCCGGCCACCACCACCGGCCGGCAGCCCTGGCCGACGCGGACGCCCTGCACATCGACGATGGTATCCTCAGGGTGGAAATCACGGGAGACCAGCTTGTATGGCTTGGACACGTGGATCACCTGCTGAACGCCCGACAGTTCCAAAATCTTGCTGTCATCGACATATCCCTGGTTGCCCAGCACACCGATGGCGGTCCGTTCGCGGCCCGGGATCGGCGCCGCTGTTAAGCCCATCTCGCCGACGGTCCGGACAACGGCATCAATATCGGCTGTGGTGGCATTATGACTCATGACGATCAGCATGGATAGCTCCTTTTAACCAGATCAGACAATATTTTAGCATGAAGATACGGCAAACCGGTGCTGTTTCCTAGCCAGTTTCCATCCGGAAACTCCGGATGAGAAACTAGCAGTTTCCGATTCGGAAAGGAAGGATTTTTGACTCGACCTTACGGTCGCCTCCTTCGGAGCGCCTTCGCGGTCCAACTCGCTCTGCTCGTTGTCGTACAGGCTAGGAAATCAAGGGATTGCGCGGAGGCGTACATCGGTACGCCGCACAATTTTGCTTGCTAAATTGGACCGCGAAGGCGCCCGAAGGGTGAGGCCAACGGCCGAAGTCACAAGCAAACCCGAAGATTGACGCCGCATGGGCGGAAAAGAACCCTTTC
>JBEKFJ010000186.1:0-6991 GCA_050013355.1 Oryzomonas sp.
TGGGTTAAAAAAGAGCAAAAAAACCGTAATTACACAAACCCGAACAACGAAACAAATTCAAAAAAACGATTGGTGGATCAAATAGGCATCAAATAGGGCATAAATTCAACGACCTGCTAGTGTCTCGTGCGGTTAGTCGTGTGATGTAATTCTGAGATATTTTGGCTGGTGCCAAGGCGCGGCGAGGCCGGTGTAGCAGGGTCTACATCAAGGAGCCGCAACGATGGCAGCGGCCAAAAGAGCCTGAATTACGAGTACGAACTAACCGCACGGGACACTAGCTTCGAAAGCAGGGGAACGCTCTACCTGAAGCCAAAGAAAAGGCATATACCCAATTGTTGTGCGCAGAGGCGCCCGTTGGATGGTGGATTGTTATTGACTGCCAAAACGAGAGTGCTATAACAATTAATATTAACGTCATGCGAGGTGCACCATGACCAAAACTGATATTATTATGAATCAAGTCTTTCAAGACTGAAAAATATCAATGTATCTCACATTAAAAAGGAATATATTCAGATAATAGGAGATGATGATGACAACGTTAAAAATCTATAGCTTTATTTTTATTTATATAATAATTTGTTGTATATTTATTGCATGTACTAATGAAGAATCTAAGATTTATGGTGAATGGGCAACAATAAGTAAAGAGACAAGAATATATTTTAAAAACGATCATACAGGTGTTGTAGATTTATTTACTAATATAACATCAAACAATAAACCAAATTCTGTTGTTAACTTTAAATGGTTATTGCAAAAAGATGGTACTTTTAAGCTTGTCGATACGCATAATAATATTATGGTGTTTAAATTAAATGGAAATAAAATTGAAACAGATTATAATGGAAAGATTTTAGATTATTCAAAAGTGGATGAAAATACAAAATAATTTTTTTCGTTTCCGGCAGGTGCTCCAGCACAGGCAGGCACTTCCCGCGATAGGGTAAGCGACTGTTATTTCTGCAAGGGATGACATCGTGAACGGGGGCGTGGCCCTACCGAGAGCCGAGGGTGTCTTAAAATTCAGCAGAAGTAGCGGTTTTACCGGTTGTCCTTAAAAAAAGAATTGCTTCTTCAGGGGTTGTTGTGGTATAAAAACAAAAAAATTGTTCACTAAAAGTGAGCTCGCAAGGCTCACTTTTTTATTTTGCGTGCGAGACAGCGTATGGATATTATCAAGGGAGATGTGTGCGGGCAGGTGTCCGGCATCGCGCTGCCGATTCTGGAGTCGCTCGGCATGGAGTTGGTCGATATCGAGTTCGCCAGGGCGGGGCGTGAGAGCGTGCTGCGGCTCTTCATCGACAAGGAGGGTGGCGTTACCCTGGACGACTGCGCCGATGTCAGCCGTGAGCTGTCGGCCATCCTTGATGTGGAAGACGTCATACCCGGTCACTATTCGCTGGAGGTCTCTTCACCCGGCCTGGACCGGCCGCTTAAAAAGCCGGCCGATTACGAGCGTTTTGCCGGCCGTTTGGTGAAGGTGCGCACCTATGAAGCGTTACCCGACGATGCCGGCAACAAGCGCAAGATCTTCATCGGGCGGCTTTTGGGATTAGTGGACGGAAACGTCGCCATGAAGCTTTCCGAAGGCCAGTCAGCCTCAATTCCGCTGGAGAAGATCGCCAAGGCCAATCTGGAATTCGAATTTTGAACTGATTTCCCATATACGTCAGCAAGGAGAAGCAATCGTGGAAACGAACATCAATCTCAAACATGCCATCGAGCAGATCGTCAAGGAAAAGGGCATCGACCGGCAGGTGGTCATGGAGGCCATGGAGCAGGCCGTATTGACTGCTGCCAACAAAAAGTACCGCAACACCCGTGATCTGGAGGCCCATTACAACCCTGACTCGGGCGAGGTGGAGCTGTTTGAGTTTGTTATAGTTGTGGAGGAGGTCCAGGACTCCTATAAAGAAATCAGCCTCGATGAGGCACGGGAGATCGATCCGGATGTGGAGGTCGGCGACTCGCTGGGAGAAAAGCTGGATGCCACCGGATTTACCCGCATTGCCGCCCAGACCGCCAAGCAGGTCATCATCCAGAAGGTGCGCGAGGCGGAACGGGAGACGATCTTCAACGAGTACAGCGATCGCCAGTGGGAGATCATCACCGGCATGGTGCGGCGCTTCGAGAAGGGCGAGCTCTTGGTTGACCTGGGACGCGCAGAGGCGGTTTTGCCGACCAAGGAGCAGATGCCGCGGGAGGTCTACCGCCCTGGCGACCGTATCCGCGCCATCATTACCGAGATCCGCATGACCACGAAGGGGCCGCAGATCATCCTTTCCCGCACCCATCCCAGCATGCTGGCCAAGCTGTTCGAGCTCGAGGTTCCCGAGATTGCCGAAGGCATCGTGGAGATCAACGCCGTGGTGCGCGATCCGGGCAGCCGCGCCAAGATTGCCGTCTCCTCCAACGATTCGGATGTGGACCCGGTCGGCGCCTGTGTCGGCATGCGCGGCGCCCGTGTCCAGAACGTGGTCTCGGAGTTGCGCGGCGAAAAGATCGACATCATTCCCTGGTCCGAGGATATTGCCCGCTTCGCCTGCAATGCCCTTTCCCCAGCCCAGGTTTCCAAGGTGTTCGTGGATGAGGACCACCGGGTGCTGGAAATCGTCGTGGCCGACGATCAACTCTCCCTGGCCATCGGCAAGCGCGGCCAGAACGTCAGCCTTGCGGCCCGTTTGACCGGATGCCGCATCGACATCAAGAGCGAATCCAAGGCGGCTGAGGCTGAGCTGGCTCAGTTTGCTTCCTTTGACGGCACCCAACTGGAGATGGAAGAAGAGCAGGCGGCAGCTGAAGTCGAGAGCGCCGGTGAAGTCGAGAATGGCGGTGAAGTCGAGAATGGCGGTGAAGACGGGAATGGCGGTGAAGTCGGGAACGCCGATGCTGCCGCCACTCCGGATGCCGAAGAAAAGCTGGCGGAGTAACGCACGGGGATGTCCCGCCACAATGGTGCGGAAAAACCGCAACGCAGTTGCCTTGCGTGTCGAGAAACCAGGGACCGGGACCGCCTGATCCGTTTCGTGCTTTCCCCGCAGGGGGAGGTTGTGCCGGACCTGGATGCAAAGCTGCCCGGCAGAGGGGCGTACACCTGCATCAATGCCGCCTGTCTGGCGGCGGCGGTCAAGCAGCGCCAGTTCGGCCGCGCCTTCAAGCGCGAGGTAAGCGTGTTGCCCCCCGAACAGATGACCGGGCTGGTGGCAAGGCTTTTGCTTGAGCGGATCATGGGGTATATCGCCCTGGCCAATAAGGCAGGCAAGGTCATTGCCGGCGGTTCGCTGGTCGGCGAGGCGCTGAAAGGGAAGAACAAGCCGGGGCTTGTCCTGGTGGCGCTGGACGTTTCCGAAGCAATCGGCGAAAAGATCGCGGGCCAGGCTGCGGGTAACGGTGTTGCCTGCCAACGGATTTTGACAAAGGATGATTTCGGCGCCCTGCTCGGTAAGGCGCCGCGCAGTGCGGTTGCCGTCAAAGCGAGTGGTTTTGTGGCGCAACTTGTAAAAACTATTGAACGATATAGAAACTTCCTGGGGGAGGTGCAGTAAGTATGAGCAAGATACGCGTGAGCAATCTGGCGGAGAAATTGGGTGTCGATATCCGTGAGACCCTGGCCAGGCTCAAAGAGATCGGGGTTGAGGCCAAAGCGGCGGCCTCCCTGGTCGAAGAGGATGCCGTCAAAAAGCTGTTGACGCCCCAACCCAAGGAAGGCAGTGCCATCACCGACGAGGTGCGGGTCACGACCAACATCATCAGGCGCCGCGCCAAGGTTGTCCCCGAGGCTGTGGCCGAGGAAGCGCCGCCGGTGGCGGTTGCCGCCGAGCCGGGAAAGAAGCCGGGACCGGCTTTGGCCCCCAAGGCGCCTGCTGTTCAGCCCATTGAACCGGCGGCCGTTCCCCAGGAGGCACCTGCGCCGGCCAAGCCGGTCGCTGTGGAACCGGTTGTTCCGGATAAGCCCAAGACGCCGCCCGAACCGGTGAGGGCGGGCCCCAACCAGGCCCGCATCCTGGGCCGGATGGAGATCCCGGGTGTAACCACCCGCCCGACCCGCGTGGTGACCAAGGATGCGCCGCCCACGCCGCGCACCGCACCGCCCAGGCCGGCCCCCGAGTCGGCGCCCAGGAGCGGCGCTCCCGCAGCTGCGCCCGCAGGCGACCAGGACCGTTCCCGCATGAAGCAGGTGCAACTTGCGCCGGCAGCACCTTCTGCCGGAGACAGCCGTCGTCCGGGGGGAAAAAAAGAGGGACCCGGCGGCCATGGTCCCGATTTAGGAAAGGGCGGCAAGAAGGGCGGAGGCGGCGCTCCCGGCAAGAAGAAGGAACAGCCCAAAAAACACGAGATCCTGGAAAAACGGGAACGCACCTTTGATCCGGTCTACAAGGGGGCCAAGAAGAAGGGCAAGGAGCGGGTGGTTGAAACCCGCAAGACCGAGATCACTGTTCCCAAGGCCATTAAGCGCATCATCAGGATCACCGAGAGCATCAACGTCGGCGAGTTGGCCAAACGCATGGGCATCAAGGCCAATGACCTGATCAAATCCCTGATGAAGATGGGGATGATGGTCACCATCAACCATCCCCTGGATTTCGATACCGCGGTCATCCTGGCCTCCGAGTACGGCTATGAGGTGGAAAACGTGGCGGTTGACCTGGACGAGATCTTGGAGTCGGTCCCCGATGCGCCTGAAACACTTGAGAAACGGCCACCGGTGGTGACCATCATGGGCCACGTCGACCACGGCAAGACCTCGCTCCTGGACGCCATCCGCGAGGCCAACGTCATCGCCGGCGAGGCGGGCGGCATCACCCAGCATATCGGCGCCTACGACGTGGAGTTGAAGGGGCGCAAGATCACCTTTCTCGATACGCCGGGTCACGAAGCGTTTACCGCCATGCGTGCCCGCGGCGCCAAGGTGACTGACATCGTCATCCTGGTCGTCGCGGCCGACGACGGGGTCATGCCCCAGACCCGCGAGGCCATCAATCACTCCAAGGCCGCCGCGGTTCCGATCGTCGTGGCCATCAACAAGATCGACAAGCCCGACGCCAAGCCCGAACGGGTCAAGCAGGAGTTGATGGAGTTCGGCCTGGTTGCGTCCGAGTGGGGCGGCGACGCCACCATGGTGGAGGTGTCGGCCAAGAAACGCCTCAACCTCGAAGAACTGCTGGAAATGGTCCTGTTGCAGGCCGACGTGATGGAACTCAAGGCCAACCCCAACAAGCTGGCCAAGGGGACCATCGTGGAGGCCAAGCTGGACAAGGGGCGCGGCCCGGTTGCCACCGTGCTGGTGCAGGAGGGTACCCTCAAGGCCGGCGACTACTGCGTGGTCGGCATCCATTCCGGCCGTGTGCGGGCCATGCAGAACGAGCGCGGCGAGAAGATCCTGGAGGCCGGTCCCTCCAAACCGGTGGAAGTGGTCGGTCTCTCCGGCGTGCCCGATGCCGGCGACGTCTTTGTGGCCATGAAGGATGAAAAACAAGCCAAGGAGATCGCCACCCTGCGCCAGATCAAGCTGCGTGAGGTTGAAATGGCCAAACACACCAAGCTGTCGCTGGAAGACCTGTATCGCAAGATCCAGAGCGGCGAGGTCAAGGACCTGAACGTCATCGTCAAGGGCGACGTGCAGGGGTCGGTCGAAGCGGTGGGCGAATCGCTGCGCAAGCTTTCCACCGATGCGGTGCGGCTCAACGTCATCCACTCCGCGGTCGGCGCCGTTACCGAGACAGACGTCAACCTGGCGGCTGCGTCGAACGCCATCATCATCGGCTTCAACGTTCGCCCGGAAGTGAAGGCCCAGAGCCTGGCCGAGAAGGAAGGGGTCGATATCCGCCTCTACAACATCATCTACGATGCGGTCGAGGATGTGTCTCGGTGCCCAAGATCGGCACCGTCGCCGGTTGCCACGTCCAGGACGGCAAGATGCTGCGCAACGCCCAGGTGCGCCTGCTGCGCGACAACGTGGTGGTTTACGAAGGGAAGATGTCGTCGCTGCGCCGCTTCAAGGACGATGTCAAGGAGGTCGCCAGCGGTTACGAGTGCGGTATCGGCCTGGAGAATTACAACGACCTCAAGATCGGCGATATCATCGAGGCGTTCGAAATGGAAAAGTTTGCCGGGAAATTATAACCTGAATCCGTGACGCCTTCACGGCTCCTCTCGCTCAGTATGCCTCAGTCTTGCGTTGTCGGCCGTATCTCCGCCGTGGCGGAGTACACACGGCAGAGGCGGTGTTGGACGCAGGCCCGTCGCTCGATCCGCCATTCAGGCATCACGGATTCAGGTATAAATAATCATCCGCCCCAGAGGTGCGGGGATACGGGGGCTGCCGCACAGGCCGGCCCATCGCGCCCCGAAGAAAAAAGGGTTGTGCCGTTATGCCACACAAACGTTCCGACAAGGTCGCCGAGACCATTCATGAGCTGATCTCATCGATACTCTCCCGAGGACTCAACGACCCGCGCATCGGGTTTGTAACCATCATCGCCGTGGAGGTCACCGACGACCTCCGTCTGGCGCGGGTGTTTTTCACGGTCATCGGCGACGATCAGGCCAAGAAGGAGAGCGAGGCCGGCCTGAACAGCGCCAAGGGGTTCCTGCGCCGCGAGTTGGGCAAGAGCCTGACCATGCGCCACACCCCTGACCTGCTGTTTAAGTACGATCATTCCGGGGAGTACGGCAGCAGGATAGACTCGCTCCTCAAGGAGATTGAAACCGGACATGAATGAGTTCATTCAGGATATTGTTTCGGTCATCCGCGCCAATTCTTCGTTCCTGGTCACCAGTCATGAAGGACCGGATGGCGATGCGATCGGCTCTTCCCTGGCCTTGGCCTCGTTTCTCCGGAAGATCGGAAAAGATGTCTGCGTCCATCTGCGTGACCAGGTTCCGGAGTTGTACCTCTTTCTGCCGGGCGCCGACAGTGTTGTTCGTCACATCCCCGACCGCGATTTCGATATGGCCTTTGTCCTGGATATCGGCGAGTTCAGCA
>JBEKFJ010000187.1:0-5755 GCA_050013355.1 Oryzomonas sp.
ACTGGGGCTTGCCACCGTTGTCTTCTCGGATGACAAGCCGGCGCAGCAGCAGGTCCCGGCAGGAGGGGCAACCGCTTCCGCTCCGGGTCTCGCAGCACAATCTGCCGCTGTTTTGCCCGCCGCTCCAGGGGTCAAACCGGACCCATCCGGCACGAATACCGGCGGTGCAGCGGATGTTGCCGGTGCAACGGTCAATGGGCCGACGGCGGACGATCTGAAAAATCTGGCGACAAACGAGCCGCTTGCCCTGAAACTGGCTGATGTCGTCGGTCACAACAGGATCGCCCTCAATTTTATGTGGACGATGGTCTGCGGATTTCTCGTCTTTTTCATGCAGGCCGGCTTTGCCATGGTGGAAACCGGTTTTACGAGGGCCAAGAATGCCGCCCATACCATGTCGATGAACATGATGATCTTTGTCTTCGGGGTGCTCGGCTATTGGGTATGCGGCTATGCGCTCCAGATGGGGGGTGTCGGCGCCGTGCCGCTGGCCGGGGGTACCGGTCTCCTGAACGGTGAATTCATCGTGCACCTGTTCGGCAAGGAGTTCGGCCTCTTCGGCACCAAGGGGTTCTTCCTTTCCGGCGTCGGCTACGACGTCTCCATCGTCACCCTCTTTCTGTTCCAGGTGGTCTTCATGGACACGGCTGCCACCATCCCGACCGGCGCCATGGCAGAGCGCTGGACTTTCAAGTCATTCGTCATCTTCGGGTTCTTCATCTCCATGTTCACCTACCCGCTCTATGCGAACTGGGTATGGGGCGGCGGGTGGCTGTCGCAGCTCGGCAGGAATTTCGGTCTCGGTCATGGCGTCCTGGATTTTGCCGGCTCTTCGGTCGTGCATATGGTGGGAGGCGTTTCGGCGCTGGCCGGCGCCAAGGTGCTGGGACCGCGTATCGGGAAATACCGCAAGGACGGAACACCCAATGCGATACCGGGACACCACATCCCCATGGCCATCGTCGGCTGCCTGGTCCTCTTCTTCGGCTGGTTCGGGTTTAATTCCGGCTCGACACTTGCCGGCACCGACCTGCGCATCGGGGTGATCGCGGTCAATACCATGCTGGCATCCGCGGCGGCTTCGTTCTCGGCCATGCTCTACATGTGGCTCATGTACGGCAAGCCGGACCTCTCCATGTGTGCCAACGGTCTGCTGGCGGGGCTGGTTGCCATCACGGCGCCCTGCGCCTTTGTGAGCACCGTCGGAGCGGTCATCATCGGACTGGTGGCCGGGGTGCTCTGCTGCCTGAGTGTCTTTTTCGTCGAGCGCAAACTAAAGGTGGACGATCCCGTGGGTGCGGTATCCGTTCACGGCACGTGCGGCGCATGGGGCATGATCGCATTGGGGCTTTTTGCCGACGGCACCTACGGCGAGGGCCTGAACAATGTTCCCGGAACGGTGAAAGGGCTGTTCTATGGGGGGCAATCGCAATTCGTGGCGGAACTCATCGGGGTTGCCGTGAACTTTGTTTTCGTGTTCGGCGTGATGTATGCCTTTTTCAGGATCCTCAACAGGTTCATCCCGCTCAGGGTACACGCCGAGGTCGAACTGGAGGGGCTGGACCGCTATGAGGTGGCCGTCGAGGCCTATCCGGACTTCAACCAGCGGAAGACGCCGTTTTCCTGAGAAACCAGCCACCGGTCTGAGGTCTCCACCACGAACCGGAGGGGCTGCCATGCCGGAGGCCGCCGCCGAATTTTTCAGCGTCCTGCTCAAAACAGAGGCAGTCGGGAGATCGGCTTTCGGCAATAGTGACGTAAAATTAGTCAATTAACCCGGTAATTCAGATGGCACGGCCTGTGCAAAAGCAATGTGCAATGTGGTAATTATATCAACAAGGAAAGAGAATGGGGGTAAGCAATGAAGCTTGTCGAAGCAATCATAAAGCCATTCAAACTGGACGAGGTTAAGGACGCGCTCAACGATATCGGTATCGAGGGCATCACTGTTTCGGAAGTCAAGGGTTTCGGACGCCAGAAGGGTCATACCGAGTTGTATCGCGGCGCCGAATACGTCGTTGACTTCATCCCCAAGATCAAACTTGAGATTGCGATTGCGGACGAACTGGTCGCCAAGGTGGTCGAGACCATCGAGACATCGGCACGGACGGGAAGAATCGGAGATGGAAAGATTTTCGTTATTCCCCTGGATGAAGCCCTGAGGATCAGGACCGGCGAGAAAGGAAACGAAGCGGTCTAGCTACGACAAGGTTACTTAAGAATCCCATCTGCGGATCATACACACATCGGAGGTTTGACATGGTACAAAGTTGTATCGATTTTCCTAATGGCAACGAAGCCCTCAGTGAGACACCCACCTTTCGACGTTCAATGAAACATTTTTTAGCGACCGTTGTTATCCTGTCATCTTTCGCGGTTCTCACGCCGCTTGCGGTGTCGGCAGAAGAGGCAAAGGCCCCGGCAGCGTCACCGGCAGCAACCGCACCCGCCCCATCGACACCGGCTCCGGCCGCTGCTGCCGCTGCGACATCAGTCGCAACCCCTGCTCCGGCTGCACCCAAGAATGTCGATCCGGTCCTGAACACCGGGGATACTGCCTGGATGCTCGCTTCCGCAGCTCTGGTGCTTCTGATGACCCCCGGCCTGGCACTGTTCTACGGCGGTATGGTTCGTCAGAAGAACGTGCTCTCCACGTTCATGCACTCGTTTGTGGCACTTGGTATCGTCGGTGTGCAATGGGCAGTCGTGGGCTATTCGTTGGCCTTTGGCCCCGATGCATTCGGCGGGCTTATCGGGAACTTGAGCAAGGTCATGCTCAACGGCCTTATTTCCTTTAAAGACGGGAATCCGGTCTATGCCCTTTTCCAGAATGTTGCCACAGAACCCGGTGCGATCCCGGAATATGTTTTTGCCATGTACCAGGCGATGTTTGCCATCATTACCGTGGCTCTCATATCCGGAACCATTGCCGAGCGTGTCAAATTCTCCACGTATTGTCTGTTCGTACTGCTATGGACTACCTTGGTCTATGACCCGCTGGCTCACTGGGTCTGGATGAGTGACGGCTGGCTCGCCAAAAAAGGTGCCCTGGACTTTGCCGGTGGTACTGTTGTTCACCTCTCCTCAGGCGTTTCCGCTGCAGCGGCGCTCATCTTTCTCGGTAAACGGCAAGGTTATCCGACAGAGCGCATGGCGCCCCACAATCTTCCCATGACCCTGCTTGGAGTCGGTCTGCTCTGGTTCGGCTGGTTCGGCTTCAATGCCGGCAGTGCCATCGTTGGCCCCAACTGTTCCGATGCGTCGGGCGGCCTGGCCGGCCTGGCCTTCACCACCACCACAATCGCTCCAGCTGCCGCCGGTCTTTCCTGGATGATCGCAGAGTGGCTCCATTCCGGTAAACCATCGGCCCTCGGTTTCGGCTCCGGTGTTGTGGCTGGTTTGGTCGTAATCACCCCTGCTGCTGGTTTCGTCCAGCCGGGTGCAGCCCTTATTATGGGTGTCCTGGCCGGCCTGATCTGTTACGGCGGCATACTGCTGAAAGCCAAGTTTAAGTACGACGATGCTCTCGACGTTCTGGGCGTTCACGGTTTGGGCGGTGCCAGCGGCGCACTGCTAACCGGTATATTTGCCACGGTTGGCGCCAAGGGACTTCTGGGAGGTGATGTCAAACAATTCATCACGCAAGTCATTGCGGTTGTAGCAGCCGGTGCTTATGCCTTCATAGTTACTTTAATCATTGCCTTCGTCCTCGACAAGACCATCGGCCTGCGTGTGGAAAAGGAAGACGAGATCATAGGCCTCGACCAGACGCAACACTCCGAGTCCGGCTACAATATGTAATCAGCTTACCAGATGTATAAGACCCTAGGAAGCCGCCCCCTCGTGGGCGGCTTCCGTCCATGCACCCCTGCGACGCCGGAGCTCACATGAAGACCCTGGCAGACAAGCATAACAATGACAACATCAGTGAAGACCTACTCAAGCAGATGGCTTATAACGAAAAAATGGCCGAACTGGGGAGGATTTCGTCCGGCGTTGTCCACGAACTGAACGCCCCGCTCTCCGTAATTACCTCGGCTGCCCAGATGATTCTGAGGGAGCAGGAAGTCTCCGAATTCGTTCGCGAGATGGTCAGCCGCATCAAATCCGAAGCCCAGCGTCTCTCGCAGTTGACGCGTGGCCTGCTTAATTTCAGCAGGCAGGATGAGGCCACGGAAGAAACGGATGTCAATCTGGCGGTTGAATTCATCCTCGACTTTCTCGTGTATGAAGCAGCCAAACGTGGCGTTACCGTGTTGCGCAATCTGGATTACCATTTGCAGGCGATCAGGATGGACGGCAACCTGCTCAAGCAGATCCTGCTCAATATCATCATGAACTCCCTGCAGGCCATGGAGGATGGCGGCGGAAGAATATTGGTTGAAACCTCCACCATCTCCGAAGGAGAGATACAGATCGTCATTGCCGATACCGGGCCAGGCATACCGGAGGATGTGCAACCAAGGATATTCGAGCCATATTTTACCACCAAGAAGCCGGGAGAAGGTACCGGCCTGGGGCTGTTTGTGACAAAGACGCTGGTGGAAAACATGGGCGGCCGGATTGAGGTGCGTAGTCGACGCAACGGGGGAACATCGTTCATCGTAACCTTTGTTGTGAAGGATTCGGAGTGAGTATTTGTCGTGCCATGCCTTTCCTGCCACGGTAGAGGGCATCAAAGAAAATGGCCGTTCACCATTCGTTACATGGGGAACGACCCTTGATTCTGATTTCTGCTGGCCGTGTCGTCCACCCTGATGCTTTGCATCTCAGGTCTTAGAGGCCGTTTCCGGCCAATTCCTCCACCAGCTTCTTCTGCGCCGCATTCAGCGATCCCGGCACCTGGATGGTGATCTTGACGTAGAGATCCCCCTTGGTGTTGGAGCCCAAAGGCTTCACGCCGCACCCCTTCAGGCGGATCTTCGTGCCGGCCTGGATACCGGCCGGCACCTTGATGCGTTTGTCCCCTTCCAGGGTGGGCACATCCAGCGACGTGCCCAGGCAGGCAGAGCTGAACGGTATGGAGCGCTCCACGAACAGGTCACCCCCGTCCCGGGTAAAGACCGGATCGGACAGCACGCGGATGATCAGGTAGAGGTCTCCAGGCTGGCCGCCACTTTCCCCCTTTCCCCCCTTGCCGGCAATACGGACCTTGCTGCCGTTTTCCACGCCGGCCGGGATCTTTACCTTGAGTTCTTCGCGTGTGCCGTTCCTGCGGAAGGCCACCAGTTTTTCGGCCCCCTGGGCGGCATCGCGGAAGCTGACATCGGTCTCCATCTCCAGATCAGCGCCCTTTTGGGGCGCGGCCCGGAAGCCGCCCCGGCCGCCGCGTGCGAAGGCCCCCCCGAACAGGCGCGAGAAGATGTCCTCTCCGGCACCCGCGCCCATATCCTTGTAGGCATTGCCGAAGTCAAAACCGCGGAAGATGTCCTCCTGGCTGTACTGGCGGTGAAAGCCGTTGGAGCCGAAGGTATCGTACTCTTCCTTCTTCTTGGGGTCGGAGAGCACGGCGTAGGCCTCGTTGATCTCTTTGAACTTATCCTCTGACGCCTTGTCGCCCGGGTTGCGGTCGGGGTGATACTTGACCGCCAGCTTGCGGAAGGCCTTCTTGATTTCATCCGGGGTGGCGCTCTTCTCGACCCCGAGTGCCTTGTAATAGTCCGTCTGTGCCATGGCTTCCATCCTTTGCAGTGCTTCCGTCTCAATAAAATGTAATGGTTCAACGCCCTCCTGTCAATGAATCACTTGCATAGCG
>JBEKFJ010000188.1:0-5742 GCA_050013355.1 Oryzomonas sp.
AGGGCCCTGGCCGGCGCCCTGGCTGTCATCATCGACGTCTCTGCGGTCGCCTTCCGCTTCCATTTCCTTAATGTGGCCCTCAACGACCAGATGCAGTTACGCGACAAGGCCGAGGAGGAGTTGCGAAAGCTCTCGGCTGCCATCATCCAAAGCCCGGTCTCCATCGTAATAACCGATACAAGCGGCATAATCGAATATGTGAATCCCAAGTTCTGTGAGCTTACGGGCTATATGCCTGAGGAGGTCGTCGGCCAGAATCCCCGTATCCTGCGAGGCAGCATCCTGACCCCCGAATTCTACGGCGATCTATGGAAGACGATCCTTTCCGGCGGGCTCTGGCATGGGGAATTCCTGAATAAAAAGAAGAACCACGAGCTGTTCTGGGAACACGCCACCATCTCTCCCATCTGGAACGCCCATGGTGAACTGACCAACTTCATCGCCATCAAGGAGGATATCACCGAACGCAAGATGCTGCAGGAAAAGCTGAACCACATGGCCCATCATGACGAACTGACCGGCCTGCCCAACCGGGCGCTCTTCTTTGACAGGATCGGGCAGGCGCTGGCCCACGCCAAAAGAAATGACACGGGATTCGCCCTGATGTTCGTGGATCTGGACGGCTTCAAGGACATTAACGATACCTACGGTCACGACAGCGGCGATCTGCTGTTGCAGGAAACGGCCCGGCGCCTGGGGGGGTGCGTCAGGGACTCGGATACGGTTGCGCGCATGGGGGGAGACGAATTTGCGGTCATGCTGCTGGATGTTGCCGCGCCCGGCCGTATCCCCCAGGTGGCGGACAAGATGTTGGCGCTCCTTGCGGCGCCGTTCCTGCTCAAGGGGACCGAGTGCCACGTGGGGGCCAGCATCGGCATCAGCATATTTCCCCAGGATGGCGATGCCGTGGACACCCTCATGAACATGGCCGACATGGCCATGTACCGCGTCAAGCAAGGATCCAAAAACAACTATGCCTTCGCCTCGTAAGGCGTCGGTGAATCATACCAAGGTGCAATCAAAATGAGTACGAGGCGGCAAGGAGAGTGGTGACGGGGGCGTACTTATTAGTACGTTGAGGAGCCGACGACGAAGCCAACAACGTAATCGTTTGATTGCGACATGGTATCACACTTCAAGAGCCCCGATAAGACTCTTCACATCCTCCACGCCATTTTCCTCCAGCCAGGCCTCCATGCCGACGGCAATTCCCTGGGCAGCACCCGGATTGATGAAACTGGCGGTCCCTACCTGCACCGCCGTGGCCCCGGCCAGGATAAATTCCAGGGCGTCGCGGGCGTTCATGACGCCGCCGATACCGATTATCGGCAGGGCGACCGCCCGCGCCACCTGCCAGACCATACGCAGCGCTACCGGCTTGATGGCCGGACCGGAGAGACCACCAGTGATATTGGCCAGCACCGGCCGGCGACGATCCAGGTCAATGGCCATGCCGGTCAGGGTGTTGATCAGCGACAGGGCGTCGGCGCCCGCTTCGGCACAGGCCACGGCCATGGAGACAATATCCGTGACATTGGGCGAGAGCTTGACGATCAGCGGCTTGATGGTGGCCTCGCGGCAGGCCGAGACCACCTCGAATGCGCACCGGGGATCGGTGCCGAAAACGATGCCACCCTGCTTGACATTGGGGCAGGAGATATTCACCTCCAAGCCGGCAACCTCGGGGACGGCGTCCAGCCGGCGGGCCAGTTCGGCATACTCTTCGACGGTGTGGCCGAAGAAATTGGCAATGGCCGGGGTAGCGACCGAGCGGAGGAAGGGAACCTTTTTTTCGATAAAAGCGTCGATGCCCACGTTTTGCAGGCCGATTGCGTTCAGCATGCCACCCGGAGTCTCCACGATGCGCGGCGTGGGGTTGCCGGCCCGCGGCTTGAGGGACAGCCCCTTGGTCACGAAGGCGCCGATGGCTTCAAGATCTACATATTCCGCAAATTCCTCGCCGTAACCGAAGGTGCCCGAGGCGGTCATCACCGGGTTGCGCAGCTTAAGTCCGGCGATGGTGACAGACAGGTCAGGTTTCATGATTCAGGCCTCCCACTTCAGTTCGGCGGCGTCGAAGACCGGTCCATCGGCGCAGACGCAACGATAATCGGGTGTTTCGTTGGAATGGCGGTGGCCTGGGGTGACGCACCCCAGGCAGGCCCCCATGCCGCAGGCCATATACCCCTCCAGGGAGACCTGACAGGGGATGTTCCACTGGGCGGCGATGTCCGCCACGGCATGCAGCATGCCATGGGGGCCGCAGGAGAAGATACGCGGTTTGCTGCCGCAGGCGGCCAGCCGTCTGACCAGGGCCTCGGTCACCAGGCCGCTGTCCCCCAGCGACCCGTCTTCAGTCGCTACATAGCACTCCACCCCCAGGCGTTCGAATTCAGTGATGCAGAGAATGTCGTCCCGCGTTCTTCCTCCGACAAAAAGCCGCACCGGCGACTGTGTCACCAACTCCCTGGCCAGAAAGTAGAGCGGCGCCAACCCTATTCCCCCCCCAACGATCATCTTTTCCTCGTCGGAAGAGCCGAACTCGAAGCCCTTCCCCAAGGGACCGAGGATATCCAGCAGATCGGTTTCATGCAGCGCCGCGAGCATGGCGGTCCCCTTCCCCACCACCCGGTACAGCATCTCCAGGTAGGGCTGGGAGGCGGCACCGGCCTGAGCCGGGGTATGGATACCCACGTCGAAGATGCCGAAAGGACGCCGCAAGAGCGGATCGATGGCCTCGTTCACCCGCACCATCACGAACTGTCCCGGCCGGGCGGCGGGGAACTCGGGCGGCGCGGTCATGCGCATGCGCCGGTAGCCGGGCGAGACCTCCACGTTGGAAATGATCATGGATTTGAACTGCATCTAGCGGTCTCCTTAGGGTCAGTTATGAAATAAGTTTGGAAGGTGAGATGCATCAATTGTAATACTTATTTCATCACAGACCCTCATAGTGATTTTTCCATCAACAACGCATCCTCGACGCCTTCGTAGTATTTCTGCCGGATCCCGCTCCGTGAAAAGCCGAACCGCTCGTAAAGGGCGATGGCGGCCCTGTTGGAGGCGCGGACTTCGAGGGTCATGATCTCGGCATGTTTCTCCCTGGCTATGGCGGAGGCCCGCTCCAGCAGCGCCCGGGCGATACCCCGGCCCCGCAGATGCGGCGCCACGACAATATCCAGGATCTGGGCCTCTTCGAAAAGAGACATCAGGCACACATAGCCGCCCACCGAGCCTTCTGCAACGGCAACGAGCGGAAATGAATGGGGTGACGACAGTTCGTGCAGGAAATGTTCATGGCGCCAGGGATGGGAAAAGGAGGCCTGCTCAATGGCCAGCACGTTCTCCAGGTCGGCCTTGGTCATGGGGCGGATATCAATGGTTTCCGTCGCAAACATAGGAAAATATGATAGGCAAACACCAGGGTAAAGTAAACGATTTTATAGCGCCAAGGCCGGTATTCGGCCCGCGAGTGTATTTTGAGAGGTGATCTGGAGCTTGAACGACGCACCCTTCGGCAAAAACCGCCATCTGATTTGCAAAAACGGGCGTATAATAGATTTAGTAGCAGAGCACAAGCCGGTTCCGAGGGGCACGATGTCGATGGCCGGCAGAGGAGGTGCGCGATGAAAGGGCGCGAAATAGTAACAACGCTCAAGCAGCAGGCAACGGCGGACCATTGTTTCGTCAAGTGGTGGCGCAAGGAGGAGGATTTTCTCGATTACGACCTGATCGACAGGTTCCTGGAACATGCCACGACAGATGAAGAGATCGGCGGGCTGCAACTATTGACCATGAACGAGATGCAGGATGAAGTCAAACGGGTCGGCGGGACACGGGTGAAATTCATCCATGAAGCGTCCGGGGACAAGATCGAATGGGTGCATCGGGCCAAGGAAGGGGTGCGCACCCAGGTGTGCGCCTATACCCCCGAGGCGCTAATGACGATCTTCGACGTGGAGACCCATGGCAATCCGGTTGATTCCTGATAAGATGTTGCTTGGATCTTAAGGCTGCCGTCCGCTGATCGGCAGCCTTTTTTATGAGTCGCGCACCAACACCGAGGAGGACCCTTCATGACAACCGACAGCATATCCGACCTGATCATCCTCGGCTCGGGCTCGACCGCTTTTGCAGGGGCTCTGCGCGCCACCTCCCACGGCGCGCGCGTGCTCATGTTCGAAAAAAGCGTTCTGGGAGGCACCTGCGTCAACTGGGGCTGCATCCCCAGCAAGACCCTCATCCACGCGGCCCTGTTCAAGCACGAGGCCCACCTGGGGATGAAGCTCGGTCTCGGGCTTGAGGATACGAGGGAGGGCGTTGATTTTGAACCGCTCTTTGCCCATCGGGAAGAGGTTGTGCGCAAGCTTCGCCAGGAACGTTACTTGGACGTGCTCAACAACATGTCAGGCCTGGAACTGGTCAAGGGGACCGCACGCTTTATCGATCCACAAACCATCGAAGCCAATGATAAATTGTTTCGTTGCGACCGATTCCTCATCGCAGTCGGGGGCGAGCCACGCATCCCCGCCATTCCGGGGATCGAGGAATGCAACTATCTGACGAGCCGCAGCGCCCTGCTGATGAAACGGCTTCCCAAATCACTGGTCATCGTGGGGGGCGGCGTCATTGCCGTTGAACTGGGCCAGATGTACCATCGCCTGGGGTGCCGCGTGACGATCCTCGAACACGGACCGCGCCTTTTGCCGACCGTCGAGTTGGAAGCGGCCGAAGCGCTCCGTGATGTGCTGGTTGCGGAGGGGATCAAGGTCGTGGCGGATGTCACCATCTGCTCGGCCGACCGCGTGGGAGACGTGAACGTGGTCTCTGCGGACGTTGGCGGCAGGCGCCATGAATATACCGCCGAGCGGTTGCTCATGGCGGTGGGGACAGGCCCGGCCACGGAAGGGCTTGCCCTGGGAAGGGCGGGCGTGACAACGGACCCGAAAGGCTTTATCGTCACCGATAGCCGCATGCGCACGTCGCGGCCCGGCATCTGGGCTGCCGGGGACGTGACCGGCAGGATGCTGATCGCCACGGTCGGGGCCCGCCAGGCCATCGTGGCGGTTGACGACATGTTCAACGAAGGGTGCGGCTGCACCATGGATTACCTGGCAGCCCCCATGGCGGTCTTCACGGACCCCGAGGTCGGCATGGTCGGGCATACCGAGGAAAGCGCCCGGCAGGCAGGCTTTGACGTCGCGGTCAACACCATGCCGGTCAGCGCCATTCCGAAGGCCCACGTTACCGGCCATACCGCCGGGGTGATCAAGATGATCGCCGACCGGCAGACCGGGCGGCTCCTGGGGGTTCACCTCACCTGCCACCGGGGAGCGGAAATGATCAACGAGGCGGCTTTGGCGTTGCAGTTGAAGGCAACCGTGACCGACATCGCCACTACCATGCATGTCTACCCCTCCATCGGGGAGGGGCTGAAGCTCTGTGCCCAGGGGTTCGATAGGGACATCAGCAGGCTCTCCTGCTGCGCCGAGTGATCCCGCTCCCGCCTTCACGGCATCTTCGCCCCGGCCTCAAGCGCAAAATCCTCGGCGTAGCCCTGCTACGCCTGCGGTCTTGCTCAATCGGCCAGGTCAAATCTGCCGCAAATCCGGGCGCGGTCGCTTTCGATGGCGAAGGCCTGATGGCTGTTTTTAACAACCTGCCCAGGTTGATCAAAAATAGTCAGATCGTCGCACCCGCAGGAAACCCTTAGGAGGCGTAGCAGCGCTACGCCGCACGATA
>JBEKFJ010000189.1:0-5709 GCA_050013355.1 Oryzomonas sp.
GAGATACTGGTCCTGAATATTGAAGGGTGCTTTTGCCATGAGGGGCGTTCCTCCTGTTATTCAAAAAATTCAATAGCATGCTGTAAAATACTACCAAACTTTCCCGGATATTCAAACAATAATATAGCCGGGTCCGCATTGAACCACGTCAATTGGCGTTTGGCATAGCGTCGCGTGTCCCGTTTCATGAGCTGCACGGCCTCTTCCAGGCTCAATTCGCCGGCCAGGTACGCGGCCGCCTCCTTGTAACCGATGGCCCGCATGGCCTTCAACGGGCGGCCAAAGCCCTGCGCCAAAAGCCCCCGCACCTCATCCAGCAGCCCCTCCGCCAGCATCCGTTCGACCCGCGCCTCGATACGGCCGTACAGTTCTTTGCGGTCTATGCTGATACCGATCTGGAGCGTGTCGTAACGCCGGGCACTGAAGGCATGTTCCTCCTGATGGCGGGAAAGGGGGACGCCGGTCAGGCGGTGCACCTCCATGGCGCGGATAATGCGCACCAGGTTGTTGGGGTGCATGCGTGCCGCCAGTTCCGGGTCCACCTGCCGCAATCGCTCCAGCATGGCCTCGTTGCCGAGCTGTGCAGCCTCTTCCTGCAACGCCTTCCTGACAACGCCCGCACCGCTGGGGGAGTCCACCAGCCCCTTCAGCAGGGCACGGATGTAAAGCCCGGTGCCGCCCAC
The DNA here is from genome assembly GCA_050013355.1 of Oryzomonas sp. GTDB lineage: Bacteria > Desulfobacterota > Desulfuromonadia > Geobacterales > Pseudopelobacteraceae > Oryzomonas. The sequence continues at coordinate 684 of JBEKFJ010000189.1, forward strand.
CACAATGACCCGTCTGCCGCGGCCGGTAATACCGCGGATGGCCTCGTCGGCCGCCCCTGCGAAATCGGCCGCGGAGAAAAGCCGGTCCGGCTCCGCCACGTCGATCAGGTGGTGGGGCACTCCGGAGCGCTGCTCCGGTGTCGGCTTGGCGGTGCCGATGTCCATGCCGCGATAGACCTGCATGGAATCAGCGTTCACAATCTCGGCATCCAGTTCCCGGGCCAGGCGCAGGGCCAGTTCGCTCTTGCCCGAGGCTGTCGGGCCGACGACGACCAGTATCCTGGACCTGTTGTGAGAATTCATAATCGCATACCCGCAGCGCCCCAACATCCGCGGATCAGGTCCGCTTGAAGATCTTTTCCAACTCACCCAGGGTGATGGTGTGGGAGACCGGCCGGCCATGGGGGCAACTGGCGGCGAAGTCGGTCTCATCCATTGCCCGCAGCAGTTCATCGATCTGGCGGCTGTCCAGGGGGTGGAAACCGCGCACCACCGAGTGGCATGCGATGCGGGCCAGCAGGCTGTCGATGCTGTCGTCGAAGGCGGCACTGGTGCCCAGCGCGGCAAGTTCGGCCACGATATCCCGCACCAGGCGTATGCCGTCTTTTCCCGCCACCACCCGTGGCAAGGCGGCGGCGATGACGGTCGCGCCACCGAACGGCTCCAGTTCGAAGCCGATCCGGGCAAGGTCGGCGCGGAAGCGCGCCACCAGAGCTGCCTCGCTGAAAGATAGCTCCAGCGTGTCGGGAAAGAGCAGGCGCTGCGATTCCACGCCGCCGGCCAGGAACTGCTTGCGCAGGCGTTGATAGGCGACCCGCTCGCTGGCGGCATGCTGGTCGATAATCACCAGTTCGGCGCCGGACTGGCAGAGGATGTACTCGCCGTGGAACTGGCCGATGATCGCCAGTGCAGAAAAATAGCCGGCCTGCTCCGGCGGTGCGGGGTCTGGCTGGAACGGTTCCGCAGGCTCCCGGATTGAAGCAGGCTCTCCGGGGACGAGAGCGAAGGCTTCCTGCACCAAGGAGGCTGTTGAGGGATGAGGGATGAGGGATGAGGGCACGTCGGGGATAGCGGCGGCATGCACCGCACCCTTGCCGTCAGCGGAAGCATGGCTTGCGGGATGGGACGTGCGCGCCGGTCGTCCCGGAAGCGCCAGGGATGCCTGGGCCGCGGCTGCGATCCGCTCCCGGTATGCCTGCCCGGTGGGCGGCGTGGCCGTTGCCGCAGGCCCCGGTTCCCTGCGGTGCGTCAGCCAGGGGGACCGGCGCAGCACCTCTTCCAGGGCGGCCTGGATGGCGTCGTGCACGGAGGCTTGGCGGCGAAAGCGCACCTCGTGCTTGCTGGGATGGACGTTGACGTCCACCTCGCCGGGCGGCAGTTCGATGAACAGGGCAAGAACGGGATAACGGCCTCGGTCGATCACGCCGCGGTAGGCCTGCATGATGGCGTGCTGCACGACCTTGTCCCGGACGAAACGGCCGTTGATGTAGGTGAACATGGCCGAAGTGGCGGAACGAACAACACTGGGGCCGGAGATAAAGCCGGTGACGGTGATGCCCCCCTCTGAAGCGGCAACCTCGTGGAGGCCGCCGGCGGCGCTCTTGCCCACGGCCTGGGCGATGCGCCGGCGCAGGTCGCTGCGCTGCACGCGCAGCAGTTCCCGGCCATCACTGACCAGGCTGAAGGCAACGTCGGGCCGGGAAACCGCCATGCGGGCCACCGTGTCCCCCACGTGTCCCGTCTCTGTTTCGGCGCTCTTCAGGAACTTGAGGCGCGCCGGGGTGTTGAAGAACAGCTGTTCCGCCATGATGACCGTGCCGGGGGCCATTCCGCAGGCCTTCACATCCCGGACCCGTCCCCCCTCAACGACGATCTCGGTCCCCTCCAGGCTTCCGGCTTCACGGGTCGCCAGCCGGAAGCGGGAGACCGAGGCGATGGAGGGAAGCGCCTCGCCGCGGAACCCCAGGGTCAGGATGCCGTCAAGGTCGCTGTCGGTCCTGATCTTGCTGGTGGCGTGGCGTTCCAGGGAAAGCAGGGCGTCCTCCCAGGACATGCCGTGGCCGTTGTCCGTGATGCGGATCAACCGTCGCCCCCCTGCCGTGATCTCCACGGAGATATCCGTTGCGCCGGCATCCAGGGAGTTTTCGAGCAACTCCTTGATGACCGAGGCGGGCCGCTCGACCACCTCGCCGGCGGCAATCTTGTTGGTGATGGTTTCCGGAAGGATGGCGATACGCTGGGACACGTAGGGACTCCGTGGGGTCTGTTCCGCTCAGAATTGCATTGATTTAGATATGCCAAGGCCCGTCCGCCCTCACAATTAGAAGGGGAACGGGCCCTGGCGACTACCGTGTCGAAAGAATGTTACTTCTTCGTGCCAAACAGGCTGCCGAAGCCATCCTCACGGGGTTTGCCGGGCTTGCCGTCACCGGCGGGGTCCGGGGTGTCGTCCCAGGAAAAATTTTCCAGGTCGAACTCATTGTTCGCGGCTGCGGGTTTGCCTGCCGGCGCTGGGGCGCTCTTCTGCGGCGTTGTTTCCAGGAGGCCGCTGAAGGCGTCTTCTTTGGCCTTGGCCTGGGCCGATGAATCGGCCGGTTCGTCGCCAAAGTTGAAAGGGTCATGGTTGGGACCCTCCGTCCCCTGGTCGGGTCCCCGGTCGGCACCCTGTCCGTTTTCTTCAAAATCAAAGGAGAACATATCGGAGGTCATGTCCGCATCCTCCGCAGGATGGTCGTCCACGCGGGCTTCGGTCGCCATTGACCGGGCCATTTCCGTTCGGGCCGTCAGAGGCAGCGCCATTGCCTTGAGTCCGTGGGTCGCCTTGTAGCCGGTAAGATCATTGAGGCACTTGGGGCATATGTCATTGGCCTCAAAGCTGTTGTATCCGCACTTGGGACATTTCATCGGCAGCTCCTTGCGACCTTTACCCTGAATCCGTGACGCCTTCACGGCTACTCTCGCTTAGCATGCCTCAGTCCCGGCGTTGCTGGCCGTATCTCCACCGAGGCGGAGGACACACGGCACAGTTTGCATAATGCTGCATGGGCGGCGTTGGACGCAGGACCGTCGCTCGCTCCGCCTTTCAGGCGTCACGGATTCAGGTTTACATCATATCCCAAATATACGGTAAAATTGCGCTAATGGCAATAGCTGCGGTTTCCGTCCGCAGAATCCTGTTTCCCAGGGAAACCGGCTGATATCCCTGCGCGAGGAACTGTTGCACCTCAAGGGGATCGAACCCCCCCTCAGGACCGACGGCCACGATGACGGAAGCGGGACAGCCCCGGTCGGCAAGGACCGACTTCAGGCTCTGCTTCCGCTCCCCTTCCCACAACAGCAGACGGAGTTCTTGGGACGTGGACCCGGCAGCTTCGGCTGCCGACGGAGACCACGAGACCGCAGGGACTGAACACCGGTTGCATTGCCGGGCCGCTTCGGCAGCTATCCGCTGCCAGCGTTCCAGCTTGGCTGCAAGCTGGTCCCCGCGCACTCGGGCCACGGAACGGCGGCCGCCGAACAGACTGAAATCGTGAACCCCAAGTTCCGTTCCCTTCTGAAGGATCAGATCGATCTTCTCTCCCTTGGGCAGGGCCTGGCAGATAGTGATCCGCGCCCCGTGATCCCCGGTTGCGGGCGCCTGCCGGGGCGCTTCGATCCTGACGGCAACCCACTCACGGGACACTTGGTCGATAATCCCCTGATGTTCTTTGCCCGCCTCATCCACCAGGGTCACGCCGTCACCGGTGCCGAGCCGCAGCACCCGCACCATGTGATTGAAGAGATCGCCATTAAAGGACGCATAGCCGTCGCAGATATTCCGGGACGATATCATGAAGCGCCGCCTGCTCATGCCGCTGTATCGTGCTTGCTGTAGAGCATGGCCACCCACTCTCCCTGGCGTGCCGTTTCCAGGTAGGCAAGGGGCTGGGCGGCGAATCCGCTACGCACAAATGCCTCCTTCTCGGCCAGGATGCCTGACAGGATCAGCACGCCGCCACGGGCCAGCCGCGCCGTGAGTAGTGGGGCCAGCCGGACAAGTTCTTCGGCCAGGATGTTGGCCAGGATGACGTCAAAGGGGCCGCCCAAGCTTTCCAGCGGGGTCGTGCTGCACTCGATCTGCTCCGCCAGGCCGTTGATCGCCATGTTCTCCCGCGCCACCTCCACCGCCTCGGGATCGATGTCCACGGCGCAGACGCGGCCCGCGCCCAGACGCGCCGCAGCCATGGCCAGGATGCCGGAACCGGTTCCCAGGTCCAGCACCGAGGCGGAGGGCGCAGCAGGACGGCTGAGAAGGACGTTTTCCAACTGTTCCAGGCAGAGCCGGGTCGTCTCGTGCCCCCCGGTGCCGAAGGCCATGCCCGGGTCCAGGCTCAGGACAATATCATCCGGCCCGGCCTCCGCCTGCTCCCAGGAAGGCACGATCAAAAGCCGCCGGCCGATGCGGAGCTGCTTGAAATTGACCTTCCAACTTGTGCTCCAATCCTCGCTTTTCACCGTCGTAACGGATGGCGGCGCAATTGACAGGCCCGGATTGACGGCAGCCAGTTCATCCAGAAAGGCCGAGATCTCCGCCAGGCGGGCATCCGTATCATCGGCGGCGTTAAGGTAGGCCTTGACGGTCGTGAGTGGGCTGTGCTCGATTTCGGAAGGGGAGAAGGCGTCCACGCTCAGGTTTTCGACGCAGACACCGGCACCCGAGAGAGCGGCCAGATACTCCGCCAGAACGTCAGCCAGTTCGTTGGGCAGCTCACATGCCACCTCCAGCCAGGTTTCATCCATATCAGACAGGGCTCCCATATTATTCAGTTTTCATCCGGAAACGGCCCTTTTCCGCCATGGCGGCGTCAATCTTCGAGCTTGCTTGTGCGGCGTACCGATGTACGCCTCCGTGCAATCCCTTGATTTCCTGGCCATGACAAAAAATTGCTCGTTTCCGAATAGAAAACAATTAGTTTTCATCCGGTGTTTCCGGATGGAAACTATTTAAGTTTATTTTAACGTTATTCCGGCAGGTTAGCAGAACGCC
>JBEKFJ010000190.1:0-5704 GCA_050013355.1 Oryzomonas sp.
TCGCTTGTCCGCTCGTCGGCGTGTTCCTCGTGGTGCGCCGGCTGGTGTTCATGGGCGTGGCGCTGCCGCAGATCTCCTCGACCGGTGTTGCCATCGCACTTTCCTTACCCATGTGGTTCGGCTTCAAACTGGCCGAACACAGCTCACACAGCGCTCACACGCTCGCCTTCATCGGCTCGGTAACATTCTCGTTGTCCGCGATTCTGCTTTTGGCGTTTCTGGAACGGCGCGGCCGCGGACAACCCGAGGGGCGGCTCGGCACCGCCTATGTGGTGGCATCCGCATTGAGCATCCTCTTGCTGGCGAAGAATCCCTATGGCGAGATCGGCTGGCTGGATATGATGAAAGGGGAAGTCATCACCATCTCCAATTCGGATCTCATGCTGACCGCAGCAACGCTTGCGATCGTGGTTGCGATCCTGGGACTGTTCCACAAAGAGCTGCTCCTCGTATCGTTCGACCGTGAAACGGCAATCATAATGCGGAAAAGGGTCGTTTTCTGGGACGTGGTGCTCTATGTCCTTATCGGCCTGACCGTTTCAATGGCGGTGCTCAGCGTCGGCCCGCTGATCGCATTCGGGTTTCTGCTGATTCCCGCTTTGACTGCTCACCTGTTTGCCCGCAATATGCACCAGTTTACGGTGCTGGCTTCCTTGATCGGCGGCGTGGTCGCATTTTTTGGCTTTTTAATCGCATATACATGGGATTTGCCGGTCGGTCCCACGGATGTGGTCCTCCTGGGTGTGCTTTATGCGCTAGCCTGGGGTGTCGCCGCTATCGTCGTCTCCCGCAGGGGTGTGCCTGCCGGATAAGACCCAAAAGGACAAAGCGGACAGAGTATGTTAAATTTAAGATACACGGCCTCCAACCCATCCTGGTGAATTCCGGATGCAAATACAATTTTATGGGATCAGCCGCTATCATGCTAATCAACACCTGCCACAGAGACACGGAGACACAAGAGAAAATCAAAACATTTTGGGGCAAGCCAGAATCAAATTCGTCAGGTTGTATCTGTCTTACTCCTGCTTTACTCAGTGTCTCTGTGTCTCTGTGTCTCTGTGGCGGATTGTGACTTTAATGTATTTCTAAAAATCATATGTCACCTTAGAAGGGTTTGACCCACACCATACCGGATTTTCTCAAAGGAGGACTAGATGAGGCGTACCTCACTCGCAAACAGAATTTGCAACGTCGTGCTGTTATCCATTATCTCCAGCCCCGTCATGGCCTCGGAGTCCTTGAAGCGCTATGATGTGCGGGACTTTTTCGGCAAGCCGGAGCGTTCATTCTTCCGTCTCTCTCCTGACGGGAAAACGCTCGGCTTCATGCAGCCTTATGAGCGACGCCAAAACCTGCATGTGGTGCTCCTGCCGCCGGACGGCACAGCGCCGGATTTTACCAAGGCCAGGCGCCTCACCGCGGAGACGGAACGGGATATCGCGGGCTTCTTCTGGAAGGGGAACAGCCACATCCTCTATGTCAAAGACTTCGGCGGGGACGAAAACTATCATGTCGTATCCGTTGATGTGCTAAGCGGCAAGGTTAAGGATCTTACCCCCATTCCAAAGATACGGGCATCAGTCGTGGACGACCTGTTAGACGATCCGGAACATGTGCTGGTACAACACAACAAGAGGGATTCGAAGGTTTTCGACGTGTACCGGATCAACGTGATCACCGGCGAATCCACGTTGGTGGCGCAGAATCCCGGCAACATCACTCACTGGCTTACCGACCATGCGGGCCGGGTCCGCATCGCCACAACGACCGATGGCGTGAACACCAGTCTTTTGTATCGCCCTTCGGAGAAGGACCCTTTCAAGACCGTCCTGACCACGGACTTTCGCACTTCTGTGGATCCGCTGTTCTTTACCTTCGACAATAAATCTCTCTATGCCCTCTCAAACCGAGGACGGGATAGGACGGCGCTCGTGATTCTCGATCCGAACAGTGGCGAAGAATCAAAACCACTCTTCGAAAATCCCGATGTGGACCTCGATGGCGCATCCTTTTCCCGAAAACGCAAGGTGCTCACCCAGGCAAGCTTCAATACCTGGAAGGAGCAGCGACATTTCTTTGACCCTGAAACAAAAGCCCTCTTTGCCCGGCTTCAAGAAAAACTGCCCGGCTATGAAGTGGTCATCCAGAACGAAAATCTCGCTGAAGACATGTTCATCGTGGCGGCCTACAGCGACCGCACCCCCGGCACCCGCTACGTCTATTCCGCCAGGTCGGGCAGCCTGACGACGCTTGGAGAGATCAATCCCCGTATCGATCCGACTCATATGGCAACCATGAAAGCCGTAACCTATACAACGAGGGACGGCCTGAAGATCAACGGCTACCTGACCCTTCCCGTTGATCGTGAGGCCAGGAATCTCCCTGTTATCGTCAATCCTCACGGCGGCCCCTGGACCCGTGATTCCTGGGGTTTCAATCCTGAGATACAGTTTCTGGCCAACCGGGGGTTTGCCGTTTTCCAGATGAACTATCGCGGTTCCACGGGGTACGGCAGAGCTTTCTGGGAAAAAAGCTTCAAACAGTGGGGACAGACCATGCAGGATGACATCACCGACGGTGTCGCATGGCTCATCCGGGAAGGTATTGCCGATCCCAAACGTGTCGGCATCTACGGCGGAAGCTATGGAGGCTATGCCACGTTGGCCGGCGTGACCTTTACCCCCGACCTCTATGCCGCCGCTGTGGACTATGTCGGCGTCGCGAACCTTTTCACCTTCATGAATTCCATCCCCCCTTACTGGGAGCCTTATCTGAAGATGATGCATGAAATGGTTGGTGATCCGGAAAAGGACAAGGAACTTCTCAGCGCAACTTCTCCGGTCTTGCATGCCGACAGGATAACAACACCGCTTTTCATCGCCCAGGGAGCCAACGACCCCCGCGTGAACAAAAACGAATCCGACCAGATGGTTGAGGCATTACGGAAACGCGGTGTTGTGGTTCAATATATGGTGAAGGATAACGAGGGGCACGGTTTCCACAATGAGGAAAATCAGTTCGACTTTTACGGAGCCATGGAGGCGTTTTTCAGTAAGCACCTCGGGAAAAAATAACCTGAATCCGCGACGCCTTCACGGCGGATTCAGGAAACATTCAACCTAATCAGCAATTCTGCCACAGAGACGCAGAGACACAGAGGAAAACACAGGGCTTTATCAAATGAGGGCCAAAAAGTCCGCTCCCCCCTTGCGGGGGAGGGTTAGGGTGGGGGGGCGTTTGCCGTGAAATCTGCATTTTGCAACTTCACCCACCCCCCAACCCCCTCCCGTCAAGGGAGGGGGGGCAGTTTGCAAGACTTTTGCAAGAGCCTCACTTTAAAATGTTTATCTCCGTGTCTCTGCGACTCTGTGGCACATGCTTTTCTGGTTTCAATTACAGGAGACTCGCCATGAAGCATATATCGATCGCTGCAATCCTGTTCATCTGCCTGGCGCTGGTGTGCGCCTGCCGGAAAAAGGAGACGCCGGTTTCTTCTCCTTCGGCCCGGACAAAGTTGGTCGTTGTGACGACCCTGTTTCCGCTGTACGATTTTGCCCGGACCATCGGCGGCGACAAGGTGGATGTCAGCCTGATCCTCCCTCCGGGCGTCGAGGCGCACTCCTTTGAACCAAAACCGGAGGATGCCGCCAGGGTCACCAAGGCAGACCTGTTCGTCTACACCAACGAGTACATGGAGCCCTGGGCGGTCAAGTTCGTCAAAGGCCTGAATGCGGGGAATGTGGCGCTGGTGGACTCAAGCAAGGGCGTTGCCTTTCTCAAGGCAGGCGCAGAGGAGGAAGGGGAGGACGATCGCGTTGGCCACGAGGGAACGGGGCACCACCATGCCGGCATGGACCCGCACATCTGGCTCGACTTCGGCAATGCAAAGATCATGGTGGACAACATCGCTTCGGCAATGGTTGCCAGGGACCCGGCCAACAAGGCATATTACCTGGCCAATGCCGCTCTTTACCAGGCGGAACTGAAGAGGCTCGACGACGACTACAAGGCCGGCCTGGCCGCCTGCGACAAGCGGGTATTCCTGCACGGCGGCCACTATGCTTTCGGCTATCTTGCCCGACGCTACGGCCTCCGGTATGAGTCCGCCTCGGCGGTCAACGCCGATGCCGAACCGACGCCGGCCAAACTGATCTCGCTCGTCAAGCAGGTGAAGGCCATGGATCTGAAGTATGTCTACAGCGAGGAACTCCTTTCGCCGCGGGTTGCGGAAATGATTGCCAACGAGGCCGGGGCGACCGTCCTGTTGCTCCATGGCGCCCACAACATCAGCAAGGAGGATTTTGATCACGGCGCAACCTTCATCTCCCTGATGAAGAAGAACCTTGACAACTTGAGGACCGGTCTGCAGTGTAAGTGAGCTTGGAAGTGGAGAACAGGGGCTTGCAACCGGCTACTATCATATAAGTACGATTTCAGGGATGAGGGATGAGGGATGAGAAACACTGAATTCCTTGCAACCGTCAATAATCTTATAAGAACGTTTCCAGCGTGTGGAGGGGGTATCCATGAACAGGATCAATCGATATGCCGGGCTTGTCTTCGCCCTGGTCGTCTTTCTCTTTACCGGGGTTAACCCCGCTTTATGCGGCGAGGTCACCAGGGCCACCCTGAAAAACGGCCTGCGGGTGGTCATCGTGCAGAACTCCCTGGCCCCGGTCGTCACGACCCAGGTCAACTACCTTGTCGGGTCAAACGAGGCCCCTGCCGGTTTTCCTGGGACGGCGCATGCCCAGGAACACATGATGTTCCGCGGCAATCCGGGGCTTTCTTCCGATCAGTTGTCATCCATCATCGCCGCCATGGGCGGGAATTTCAACGCCCAGACCGAGCAGTCCCTGACACAATACTTCTTTACCGTCCCGGTTGAGGACATGGAGACCGCACTTCATGTGGAGGCGGTGCGGATGCGCGGAATCCTCGATTCCGGCAAGGCGTGGGGAGAGGAGCGCGGGGCCATCGAGCAGGAGGTGGTTCAGGACCTGTCGGATCCCATGTATATCCTGAGCACCCGCCTGCTGGGCAAGCTGTTCGAGGGGTCCCCTTACGAGCATGACGCCCTTGGCACGGTAGCTTCCTTCGACAAAACGACCGGCGCCATGCTCAAGAGGTTTTATAACGACTGGTACGCGCCGAACAACGCGATCCTGGTCATAGCGGGCAATGTTGACCCGCAACGGACCCTGGCGTTGGTCAAGCGCTTGTTCGGATCGATCCCCAGGAAAAAGCTGCCTAGCCGCACCCCGATTGACCTCTCTCCTCTCAAGCCCGCCGAGATTGAGCTTGACTCGGATCTGTCCTATGGGCTGGCGGTGGTCGCTTACCGGTTCCCAGGGCTGGAGAGCCCCGATTATGCCGCCGGGACGGTCTTGTCGGATGTCCTGTCCAGCCAGCGCGCCAACCTCTATGCCCTTGTCCCGGAAGGCAAGGCGCTCTCGGCGAGCTTTGACAGTTATGCATTGCCCAAGATGGGGTACGGTTTTGCCCTGTCGGCGTTTCCCCAGGGGGAGGATGGCCGGCCCATGGTGGAGACCATCAGGAAGATCATCCAGGGGTATGTGACAAACGGCGTCCCCGCAGAGTTGGTTGAGGCATCCAAGCGCCATGAAATCGCCCAGGCTGAGTATCAGAAGAACTCGGTCGAGGGCTTGGCCTCTGCATGGTCGCAAGCCCTTGCCCTGGA
>JBEKFJ010000191.1:0-5650 GCA_050013355.1 Oryzomonas sp.
GTGGTCACAGTGGTGGCTCTGCTGGTAAATGTCACGCTGGGCGTCATCCTCACTTCTGTTGGCAACCGCACCGCGATCAACGCCCGCACCATTCTGTCATTGAGTGCGTTGTCCGTTGTGTTGTCCTGGCTTCTACTGCATACCGCCTTTGGCCAGCAATACGCACGACTTTATTATGATGACTTTGATGAGCAGGGCCAGCCTTTTCCTGGAGGATTGCGTGGGGGGCTGACATTTCCCGGGACCGATCTGCCCAATTACCATGACTTCCTCTATGTCGCCTTTACAGTTGGCTTAACCTACGCCATGAGTGACGTCAGTGTCACCTCCAACAGATTACGCCGCTTGGTCCTCATCCACAGCATGATATCCTTTTTCTTTTATTCGATGGTGCTCGGGGTAGTATTGAACGCTGTCGTGACATCTTGAGGGATACTCCGACCAACTATAAAATTATGCCCGATTCTTTGTCATTGCATCTGGTTGCCTCCCCGGCCTCTCGTGTTACTATTAAATTGTCTCTATTCGGAGGAGGCCATGACAAGGAATCTTTTCAAGCACGATTCTATTTCGGAATTTCTGGAGATTCTCGCCACGTTCGGTGAAGTGCACGGCCCGGTCCTGACTGATGACGGGGTTTCGGCATTCAGACCGCTTGGACCTGGGATTGACCTGCGACTCGATTATAGTCGCACCCTCGTTCCCCCGAAAAAGTACCTCCTTCCCTCCCGCGACACCGTTCTTTTTTTTGCCCCTAATGTAGGGTATCGCCAGCCAACCGCCGCCGTTCCCGAAACCATCCTGGTCGGCCTCCACCCCTGTGACCTGCAGGGGATCGCCTACCTGGACAAGGTTTTCATGGGAGACGGAATCGACCCCCTGTACCGTGCCAGACGAACGGCATTGACTCTGATCGGCCTCTCTTGCGAACCTGACGAAAACTGCTTTTGCGGTGACCTTTCAGCGGCTGAAACCCATGGCTGCGACCTGTTCATGCGCCGGTCTCCAGGAGGGTTTCATCTCAGGAGCAATACTCCCAAAGGCACGGCAATCATGGACAGGCTGACCCCGATCCTGGCGGAAGGAGAACCTCAGCCGGCCGTTTCCCGGACGTGCGACATGGCGGCAGCAATCCAACAGGCATCCGTCCGGGGCGAAACCTTTAGGGAAAGTGCGCTGTGGGATGAATTTGCCGGACGCTGTCTCTCCTGCGGCGCCTGCTCCCACTGTTGCCCGACCTGTTACTGTTTCGACATTCGTGAATACGGAGATTTGGACGGAGAAACAACGATGCGGCTGCGTGTTTGGGACAACTGTCTCTTCAAAGACCATGGCGAAGTGGCCGGCGGCTTCAATTTCCGCAAGAGCCGCCAGGAACGGTTTCAGTACCGTTATCAGCACAAATATCTCGGCTTCGGCCCGACGCGTGGCATCGTGTCCTGTGTCGGCTGTGGCCGCTGCCGTGTAGTCTGCCCGGTTGGAATTGACCTTCTGGGGTTATTCAAGGAAAGTGAAAATGTCAAACGGCCGTGATATGACCATTGTCCCGCTCCCGGCGACCATCATTGGACAGAAGGCGTTGTCTGCCGACACAACGTTGTACAGGCTGACCCTTGAGAGCGTGGAGGGAGACCGGTTCGACTTCAACCCCGGGCAATTCGTCCAGCTCTCGGTACCTTCGGGCGGTGAAGTCCCCATCTCCCTGGCCTGTCCGCCGCGGCTCCATAACAGCTTCGAACTGTGCGTCAGGCGGGTCGGACACGTGACCGACATGCTGCACCACCTCTGCACCGGCAATCGGGTAGGGGTTCGCGGCCCATTCGGCAACGGGTTCCCCCTCGGGGAATGGACCGGTCGCAACATCCTGCTGATTGCCGGCGGCCTGGGCATCGCTCCCCTCCGTTCCCTGCTCTATGCGCTTCTCATGCAAAGGGAAGAGTTCGGCGAGATCACCTTGATGTACGGCGCTAGGGAACCGTCAGCCATCCTATTCAAGGAAGAACTGGCGGAATTGAGCAGCCGCAGGGACATGCACCTCTTCCTGACCGTGGATTTCGCCACGGAGGAATCCCCCGGCGGCTTGACCTGCAACACCGGTCTTTTGCCAACCCTTCTCAGGGGAGTCAATTTCAGTGCAACAGGCACCGTTGCCGCCGTCTGCGGCCCATCTGCTCTCTATCGATGCCTCCTGGAAGAGTTGCAGGAACTTGGCCTTCCTGCTGAACACATTTACCTTTCCCTGGAGCGTAGAATGAAATGCGGGGTCGGACTTTGTTGCCACTGTGCCGTCGGTGATCTCTTCTGCTGCAGCGACGGCCCGGTTTTCCGCTACAGCCAACTCAAAGGGATCAGCGGGGCCCTATGAAGAAGCCAACCATCGCCATAGCCGGACTGACCGCCTGTTCAGGTTGCCAGTTGACCCTCTTGAACTGTGAGGAAGAGTTGCCGGAGATCGCTCAGCGTTTCACAATCGATTATTTCCCCCTGGGGCTTACCGAACGGCTCATTACCGGTCCCATCGACGTTGCTTTTGTCGAGGGGGCCGTTTCCACTCCATCCGACCTGGAAATACTCATGAAATTGCGCAACTGCTGCCGCAGCCTCGTAGCCTTGGGCACCTGTGCCCTGTGGGGCGGGATTGCAGCCATGAAGAACCAGGAATCGAGAAAAGATCTCGCCGAATCGGTGTACGGCTCTGCCGCTGATGGACTGAAAACCTTTAACCCGCAGCCGCTCTGCCGCTTTGTCAAGATCGACTTTGCCATTACCGGTTGCCCACCCGAAAAGGGGGAACTTCTGGCGACCCTTGCTGCGCTGCTCCGGGGAACCTTCCCTGTGTTCCCCCGCTACCCGGTCTGCTCCGAGTGCCGCAACCGGGAAAATCTCTGTCTCCTCATCGAACGCAACGAAATGTGCCTCGGACCGCTCATACAGGCTGGATGCGATGCCAGGTGCCCGGCTGTGGGGATCGGGTGCGAGGGGTGCCGGGGGCCGGTGACCGAGGCCAATGTCGCAGCGGAGATGGAACTGCTTCTGAATAAGGGGTTTCCCAGGGACGAGATTGTCAGCCGCATGCAGCGCTTTTACCCGGAGTGGAATTATGAGCAGCGTTCTTGAGATACGACCGCTTACCCGCGTGGAAGGACATGGAAGCATCAAGGTTTTCTTCGCGGGGACGAAGGTTGAGAAGGTCTCCCTCTCACTCTACGAGTCGCCACGTTTCTTCGAGGCCCTTCTCAAGGGGAAGAGCTACGCAGAGGTGCCGGAGATCATCTGCCGCATCTGCTCGCTCTGCTCCACGGTCCACCGTATCTGTTCACTCCACGCCATAGAAAGGGCCATGGATATCCGGGTGTCCGAACAGGTCAGGTTCTACCGGGAACTCATCCTCAATGGCGGACATATTCAAAGCCACGCCCTCCATCTCTTCTGCCTGGTTCTCCCCGACTATTTTGATGTTGCCGGCCTTTCCGGTCTGGCAGACAAAGCACCGCAAGAGTTGAAAAGGTGGTTGCGAATCAAGGCGGCCGGGAACCTGATCCAGGAAACCGTTGGCGGCAGAACCATTCACCCGGTCACCCTCATTCCCGGCGGCATGGGGAAACCGGTAACCAGGGAAGGCTTGCAGAAACTGAAGGAGGCTCTGCTGAGGGTCCTGCCCGAAACGCGCCAGGCATACGAGCTGTTCCGATCCTTTCTCCCGAATGGGGATAAACTGGCAACTCCCCGTTATTTAAGCGTGCGCCCTGAGGGGACGGCGTCATTTTTTGGAGACAGCCTGACCATGGGGAATGGCGAAACAATACCCGTTGACTCATACATGAACCTGCTTTGCGAAAAAATGACAGGAACCGGCAATGCCAAGACCATCCTCGTCAAAGACCAACCCGCGACAGTCGGGGCCCTTGCGAGACTGAACCTGGGTATGCCTCTGACGCCGATGGCGGCCGCAGCCTTTGAAGAATCCAGGATGCTGCTGACGGGCGCCGATATCCGCGCCAACAACCTGGCCCAGGCCGTCGAGTTGATCCTTGCGATGGAGCGCTCTCTGGAGATTGTCGATATTCTGCTCAAGGCGGACTTTACCCGGGAAGAACCGGCTAGGATCGTTCCAAAAAAGAGGCGGGGAAGCGCCGCAGTAGAGGCGCCCCGCGGGCTGCTCATCCACAGCTACAACTTCGATGGCAGGGGGATCTGTCGGGGCGCCGATATTGTAACTCCCACCGTTATCAATCAAGCCGCCATGGAACGGGACCTGCTCACCCTGGCCACGTACATGGAGGGGGCGGATGATGAAGAGTTGACTGATGCCCTTGAGCGGCTGGCGCGCACCTATGACCCCTGCATTTCCTGCGCAGTGCATGTGCTGAGGATATAGCCTCATTTCAACATGCTTAACCCCATAATGGAACACTCATGGAGTGGCACCGACTGGAGCGAGATGTAATATTTGCCCGGCTGAATTTTTCCCCTGACTGGATTACCTCATCCGAGGCGATGGACCGGCTCAGGCTATATTGACCCAATACCATCAAGGCGGCGAAGCAATAAACTCCGTTCATCTCATTCTCAACCAGTCCAAAGATTTATGATCCTGGTTCTGATTGCATCTGGTGTTATCATGCTAGTTTTAAATAAAAGTACAACTTCAAGCATTGACTTGACCACTCATAAATGTTAGCGGCGTCACTCGATGAAAAGGTTGCGCAGAATTTCCGGCGGCAGGGTTCTAGCAAGATCCGGTTCCGCCGCCGGGTTACCCCCCTTTCGCTTACAGTCGTCCAGGTATTCCGCTTCCCCTTCCACGCGCCACACTTTTTGTTACCGGCGCCATTGTACCCGCGTTGAAAAGTTATATACTAATAATAAACAATCCGGAGAACCTGAAGCATGGCCGTGAATCGACGCGGAAAGGATGGCGGCAGTGAAAGGCATCCTGAAAATCGCCTACAAGCTGTTGGTGAACGACAAGGGGAAATTTGCCGCCCTCCTGATCGGGATCACCTTTGCAGTCTTTCTTATGGTCATGATGACTTCCATGTTTTCCGGCATCCTCAACCGTTCGGCATCAACCATTCATAATCTGGGCGCCAAGATCTGGGTGCTGGATCCTGCGGTAAACACCCCTGCGAACAGCATCCCCATGCCCGATTACGTACTTGACGCGGTGCGGAGCATCAGCGGCGTTAAGTACGCCGTTCGGCTATATTCCGGGGGAGCGTTAGTGAAACTCAGAAGCGGTGTCTACCAATCGGTTACAGTCATGGGGTTGGACGACGCCAGTTTATATGGACGGCCCGATCTTATTGAAGGACAAATCGAGGATATCTACGCGGAAAATGCCTTCATAGTGGTCAAGGACTCGGAATTTCCCAAACTTGAGAATCCCAAAATCGGTACGGAGTTTGAGCTGAACGACCACCGGGGTGTCATCGTCGGTATAGCGCGAGTCACCACCGGCAGCCTGTTTGGCGTTCCAACCCTGTACACCACCTACAACAGGGCGCTCCAGTATATCCCCTCTACCAGATTCACTACCGCTTTTATCCTGATTGACCCGAAGAACGACGATGCCGTGCCGTACATCAAGGCGCAGGTTAAGGCACTCGGCTACGAGGCATTGACCAAGGATGAATTCATCCAGAAAACA
>JBEKFJ010000192.1:0-5640 GCA_050013355.1 Oryzomonas sp.
ATATTGAACCTGAATCCGTGACATCTTCACGGATTCAGGTTGAAATCAACAACAGCATCACAGCGGCGTGCCGCATACAAGGAGGTTGTTTTATGAAACGAAATGTTCTCGCTGCGCTGCTTATTGCCGCTCTGGCCCTCACGACAACGGTGCTGATGACCGCCTGCACGAAAAATGATACCAAGCCGGAGGTGGTCAGGATCGACTTTGCCTACTACAACCCTGTCAGCCTGGTGCTGAAAGAGAAAAAGTTCCTCGACGACGACCTGGCCAAGGACAACGTCAAGGTGGAATGGATCCACAGCCTGGGGAGCAACAAGTCTCTTGAACTGCTCAACAGCAAGAGTGCGGATTTTGGGTCCACGGCCGGGGCGGCGGCCCTGATCGGCAAGGCCAACGGTAATCCGATCAAATCTGTGTATGTCTACTCCAAGCCGGAATGGACGGCGCTGGTGGTCCGCAGCGACAGCACCATCACAAAGGTGGAGGATCTGAAAGGCAAAAGAGTAGCGGTGACGCGCGGCACCGACCCTCATGTCTTTCTGCTCCGGGCGCTGGACAGGGTGGGGCTCTCCGAGAAGGACATCGAACTGGTGCCGTTGCAGCACCCGGACGGCAGGAACGCCTTGGAAAAAGGGGACGTGGACGCATGGTCCGGGCTTGATCCGCTCATGGCGCAGACCGAGGTGGACAAGGGCTCAAAGCTGTTCTTCCGCGATCCGAACCTCAATACCTATGGCGTGCTCAACGTGCGCGAGGAATTTGCCAAGCAGTATCCAGCGTATGTGAAACGGGTGATCGTAGCCTATGAAAAGGCGCGCACCTGGGCACTGGCAAACCCGGCCGAGTTCAAGGCCATTCTGGCGCGGGAAGCCAAGCTGAACGATGCCGTGGCCGCGAGGGTGCTCGAACGGACCGACCTCTCCGACCCGGTCATCGGAGAGAAGCAGAAGACAACCATTACGGCGGCCGGCGATGTGCTCAAAAAGAGCGGCGTGATCAAGGCTGATGTTGACGTTCCCGGACTGGTAAATGCGCTGATTGATCCTCAGTACGGAGCAGCGGGTAAATAAAAGGGGGGACCATGAGTAACAGCCAGGAGACATCGCAACAAACGGTCGCGGCTCTGGAGGCGCTGAAAGAGCATTACACTTTGCCTTCGCTTACGTTCAATGTGCCCCGACAGATTCAAGGGCTAGTGCTGCCCATCGTTATAATTGCGGTGTGGGAGGCATTGGCAGAGGTGGGGGTCCTGCCCGCAAACTGGTTTCCCGCTCCAAGCGTTGTCGCCGCCACACTGCTGGAATTGCTACGGGGTGGTGATCTGCTCAGCCATATCGGCGTCACCCTGGCCCGGGTCGTGAGCGGGTTCCTGATCGGTGCCCTGGCGGCGACGCTTTTGGGGGGCATTACCGGTTCTTCCCCTTTGGTCCGCCGCGCGCTCGATCCGACGCTCCAGGCGTTGCGCAGCATCCCTTCCATGGCCTGGGTACCGCTGTTCCTGCTCTGGCTGGGGATTCACGAAAGCTCCAAGATCGCGCTGATAGCCGTGGGGGTATTCTTCCCCGTGTATCTCAACCTGCTGAGCGGCATTTTGACCGTGGACCGCAAGCTGCTGGAGGTTGGACAGGTTTTTCGCCTCGACAGGGTGCAGTTGGTGCGGCGTGTGGTCCTTCCCGCCGCACTTCCCTCCTACCTGGTGGGCCTGCGCAGCGGCCTGGGGCTGGGGTGGATGTTTGTCGTGGCGGCGGAGATCATGGGTGCCAGCCGTGGTCTCGGTTTCCTGATGATCGACGGCCAGATGACCGGACGGGCCTCGGTGATCATCGCCAGTATCGTGCTGTTCGCCCTGTTCGGCAAGCTGACCGACCTGGTGCTGGAACGCGCGGCACAAGGGTTGTTGGGACAGCGGGGCATAGAGTTCTGAACAACAACGGAGGAAGTGTCATGGGTCTTGCAGGAGAGCATCGGGCTAGTTTGGATATTCGCGGACTGCACAAGGATTTTACCGTGCACGGCGGCAGGGTGACTGCCTTACAGGACATCAACCTGACGGTACATCAGGGAGAGTTCATCAGTATCATCGGCAGCAGCGGCTGCGGCAAGAGCACCCTGCTGCGGATCATCGCCGGGCTGGAGACCGATTACCAGGGTGACGCCAAATTCGAGGGTGCACGGATCAACGGGCCGGGCCTGGAACGGGGTGTGGTCTTTCAGGAACATCGGCTGTTTCCCTGGCTGACGGTCAGGGAAAATGTGGCCTTTGGTTTGGGTGGCGGCGGGGAGCATAGTCATGGCGAATCGGTGCGGGAACATATCGATCTGGTCGGCTTGACCGGCTTCGAACAGGCCTACCCCCACCAGCTTTCCGGCGGCATGGCCCAGCGGGCGGCCATTGCCCGCGCCCTGGTGAACCGGCCCCAGGTTCTTCTGCTGGATGAACCGTTCGGCGCTCTGGACGCCCTGACCAAGATCCAGATGCAGGAGGAGGTACTGCGTATCTGGAAGGCGGAAGGCGCCACCATGGTGCTCGTTACCCATGATATCGACGAGGCGGTCTTTCTCGGTGACCGGGTGGTTATCATGTCCAATCGGCCCGGCACCATCAAGCGGATTATACCGGTTGACCTGCCCCGCCCGCGCGACCGGGGCAGCTATGAGTTCACCCAACTGCGCAGCGCGATCTACGCCGAGTTCTTTCGCCAGGAAGACAAGCCGTTCGCCTACGCCATCTGAAATAAATGTCCCAAGGGGTATGGTATGACGGAGCACATCGCAATATACGGCAAGGGCGGGGTCGGTAAATCGACCCTATCGGCCAACCTCAGCGCCGCCCTGGCCGATGCGGGCTTCAGTGTTTTGCAGGTGGGATGCGATCCAAAGGGTGATTCGTGCAGCTTGCTCAACAATGGGGTGCCCATTCCAACGGTGTTCGACCTGCTGCGGGAACAGGGCGATATCTCTGTGGATTCCGTTGTCCACACGGGTTTCAAAGGCATCGCCTGCATCGAGCTGGGCGACCCGTTCGATTCCGGCGGGTGCGGATCGGCCGAGATAGCCCGAGCCCTTGAGCACCTGAAAAGGATCGACCTGTTCGAAGCCGTTGCCCCGGACTTCGTACTCTACGACATCTCCGGCGACAGTTCCTGCTCCAGCTTCCATGCCCCGATCCAGAAACTCGGGGTCAGCCGGGTGTTCGTGGTGACCACCGCCGACTTCATGTCGCTGCACGCGGCCAACGCCATCTTCAGGATGCTGGAGCGTTACGGCGAATCGAACGTGCCGGTCCCGGTAGCCGGACTGATCCCCAACAGCATCGCCAGTTCGTTCGAGGAATCGTTTATCGCCGACTTTGCCGCACAGACAGGCACGCGGACCCTGGGGCGCATCCCCCGTTCCCTGATGGTCAGGCAGTGCGAATTGTACGGCAAGACCGTCATCGAGGCATCGCCCCTCTCCAACCAGTCATACTTCTACCGCAGGCTGGCGAACCAGATCGTTGACGAGGCCCAGGTGGGTACCCCTGCCCCGTTGCGGCCTGAAGAGCTGAGGGCCTGGGCTCGGGAGTGGGGCGACCGGATCCATGCCCTTGAGAATGGCCTGTTTACCGATGGCGCTGCGATTTGAGCTAACGCAGTTGCTTATTTCAAACTTTAAGGAGAACAGTAATGGCACGGAAGATCAAGCAAGAACATCTAAAGGAACTGTCGGATGCTGTGCTCGACATGGATGAGGAGAGGACGGTCGCGGCGGCCACGATGAACTCGACGTCATGTAGATCCCTATGATGCCATCCAAGGAATGCCGATTATTTTCTTGACAGTTTGTTCATCTCATGTTAAAAAATCTACAAAATTTATGGATAATATAGTTAATATATGGGTGCCCCCATGGTCATGGCGGCTGCCGACTGCCGAAAGCCTCGTGCTAGGAGTGTTCTAAAACCCTCACTCACGAAGAATTGGACACTCTGCTGACACCCCATGGATTACGGCGCATCAGCCACTACTACCGCAATCACGCGGTAGCCGCCATCCACCAGATGAACATAACGTAACCAGCAACATAATTGACAGGCCGATATAGCCTTTTATACAACACTATTCTGAGCTGACCGGAAAACCGGAGGCCGGGGTTGCATGTCCTTCAGGGCATTCCCCGGCCTTTTTTTTCGATGACCGTGGATCCGGCAACTACCGGGTTACGCAAATTGTATGCAGTATACGGGGCAGACAAACCACACTTCAAAGGAGGAGCAGATGAAAAGACTTATGGCAGCAGCAGCGGTGGTAGGAGGTATATTGTACAGCCAAGGGGCATTCGCCAAGACCCTTGAGGATGTCCTCAAGGAAAAGGGGGTGATCAGCGAGGAGGATTACCAGGAGGTGACCAAGAGCCAACCACTCGCATACAAGCTTGGGGACGGGTTCACCTTCACATCTGCCGACAAGAAAAACCAGGGGTCGATTGGCGGCTTCATGCAGCTCCGCTATACATTTACCGACTTGGACAACGCGGACAATAAACCTGGCAAGACGGTGCAGGACTCGAGCGCATTCCAATTGAGCCGCGTCAAGTTGTACTTTAACGGGTATTCCCTGACACCGGACCTGACCTACAAGCTCCAGTTGAACATCACCCAGGGTAACGTTCTTTCGACCGGCAAAGAGATCGAGGAGGCATACGTGAATTACCGGCTCATCGACGAGGCCCAGATCCGTTTCGGTCAGGACAAGGTCCCCTTCGCGCGGCAATTCATCATCTCATCCTCTACCCAGCAGTTTGTGGACCTCTCCCATGTCACCAACGCCTTTGCCCCGGGCTACGACTTCGGCCTGACGCTGAACGGCAAGATCGCCGACGGGCTTGTCACCTACAACACCGGCATTTTCGGCGGCGAAGGGCAAGGGACGGTCCGCGCCACCACCGATACCGCCGTCGCCGCCAGGATTGCCTTCAATCCTTTAGGTGATATGAAATACGTCGAAGCGGACATCGACTACAGTGAAAAGCCGCTCGTTTCCGTTGCTGTCAACTATTTCCGTGATACCGTCAAGTTCAACGACACCACCAACCTCAACCTATTCAGCAGCACGGGGTGGATCGGCATCGGCAGCCCCCTCATGTCTGCTGCAACAAAATTTGGCGCCACCGAGAGAGTGACCATCAACTCGCTAGGTTTCGACGGTGCCTTCAAGTGGCGAGGTTTTTATGGACAAGCTGAATATTTTTTCGGCCAGGCCGATGGCCAAACTACCAATCACACCCTCCTCGCCCAGGGATTCTATGCCCAGGCCGGCTACTTCGTGATTCCCAAGGTTCTTGAAGTGGCAGGTCGCTACGCCTATCTCGACCCCAACCATGATGTCACCAAGGACCATTGGGTTGAGTCAACCGGTGCCGTTTCATGGTACATCCGCGAGCACTTTCTGAAAATCCAGACCGACTATACCAACATCCACAAGCAGGCGGCACTTGCCTTCAACGGCGGGCCGAATGCAACCGACGACAACCGGGTCCGGCTCCAGGCCCAGATCATGTTCTAGTGTCCCGTGCGGGTATCCGGGGGCATGAGATCATGACAATCCGGGAAGAAGTGTGAGGACTCCCCATAACAGAACGCCAAGTCAAGAATAATAT
>JBEKFJ010000193.1:0-10092 GCA_050013355.1 Oryzomonas sp.
GTCTCCGTAGGGGGCGTAGAGCACCGCCGTGGCCGGGATGGCCAGCACCTTGGGGCGCGTGGGCAGGCCGACCGCCACGTTGACGAACATGCCGGGCCGCAGCTTCCCGGCGTTGTTGGTCACGGTGGCCTGAAGCTTGATGGTGCGGGTATCGCTGTCCACCAGCGGATTTATGGCGGTGATTCGTCCCTCGACCGTTTCGCCCGGCAGGGCGTCGCACGTCACCCGCACCGGCAGGCCTGCATGCACCTGGGCCATCTGCTGCTGGGGCAGGGTGAAATCGACAAAGATCGGGCTGAGGGTCTGCAGGGTTACGATGGGGTCTCCCTCGCGGAGTATCTGGCCGAGGTTGACCTGGCGGATGCCGAGGCGCCCGGTGAAGGGGGCGTGGATGGTCTTCTTGTCGATGGTGGCGCGGATGTTGTTGACCTGCGCCACCGCCTGGTCGTAGGTCGCCGCGGCCTTGTCGTAGTCGGACTGTGAGATGATCTTATCGGCCAGCATTTTTTCGTCACGCGCGAGTTCGGTGCGGGCCAGTTTCACCTGGGCCGTTAGGCCGGGGAGTTGGGCCTCTTCCGATGAGATGTCCTGCCGCACCAGCAGGTCCCCCTTCTTCACTGATGCGCCCGGCTCGAATCCGATCTTCACGACCTTGCCGACCAACTCGGTTGCCACGGTAACCCCCTGCACCGCTGTCAGCGAGCCGACCGCGGTCAGGTCGGCCGCCCATGATTCGGCTCTGACCTGGGTCGATGTGACCGTCTCGGGCGGTGGAACGAACTTCTTTCCCTGGCTGATCATGGCGCCGATCTGCAGGGCCTTGATGCCGGCGAGGATGGCGATGACGACAACCAGGCCGAGTATGGACAGGATAATGCGTTTTTTCATGGTTGGGCGTCTCCGTTCACGTTATACCAATTCCAAATCAAGGCGCTATTCTTTGTTGGCTCGTCTTCGGCTCCTCAACGTACTATCAGTACGCCTTCGTCGCCTCAATCCTCGCCGCCTTGATTTCATCCTTGATTTGGAATCGGTATTAGGAGGCTAGCAAACTTATTATTGCTAGCCTCCTTATCTGGTATTGCCGTTTTCTGCGGCGGATTCATTTTTCCGGTTCCACCATCCTCCCCCCAGGGCCTGGAAGAGTGCCGCGCTGTCGGCAAAACGCGCGGCCCGGGCCTGCACCAGGGTGAGGAGCGCCTGCTGGTGCTGACGCTCGGCGTTGAGCAGCAACAGGTAGCTTACCGCGCCGAGCGTGAACTGCCGCTGCGTCAGCTCAAGGGAATCACGAGCGCTCCTTTCGGCCTCTGACTGGGCCTTGAGCGCCGCTGCATCCGATTCGAGCGCCTGCAGCACGTCAGCCACGTTCTGGAAGGACTGCAGCACGGTTTCGCGATATTGAGCCGATGCTTGGTCAAAGGCGGCAATGGCGGCGCGGCGTTTGGCGGTCAGCTCGCCGCCATGGAAGAGCGGCTGGGTGAGGCCTGCTCCCAGGCTCCAGATAAAGGTCCCTGAGGTGAACAGGTCCCGCACCCGGGTCGCCTGCGATCCCATGCTGCCGTTGAGGGTGATCTGCGGGTAGAGGTTGGCCGTGGCCACGCCGACCTGGGCGCCGGCCGCGTGCAGCAACTCTTCCGAGGCGCGTATGTCGGGACGCCGGCGCACCAGGGAGGAGGGGAGAGTGAGGGGTAGCTCCCCCGGAAGATTCAGCTTCTCCAGGTCGAATTCGGGCAACGCCGCCTCGCTCGGGAGTTTGCCGGTATACACCGCCAGCAGGTTGCGGGTCTGGGCCAAATCCCTCTCCAACGGGGGAAGGCCGGTCCGGCTCTGGGCCAGTTGCGCCTCTTGGGCCAGGATGTCGGCGCGTGCGGCGCCGCCCAGTTGGAATTGGCGTTCCACCAACTTCAACTGCCGTTCCTGCAGGGTGATGATCTCCCGGGTGGCCTTCAGTTGAGCCCGCAGGGACGCCTCTTTCACTGCAGCGGTGACGATGTTGGAGGCGAGCGTCAGGTAGGCGCCTTCGAGCTGAAAGCGTTGGTAGTCCACCTGCGACCTGAGCCCCTCCAGTTCGCGCCGTCCCCCGCCGAACATGTCGAGGGTATAGGACACGCCCACCGTTGCGTTGAGGAGGCTGTAGACGAATGTGCCGGCGCCGGGCTGGCCGAAGGCGGCGCCGGTGGCCTGCTGGCGCGTTCCCGTGAGGGACGCATCCACGCTCGGGTAGTACTCGCGGCCACTCTGGGCACGCAGGTTCTCCCTGGCCTGGACCAGGGTTGCCTGGGCCGCGGCAAGGGTCGGGTTGTCTTTCAGGGCTTGGCGGATCAGGTGATCCAGTTCCGGGTTGTGGAACATCTCCCACCATTGGGCCGGGATATCCGCTCCCAGCATGAAGCGCTGCGCTGCGCCTCCCGCGACCGGGGTGGCAACGGTTTCCGCCGGCAGGGCAGCGGCCGTATAGCTCGTGGCAGCCGGCGCCGTCGGTACATGGAAATCGGGTCCGACCGTGCAGCCGCACATTGCCAAGCATGCGGCGGCGACCGACAGCCCGGACGTCAAGCGTACGGTGCGTTCGCCATTATCATGAGTCACGGCATTATTCCCCCTGCGTGGGTTGTGGTTTGTCGGGTGCATCTTCGTCACGTTTAATAACCCCGGAATAAGTATTTGCCACAGAGCCACAGAGATAAACATTTAAAAGAGTTAGACAATATTTTGATCTAATTTCTCTTCACCATTCCGGATTTGAGAATATTCGAAAAAAATCTGTGATTTCCTCCGTGTCTCTGTGGCTCTGTGGCTGAACAGTCGATTATAGGATAATAGATACATGGATTAACATCTTTGTCAAAGACTCTTGGCCACCACCTCGTATACATCCCGTGGGAGATCGGGAAGGGCCTGGATCCGCATCAGTTCCTGTTTCATGAGCGCTCGCCTCCCCGGCTCGAAGCGGCGCCAGGTGGTCAGCGGCGCAAGCAGGCGGGCGGATACCTGGGGGTTGAGCGGGATGAGGCGGAGCAGTTGGTCAACCAGGATCCGGTAGCCGGTGCCGTCGGGGGCATGGAAATGAGACTGGTTCTGGCTGAAGGCCCCTACCAGGGCGCGGAAGCGGTTGGGATTGGTTAGCTCGAAGGCCGGGTGACCGATGAGGGCCTGGACGTCGGCAATGGTGCCGGGGAGGTCCGACATGGCCCTGAGCGAGAACCACTTGTCCACCACCTGGCGGTCCCCCTGCCAGCGGCGGTAGAAATCCTCCAACGCCTCGCTGCGTTCGGGGCAGTTGCACGAAGCCAGTGGCGAGAGCGCCCCCATGGCATCGGTCATGTTGTCCGATGAACGATACTGCCGGATGCAGAGGTCGATGACGGCCTGCTCTTCAAGGCTCATCAGGTAGGCCAGGCAGAGGTTGGCAAGGCGGCGTTCTCCCGAGCGGCCGTCGTCCACCCCATAGGGCCGCGTGCCGAGGCACGCATCGCGAACCGCCAGAAAATCATCCCGCAGCAGCGTCGCAAGGGTGTGGATGATGAATTTGCGGGCGATGTGGATGGCTTCCGGGTCAATGACCGGCATCAGTTCGGCCAGGTATTTTTCCGATGGCAGGGTGAGCGCCTCGGCCAGGAAGGCCCGATCCCGATCACCGCCGGTCAGGGTGGCCCGGTAGGCCGCCACGAAGGCTTGGTCCGGCCTGAGTTGCCGCCCGGCCTGTTGGTCGGCCACCAGGCCGAGAATGACCTGTGACGCCAATTGCTGGCCAGCCTCCCAGCGGCAGAAAGGGTCGGTTTCGTGGGCCATGAGGAGCACGAGTTCGGAGTGCACGTAGGGATAGTCGAGTTTCACCGGCGCGGAGAAACCGCGCAGCAGCGCCGGCACCGGCTCTCGTTCCAGGCCGGAGAAATGGAACGTCTGCTCGGCCTTGCTCACTTCAAGAACCATGGTGGCCGGGCCGGGCGTTGATTCGCCGAACAGGGTGACGGGAAGCTCCCGGCCATCCCGGTCCAGGAGGCCGATGGCCAGGGGTATGTGGAACGGCTGTTTTTCCGCCTGCCCCGGAGTCGGGGGGCAGGATTGGCGCACCGTCAGTGTGAAGACGCCGTCAGCCGCCTCGAATGCGCCTGAAGCCTCGATATGCGGCGTTCCGGCCTGGCTGTACCAGAGGCGGAACTGGCCCAGGTCCCGGTCCCCCGCATCGGCCATGGCCTGGACAAAATCCTCGATCGTGACCGCCTGGCCGTCGTGGCGCTCGAAGTAAAGGTCCATACCCTTTCTGAAGCGCTCTGCGCCCAGCAGGGTGCGAAGCATGCGGATCACTTCTGCACCCTTGTTGTAGACGGTCGTGGTGTAAAAGTTGTTGATCTCCATGTAGGAGTCGGGCCGGACCGGGTGCGCCAGGGGGCCGCTGTCCTCGGCGAATTGCGCGGTGCGCAGGTAGCGGACATCGGCGATGCGCTTCACGCCGCGCGATTCCATGTCTGCCGAAAACTCCTGGTCGCGGAAGATGGTCAGCCCCTCCTTGAGGGAGAGCTGGAACCAATCGCGGCAGGTGATACGGTTGCCGCTCCAGTTGTGGAAATACTCGTGGCCGATGACCTCTTCGATAGCCTGGTAGTCTTCGTCGGTGGCGGTCTCGGGGGTGGCCAGGACGTAGCGGGAATTGAAGACGTTGAGCCCCTTGTTTTCCATGGCCCCCATGTTGAAGTCGTCAACCGCCACGATCATGTAGCAGTCCAGATCGTATTCCCTGCCAAAGGTCTCCTCGTCCCAAGCCATGGCCTTTTTCAGGGAACGGATCGCGTGTTCCCCCTTGTGGCGGTTATCTTCATGGAGATAGAGGCGCAGGCTCACCGACCGCCCCGAACAGGTCGTAAAGCTATCCTCGATACAGGCCAGGTCACCGGCTACCAGGGCAAAGAGGTAGTCCGGCTTCCTGAAAGGGTCGTTCCAGGTGGCGAAGTGGCGGCCGTCCGGCAGTTCCCCCCTCTCCACCGGGTTGCCGTTGGAGAGGAGCACCGGATAGCGCTTTTTGTCGGCGATGATGGTGACGGTGTAGATGGAAAGCACATCAGGGCGGTCCGGGTAGTAGGTGATGGAGCGGAAACCCTGGGCCTCGCATTGGGTGCAGAACATCCCGCCCGAGCGATAGAGCCCTTCCAGGAAGGTGTTGTCCTGGGGGCGCAACTCGGTCTCCACCTCCAGGGTGAAGGCGGCAGGGACGGAAGGCACGACGAGTGATTCTTCCGATACCTGGAAGGCCTCCTGGGAAAGGGGCGCGCCGTCGAGGCGCAGGCTGCGCAGAACGAAACGATGGCCGTCCAGGACGAGCGGCCGCTCCCCCTTGGAGCGGTCATGGGCCGCCCGCATGGAGAGACGGGAACGGACCAGGGTCGTTTCCTCCCCCAACTCAAAGCTGAGTTCGATGCTATCGACCGTATAATCGGGGGGTCGGTAATCGTGACGATGGATGGTGGTATGTGCGGATTCTGTCATGCTGGCCCTCCCCCTAACAGGTTGTTGAAAAACAGTCATCTCGCCGCCGTCCTCGAAAGCCCTTTTGTGCGGCGTAGCGCCCGGCCTTCGCAGCCAAAGCTGCTTCGGCGGAGTAGGCCTGCTACGCCTCCGCAGGGCATTCTGCCTCCGCAGGGCATTCTGCGGGTGCGACGATCTGACTATTTTTGAACAACCCGAGTTTTTCAATAGCCTGCTAATCCCGGCGGCCTACCGTTTGATGCCGTCCCAGCAGGCCGCGATGGTTTTTTTGATCAGCGGATCGTCCAGTTCTATGAACCCGAGGGTATGATCCCTGGCCAGGGTGATCATTGGCCCGAAAGCCAGGGCAAAGAGCACGACATCGGGCAGATCCTTGATGACCTGCTGGGAGACCCCCTGTTCGAACAATACCAGGTACGGGAGGTCTTCGTCCCTGGTCTCTTTCGCAAACCTGCCCCGCCGCAACGCCGCCCCATAGGGGGAGTTGTGAAACTGTTCCATGTACTTGAAATCGAGGGGGTGAGTTGACCAGTATTTGAGGAGCCCGATGCCCAGGTGCAGAAAGCGCTCCCTGATGGGGCGCTCCGTCTGGTAACCCTCCTGGAGAGCCTCCAGCAGCTTTCCTTCAATCTCCCGGTACAACTCCTTGATAAGGATGTCCTTGCTCTCGAAATAACAGTAGATCGTCCCGGCCGCCACCCCGGCCTTTTCGGCGATCATGGCCATGGGGGCTCCATGGAATCCCTGTTCGGCAATAATCTGCACTGCGGCCCGGACTATCTCGCTACGCTTATCAGGTCTTGCCATGCGCCATCGACCCCCTCTTTAGGGATTCGGAACTAACCAATATACCATTTACATCTCATCTTTAGGCCATCTTTGCCGCCCCTTCAATCACAAAATCCTCGGCGTAGCCCTGCTACGCCTGCGGTTTTGCTCAATCAGGAACGACAAATCTGACCTAAATCTGAGCGTAAATTTGATTATATCAGTTAATTCCGAGTCCCTTATGTTGAATGAACAGTCATTCAATGGGGCTAATCTATAATTTTTCCAAAATGTTTGTCAAGGTGTTTTGCCTTCATACACCCCAAGGCCCCGCCTCCCATCCGGGAAACGGGGCCTTGGCGTGCCTCGATGCTACACCTCCTATACGACCAACCTGGCCCCCAAGTCATATGCCTTCCGGCAGTCCTGTGGAAATACTTCCGCGTGCCGTTGCGCTTTATGGACGGGATCGAAGCTCTCTATCCGCACCTTAGAATAATCGTCCACTTGACAGGTGTCGAAGCTGCACAGGGACTCGGGCTGCTGCCCGAAGATCATCTGCAGGTACCGGGCGTGGGAATTGAAGAGGTGTTCGTAACCGTTGGACTTGCTCTGCTCCTCAGGGACGTTCATCGTATAGATAAACCCGGTGGCGATCTTTCTGGGGGCTATGGATGCGTAGGGCACGGTGTAGGTCAGGTAGGGAAACAGCAAACGCTCAAGGAAGGAACGCGTCTCGCCGGTCACCGATCCGAAATAGATCGGCGAGCCGATGATCAGGGCATCGGCCTCAATGATTCTTTGCAGGATCGGCGTCAAGCCGTCGTTGAAGCCGCATGTGCCATAGCTTTTACCCCCCCTGGTCTTGCAGGCAAAGCAGCTTATGCACCCCTTGTAGACAAGGTCGTAGAGGTGGACAAGCCCGGTCTCGGCCCCCTGCGCGGCAGCGCCTTCCAAGGCCTTGCCCAGCAGGGTCGCCGTGTTCCACGTTTTCCTCGGGCTCCCGTTTATCGCGATAACCTTCATAGTGGCACCTCTGTTGTAGGATTGTTTTCCGGATATTCTGGAAATTTACGGTTAGATGTTTGCTGCAAATCAAAATTTCCCTCATCTTTCAACCCTCATCCGATTTCAGTGTCATCTCCATTCGATCCGCGCCTCAAGGCGCGGCGGAACGCGGTGGTAGCGATAGCGGGGGAAGCCGTACATCAGCGCCCCGAATACGCTGTGGTTCGCGGGAATGCCGAGCGCTTCCCGCAGCGGCAGGTGCCCGTTCGCCGCCCGCATCAGAAAGCCGGCCCAGCAGGTGCCGATGCCCTGTGCGACCGCTGCCAGTTCGAATTGGGTAAGGGCAATGGTGCTGTCCACCGAGCTCCAGATCCATTCGTCCGGGGCATGGATAACGACCAAATGGGGCGCATTGCGCAGGATCGGGTCCCTGCCCTGATCCCACAGCTCGATATACCGGGCGTAGCGCGGCTCCAGCCCGGTGCTCCGGCGCAGGTAGTCGATCACCAAGCCGGCCAGGCGTCTGACCTCGGCCGGGGTCTGGATCACCAGCCAGTGCACGGGCTGGCGGTTCACGGCCGAAGGAGCCCAGCGGGCGGCATCGATGATCTCCCCGACCAGGGCCTGCGGCACCGGATCTTCCCGAAATTCCCGGATAGAGCGGCGGCTTCTCAGGAGTTGGTTCAGGGCCGGGATGGGAACGGTCAGGGTGTGATCGATGAGATGAGCGTCTTCAAGGGGGATTTTTTCGTGGTGAACCGCGCCCTGGGGGCAGACGGCGACACAGTGGCCGCAGGTGATGCAGTCCTGGTCTCCACCGGCACGAAAAACGGGAAATCCCTCCCCATCCACCTCAAAAAGCGCCGGGGGACATACTTCGCCGCACATGCCGTCACGCCGGCAGGTGGTGTGATCAATGGTTACCAAACTCATATTTCCTCCTCTTTAAGGTTGTTGAAAAACAGCCATCTCGCCGCCGTCCTCGAAAGCCCTTTCGTGCGGCGTAGCGCTGCTACGCCTCCTCAGGGCCTTCTGCGGGTGCGACGATCTGACTATTTTTGAACAACCTGGGGTTTTCAATAGCCTGCTTATAAAAACTGATTCTATGGCCCGCGAAATTAGGCCGGGATGCCCCCCTCGCACGGAACCTTGGTCTGGCAGAGGCCGCAACCGGTGTGCGTCACGCCGAATTGTTCAGCGACCGCAGCGACCGCGGTGCCGTAGACGTAGCGGCTGCAAGCATCCTTGTCGTGCCCCTGGAGTGAGATGGCGCCGGCCGGGCAGCGTGCGATGCAGGCGCCGCAGCTCTTCTTTCGGTAATGAAGACAGTTGTGATAGTGATGAGGGTAGGGGCGCGTGCTCGGCGCCAGCGCTAGATCGGTGATCACGCTGCCGCAGCGATGGGCGATTCCCCGCGGGGTGATCAGGGCGTCGTTCAGGCTGAAGGTGCCCAGACCGGTGGCATAGGCTGCGTGGCGTTCCGACCAGGTGGAGGCCCTTCCGGACGGGGTGTCGGCATATTCACGCCAGGTAGCTTCCAACTGGGGAGCCACGGCGCGGTGTCCCTGCTCGGCGAGCCACTCGGTCACATGACGGCGCAGGGCGGCGTTTAACTGCTCGCCGAAGTTTCTGGTGCGGGCCCAGGCCAGGGAGGGGTAGAGCGCCTCCCGGCGGTTGCTGTCCCGCGTCGGCTGGGTAATCGGCAGTATCCAGGAGATGACCGTGGCTGCCCGCACGCCGGTGCCGAAGCCGATTTCCATCACTTCGTGCGGTGTACGGTGAAACGGCCCGATGATCCGTTTGTAGTCATCGAAGAGTTGGTCGTCGGCAGCGGCATAGCCGACCAGCGGTTCATCGAAATACGGTTGGCCGTCCTCGGGGAAACGGCCGGCCGGGCTTTCCCCGACAAAACGGCAGATCATGCTACGGATGGTCTCTATCATGGCGCCTCCCTTTTACATCTCATCTTCAGGCCATCTTTGCCGCTCCTTCAATCACAAAATCCTCGGCGTAGCCCTGCTACGCCTGCGGTTTTGCTCAATCAGGAACGACAAATCCGATCTAAATCTGAGCGTAATACTTGGTATATCAGTTAATTCCGAGTCCCTTACCGATCTCCCAGGCCGTGCCCAGGAATTCGCCCACGCTGTAGTAGCCGCGATGGGCCGTGTCCCAGATCATGGGCCTGACCTTGGTGATGTCCGGGTATCCTTTTGCTCCCAGTACCGCCTCGTCCGCCTTGACGTCCACGATCTCGCCCACGAACTGGGTATGCAGGCCGAGTTCCAGGGTATGCAGCAGGCGGCATTCCACCACCAGCGGCGCTTCACCCACAAAGGGGGCGTCCACTAGGTCGCTCTTCACCGCTGTCCAGCCGCAGGCGGCGAATTTATCCCCATCACGGCCCGAAACGGTCCCCACGTAGTCGGCCTGTGCCGCCTGATATTCAGAGGGGATGCTGATGGTGAATGCCTTGCGCGCCTCGATGGCGGCATAGCTGTAGGTCGCCCTGCGCAGCGATACCGCCAGGCAGGGGGGCTGGGAACAGCAGATGCAACCCCAGGCGGCGGTCATGATGTTTGCCGCACCCGCTTCATCGTAGGTTCCAACCAGCCATACCGGCGTCGGGGTGGCCAACGTCTTTGCTCCCACGGATTGTTTCATGCGTCCCTCCTTGTTTGATTTTATAATACCGATTCCAAATCAAGGCGCTATCTGCGTTGGTTCGTCTTCGGCTCCTCAACGTACTACCGGTACGCCATCGTCGCCTCAATCCTCGCCGCCTTGATTTCATCCTTGATTTGAAATCGGTATAACCTGTTGAATAATAGA
>JBEKFJ010000194.1:0-5624 GCA_050013355.1 Oryzomonas sp.
GTGAAGAAGAAAGTGACTGTCGTCGGCGGTGGCCCGGCTGGCATGTGGGCCGCCAAGATTGCCGCCCGGCGTGGCCACAAGGTCACTCTCATCGACCGGAACGAGGCCCTGGGAGGACAGGTTGTGACAGCCATGAAGGGACCTGGGCGCGATGAGTTCGGCGTCATCATACGCAACGAAAAACCACAGGTGGAAAAGGCCGGCGTGACCGTCAAACTCGGCTCGGAAGCGACCACCGAACAGATCCTGGCCGAGAAACCGGACGTGGTAATTGTGGCTACCGGCAGCTTTCCCAAAAAACACCCGGTGGGGGGGGCCGACGGCCCGGCGATATTCAATGTCCTGCAGGTGCTGAATGGTGAGGCAGAGCTTGGACAAAATGTCTGCCTGATCGACTACGACGGACACCAGCGCGCCACAGCGACCGCTGAGTTCATGGCCAACCAGGGTAAAAAGGTCGACATGATCACCTCCAGCCTGTTCATCTGCGCAGAGTTGGGGCCGACCCAGGACCTTTACTCGTCACGCCAAAGGCTATTGCAGAAAGGAGTCACATTCACCCCGGATATAGCGGTCATGGAAGTCGGCGGCGAGGCGGGAGCCAAGACCGTCAAGGGGTTCAATGTCTACTCCAATGTCTGGCTCGATTGGGGTCCCTATGACTCCTTAGTCCTGGTTATGGGGCAGCAGGCGGACGACGACCTGTACATGAGCTTGAAGGGTAAGGTGCCGGAGCTGTACCGGATCGGAGATTGTGTTGCCCCCCGCAAGGTCGATATGGCCATCTGGGAAGGCCATAAGCTCGGGAGGGAGATCTGATGGGCATCAACGGTAAAATCCTCGTTTTTGTCGATCTTCCCGGCGGCGAACTTGATGAAACCGGCCGGGGACTGCTCTCCTACGGGGCGCGCCTGGCCGGCATCCTTGGCACCTCCTGGGGGGCGGCTGTTACTATTGCGCCCGATAGCGGGCAACTGGCCGCTTTCGGGGCGTACGGCACCCCCACGATAACCTGCATTGCGGCCGGGGAGACACTGCTCGACACACCGGAGTTGCTGGGAAAATATCTCGTGTGCCTGGCAAAGGACGAAGCGGCAGCGGTCATACTCCTGCCGCACAACGACCTGGGTTCGACCCTGGCTCCTGTTGTTGCCCACGAGTTCGACGCCGCGATCATGACGGAGTTGATCAACGTCCAGCAGAGTGCCGATGGCGTACGACTCTCCCGCAAGGCCCTGGGGGTCCGGATCGCTGAAACCAGGCTGTGGGACCGCAAACACCCCCTGGTCGCAACGGTCCCACCGCGAGCGCTGAGCCGGGTAGTCATGCCCACAGTCCGCTCCAGTTCGCCCTCGATAACCACATGGCACCCTGCTGTTTCCCTTGCTTGTGCAGCAACAACCATTACCGGCCGGATTCCGCCCGACCCGCAGACGGTTGACCTGACCGAGGCGGAGGTAATCTTCAGCGCCGGCAAGGGATGCGATCCGGCCACCTTCGACCAGCTCAAGGAGTTGTGCAAGCTTCTGAACGTCTCGTTTGGCGTCACCCGGCCGGTCTACGACCTGGGGTGGACCGGTTTCGAACGGATGGTCGGCCAGACCGGGCGCACGGTGGCACCCCGATTGTATGTCGCTCTGGGGATTTCCGGCTCCATGCATCATGTGGGCGGCATCAAGGACTCCCGCCGGATCGTGGCGGTCAACAGCGACGCCAAGGCCCCCATCTTCCCCAACGCCGATGAAGGATACGTGGCCGACCTCAAGGGGTTGCTGCCCCGTCTTCTTGAGCAGGTCAAGGCAAGGATCGGGGGGGTGTCATGAGCAAGTCATATCAGGCAATCGTTGTCGGCGCTGGTCCGGCCGGTTCCTCGGCCGCCCTGACCATGGCCCTTGCCGGGCTGGATGTGGCCTTGGTCGAACGCGGCACCTTCCCCGGCGAAAAGAACATGTTCGGCGGCATCCTGCACCGCATGACCTCCATCGAAGAGTATCTGCCCGATTTCTGGACCAAGGCTCCCTTGGAGCGCCACATAGCCAAGAAGGGCACCACCTTCATGACCGGGGAGGCCAGCTTCCACGTACAGCATGAAACCATCAACTTCGACCGAGCCCCCTACAACGGCTATGCCGTATTCCGCCCCCGCTTCGACCGCTGGCTGGCCGAGGAGGCCGTCAAGGCCGGCGCCACCCTGATCACCCGGGCCACGGTGGATGATCTGATCCGCAAGGACGGCCGGATCGCCGGGGTCTCCATCCTGGGCCGCACCGGACAACTGAATGCTCCGGTGGTGGTTGCGGCCGACGGCGTCCTGTCGTTCACGGCCCAGAAGGCCGGGCTGCGCCGTCCCACATTCAACGCCAGCCAGATGGCGGTGGGTGTCAAGGCGCTGATCTACATGCCGCGGGAGATGATCGACGACCGCTTCGGCCTGGTCCGGGACCAGGGGTTCGCCAATGAATTTGTCGGCTGCACCGCCGGTGTGCGCGGCGGAGGCTTCCTCTACACCAACTACGATTCGCTCTCTATCGGCCTGGTGTTCCACCTTGCCAGCCTGCGCACCAGCGGCAAGACCCCCTACGATCTGCTCAACGAGTTCATGGAGCAACCGCAGGTGGCCAAGCTGGTGCGGGGGGGGCGGCTGCAGGAGTATTCGGCCCATGTCATCCCTGAAGGCGGCTACAACATGATCCCGCAACTGTTCGGCAACGGCATCCTGGTTACCGGTGATGCCGCGGCGCTCTGCAATGCCACCGGCGTCAACCTGGAGGGGATCAATCTGGCCTCCCACTCCGGCATCCTGGCGGGGAGGACCGTGATCGAGGCGCATCAGCGGCAGGATTTCTCAAAGAAGACGCTCAAGCGCTACAAGGAACGGCTCGACTTCAGCTGGATCATGAAGGACCTGAAGGGCTTCAGGAACGCTCCCAAAATGCTCCATATCGACCGAATCTACAATGAGTACCCGGAACTGGTCTGCAGCATGATGGAACACATCTACCGCATCGACGGCACCCCAAAGACGAGCATCCCCAAGCTCATCCTGGGGGACGTGAAGGAGAAGGTCGGCCTGACGAGGGCACTCTCCGACGCCCTGACCGCCTGGAGGGCATTGTGAACATAGACGAGATCTTCGACAACACCAGCTTCACCATCGACAGGGAACCCCATATCGTTCTCGACACCGCGGTCTGTGTCGGTTGCGACAATCGCGGCTGCACCAACTCCTGCCCGGCCCGCTGCTATACCTGGTCGGAAGAGACAAAGATGATGACCTTCGTGCACGACGGCTGTCTGGAGTGCGGTACCTGCTATGTCGTCTGCCATCGCAACGCCTTTACCCGCTGGCGCTACCCCCGGGGAGGGTTCGGGGTCGCCTATAGGATGACTTAGAAACAATCGATGAAGGTTGAGGGATGAGCGATTAAATATTTCAACCCTCATCTCTCATCATTTCTTTGGAGACTATCCATGCATGAAAACAAACTCGACATCCTTGTCCTCCTTCGGGAGAGCAGCGATCCCCGTCCCCCTGCCGGCATTACGACACGCGGAGCGGGGATCAGCGAGCGGGGGCTGCGGCGTGTGCCGAACCCGACCGATCTGGCCGCTCTGGAAGAGGCGCTTTGCCTCAAGGATCTGTCCGGAGCGCGGGTAACGGTGCTTGCCGTCGGCCCTGACCGGCTTGATGACACGCTCCGCCTGGGCTTCTCGATGGGGGCGGATAGAGGCATCCGCTTCTGGGACCATGGGATGGAAGGTGGCGACGCCGTAGCCGATGCGCGGGTCTTGGCCCGTATCATAACCATACTTGCACCGGATCTTGTCTTCACCGGCAGCCGGATGATGGATCGCGGGGATGAGCCGGTGCCGGCCCTGGCAGCCGCCGCAGCCGGCATTCCCTGCATCTCCGCGGTTGTCTCATGTGCTCCCCATAAGGAGCGGATAGAGGCGGAGCGCATGTCGGATCGGGGGGCGCGTCAGACCGTCACCGCACCTCTCCCCTGCATAATGCTCTTCGAGGGGATTCTCACCCCCAGATATCCGTCCATCGAGGCGGTCACCGAGTCGTTGGATATTCCGATAGAGACCTGGGGGCTCGCCAACCTGGGGCTCCCATTCTGGGAGATCGGCGAAAGTGGTGCCTATCTAGCCGCGGCAGAGTATGGAGTGCCGCGTCCCGACCCGGTTCGTGTGGTGACGCCTGATCCCGAACTGCCGGCCTTCGAGCGGATACTTTCCCTTCTCTCAGGCGGCATCAAGGCCCGCGAAGGGAAACTCCATATACTTTCTGTCGATGATACGGCCGACGGACTGATACAAATCTTTTGCGAAGAGGGGCTGGTGGCGGATTAATCACAAGAGGTGCATAAGTCCCATAGGTCCTATAATTCCTATACGACCTAAGCATAGTCAGTTATGAGGTCATCAAGATGAACTATCGCCTGGCGAATAACGTGGAACTGGTGGAACGGGACGGGGGGATGTACCTGGTTTCCAAGATACCGCTCCGCGTAGTGCGTCTCAACCGATCACTGGCGGATATCATTGGGCAAGGGGAAGGCGGGGAACCTATCACCCCATCCGAGGCCGAGGTCGGTATCATGGAACAACTGGCAGCCAAAGGTTTCGTGGAGCGGCAGCGAAGCGCTCCGGAACAGCCTGCTACGCTGCCGGACGTCAGCATCGTCATACCGGTGAAAGACCGGGCCGGCGAGTTACAGCGCTGCCTGAGTTCTCTTTCCTGTCTCAACTACCCTCGGGAAAAGCTCCAGGTGATCGTGGTGGACGACGGCAGCAGCGATGACTCCCCGCTGGTGGCGCGACAGTTCCAGGCCCTGCTGGTGCCGTCGGGTGGTGTTGGGAGGGGGCCTGCTGCAGCTCGTAACGTGGGTGCTTCCCGTGCGGGTGGCGAGATCCTGGCCTTCATAGATTCCGACTGCACCGCCTCGAAGGATTGGCTCAAAGAACTGATCCCCGCCTTTAACAACCCGGCTATGGCAGCGGTGGGTGGGCAGGTGGATGGGATGTGCGCCGAATCGGCGGTTGATCGCTATGAGTCGGTCATGTCCAGCCTCTCGCTCGGCTCTCGGGAACGCATCGGGAACAGCGGCAACGACACATTTTATCTGCCAAGCTGCAACCTCCTCGTCCGGCGTAGCGCTTTCCGGGACGCCAGCGGTTTCAAGGACAACATGCATGTGGGCGAGGATGTTGATCTGACGTGGCGTCTTCGCGACAAGGGGTGGACCATCTCCTATCTCCCGGCCGGCAATGTCTTGCACGAGCACCGCAGCTCGATCCGTTCCTTCATGTCCCGGCGTTTCGATTACGGAACCTCCGAGGGGATGCTGCAACTGCTCCATCCCCAGCGAAGGAAACAGATGGCCGCCCCATTTGTGTTGGTAATGGTGCTGATGCTCTGCCTTGCGGCCGTATTTGCGGGGTGGTGGACGCTGCTGCCGGCTGCTGCTCTCCTGGTTGCCGACGCGGCGATAATTAGGGTGTGGTTACTCCGCCGCAAGCTCCACATCGGCATGGTGTCTCTTCTTGCCGGGCGTTTAAGGGCACTCGGCAGCCTAGCCTACTACCTGTGCTACCACTTGGTCCGCTACTATGCAGTG
>JBEKFJ010000195.1:0-5592 GCA_050013355.1 Oryzomonas sp.
CCGGAAAGGGTTCTTTTCCGCCCATGCGGCGTCAATCTTCGGGCTTGCTTGTGACTTCGGCCGTTGGCCTCACCCTTCGGGCGCCTTCGCGGTCCAATTTAGCAAGCAAAATTGTGCGGCGTGTACGCCTCCGTGCAACCCCTTGATTTCCTTGCCTGAGCGAAAAATTCCTCCTTTCCGAATCGGAAACATTCAGTTTCTCATCCGGAGTTTCCGGATGGAAACGAGGTAATGGGATGTTTTCTTCTCTGAGCGGATCAAGCCGGGTTTTCGGCATCATCGGGCATCCCGTGCACCATACCCTTTCTCCTGCCATGCAGAATGCGGCCTTGCATGCGTGCGGCATTGATGGCGTCTTTGTTCCGTTTGACGTCCAGCCGGAACGCCTCGGCGAGGCCATTGCCGGCCTGCGCGCGCTCGGGGTCAGAGGGGTGAACGTGACCATCCCCCACAAGACCGGCGTCGTACCGTATCTCGACAGGCTCGACGAAAGCGCCGAGGCGGCGGGCGCCGTCAATACCATCAGCAATGAGGAGGGCCGCCTGGTCGGCTACAATACCGACGGCGACGGATTGGTCAGATCTCTGGCCGAGGAGTTTGCCTTTATCTCCGAAAACAGCACGGTCATCATCATCGGAGCCGGCGGCGCGGCCCGCGGCGCCGTTGCCGCCATCTGCCGGGCCGGCGCCCGGCGTATCACGATCGCCAATCGCAGCAGGGACAGGGCCACAGCCTTGGTTACGGCCATGGAGGCACGCTACCCCGATACCGTTCTCTTGGTCGCCGGTTACGGCGGGCAGCAGTTGCCCCCCAATCTCCGGGAGGCCGACCTGGTGGTGAACTCCACCTCGCTGGGTATGCACGGTGAGGTCATTGCCGGTCTTGACCTGAAGGCGCTCAACCGCAATGCGGTCGTCTACGACATGGTCTACGCTCCGCCGGTTACGCCGCTCTTGCAGGAGGCCCAACGGCTGGGACTGCGCCACGCAAACGGGCTCGGGATGCTGGCGGCTCAGGGGGAGTTGGCCTTTCGTATCTGGACCGGAATTTTGCCGCCCCCCGGCCTGATGAAACGTGTTTTGGCCGGAATTTCCGCTTCCTGACTCGTTTTTTTTGTAATTGTCTTGACAAACCAATAGCATTACATATACTAACTAGCTTTCACTTTTAAGCGCTGCTGTTGGGCGACGGATACGGATTGATACATGAAGATCAGTGTTGACCATATTCAGGAAAAAGCGCTTACCATACAGATTGATGAACCGGTTGATGCCTTTCCGGTGCTTTCGGGGATGCAGGCCGACGGCGCATGCTTGTTCAACGGCCCCGTCAGAGGCCAGGTCACCGCCGTTCGCGAATATGACCATCTGCGGGTTGCGGGCAACGTTGCCATAACGGTGACCTTGACCTGTTCCCGTTGTCTCGCGTCGTATGAAACCCATATCGGTTCGAACTTCACGATCTTTTTCCGCAAAGGCTCGATGGGCCTGGAAACGGATGAAGAGGAGATCGAACTGAATGATCAGGACCTCGTCTCGGCCACCTACAGTGGTGACGAGATTGACCTTACCCATGAGATCGAAGAGCAGGTCGCCATGGAGGTCCCATTCAAGCCGCTTTGCAGCGAAACATGTAAGGGGTTGTGTCCGACGTGCGGGAAAGACCTGAACCAGGGGGACTGTTCCTGCGGGCGTGACAGCATTAATTTCAAGTTCAGCGCCCTGAAGGATTTCAAGATTTCCCGATAATTATCACGGTGGCGGCCTTGCCGTTCACCCAACAAAGGAGAATCGACATGGCTGTACCCAAGAAAAAGACATCCAAATCCCGGAAAAATATGAGAAGGGCTCACGATTTCCTGACAACCCAGTCGGTTTCGTCCTGCCCCCAGTGCAAGTCTCCCAAGCTCCCCCACCGCGCCTGCCCGACCTGCGGCACGTACAAGGGCAAAGAGGTCATCGATCTTTCCTCGGCGCAGTAACAGTTTGTCGTCCGTGTTACTACCGGGAATGTTGAGAGTCGCCGTTGACGCAATGGGGGGGGATAACGCCCCGGCCGTGGAAGTTGCGGGAGCCGTTGCCGCCGGTCGTGAATTTGGCATAGCGATCACCCTGGTGGGGGATCGTGACAGGCTTGAGGCCGAATTGTCCAAGCATCGGGTAAACGGTCTCGACATTGATATCTTCCATGCCAGTGAAGTTGTCGGGATGCACGACTCTGCCTCTGATGCGGTGCGCAAGAAGAAAAATTCTTCCGTACGCCTGGCGTTCGAGCTGGTCAAGGAGGGGAAGGCCTGCGCCGCAGTCAGCGCCGGCAATTCCGGGGCCACCATGGCGGCCGGCATGTTCGTGCTCAAGCGTATCAACGGCATCGAGCGTCCTGCCATCGCCCAGATATTTCCGACTCTCAAAGGGAAGACCCTCGTACTGGACGTGGGCGGCAACGTCGATTGCAAGCCACAACACCTTGCCCAGTTCGCCATCATGGGCGAGGTCTATGCCCACTATGCCCTGGGGATCACCAACCCGGCCGTTGGTCTGTTGTCCAACGGCGAGGAGGACTCCAAGGGCAATGAGCTGACCCGTGAAACCAACGCCATCCTGAGGGAGACGTCCCTCAATTATGCCGGCTATGTGGAGGGCCGCGATCTCTTCAAGGGGACCGTGGAGGTGATCGTCTGCGACGGTTTCGTGGGGAACGTGGTGCTCAAGCTGTCCGAAGGGTTGGCTGAGGCGGCGGCAGCGATGTTGAAGCAGGAGATCGTCAAGAGCTGGGTGTCGAAACTCGGCTATCTCTTTGTACGCGCCGCATTTAGCCGTTTCAAGAAGATTGTTGACTATGCCGAATATGGCGGCGCTCCCCTCTTGGGCATCAACGGCGTTGGCATGATCTGCCACGGCGGCTCCAACGTCAAAGCCATCAAAAACGCCATTCGCTTTGCCCACGATTATGCCAAAAGCGGCGTCACCCAACGGGTGGCCGAGAAGCTGTCGGAAAACAGCATGGTCAACGCTCAGCGCGACAACCAGAAAACGCAGGCAATCGCTTGAAGGAGTATGCCATGTCGAGAGCCCGGATCACCGGGACCGGTTCAGCCCTGCCGGATAAGATCATCACCAATCGCGACCTGGAGCAGATGGTTGAAACCAGCGACGAATGGATCACCACCCGGACCGGTATCAAACAGCGCCGAATTGCAGCGGATGGGGAATATACCTCGACATTTGCCGCCGAAGCCGGCCGGCGCGCCCTGGCCATGTCCGGAACCGGGGCCGATGAGCTCGACCTGATCATCATCGGCACCGTGACCCCTGATTTCCCTTTTCCGGCCACCGCATGCATCATACAAAAAGAACTCGGGGCCCATAAGGCAGCGGCATTCGATCTCTCGGCCGCCTGCTCCGGCTTCCTGTACGGCCTCTCCATCGCCACGACCCACATCCGAGCCGGTGCCGCAAAGAAGGCCCTTGTCATCGGAGCCGAGGTCTTGTCGCGTGTTGTCGACTGGACGGACCGCAATACCTGCATCCTCTTCGGAGACGGCGCCGGTGCGGCGGTCGTGGAGGCCGGCGAGGGTGAGAACGGCATCCTTTCCACGCACATCTTCAGCGACGGCTCCCACTGGGACCAGCTCTACCTGCCCGCAGCCGGGAGCAGGAACCCCGCTTCCTGCCGGCGCACCGTCGACGAACGCCTTTATTACATCAAGATGGAAGGAAACGACGTGTACAAACATGCCGTGCGGGCCATGGAAGAGGCCGCCACCACAGCCCTCAATGCAAACGGCATGTCGCCTTCCGATATATCGCTGTTCATTCCCCACCAGGCAAACCGACGCATTATCGACGCAACCGCCAAACGTCTGGGTCTTTCCGAGGACAAGGTGTTCGTGAATCTTCACAATTACGGCAACACGTCGGCCGCTTCGATTCCGATAGCCCTCGACGAGGCAAACCGTTCCGGTGCCATCAAAACAGGGGACATTATACTGATGGATGCCTTCGGCGGTGGCTTCACCTATGCCTCAGCCCTGGTACGCTGGTAGGTTTCACTCCCTGGCTTTTCGGATCGGACATGAGTTCAAGGTTATTCATTGAAAGGTAGTTCTCATGGGTAAAACCGCTTTCATATTCCCTGGTCAGGGATCCCAGTATCCGGGCATGGGCAAGGATCTGGCCAATAACTTTCCGGTTGCCAGGCAGGTCTTTGAAGAGGCCGACGATGCCCTCGGCGTGAAGCTGTCCGCCACCTGTTTTGCGGGCAGCGAAGACGAACTGAAGCTGACCGCCACAACCCAGCCGGCCATCCTGACCACCAGCATCGCCGTACTACGTGTGGCCGAGCAGGAAACCGGCCTCAAGGCCGACTACCTGGCCGGGCACTCCCTTGGCGAGTATTCGGCCCTGGTCTGTTCGGGTGCCCTTGGCTTTGCCGATGCCGTCAGGACCGTTCGGGCGCGAGGCACCTTTATGCAGGAAGCGGTGCCGGTCGGTACCGGCACCATGGCTGCCATGCTGGGTATCGAAAGAGAGGTGCTCGAGGATATCTGCCGCGAGGCGGCCCAGGGAGAGGTTGTTGCGCCGGCCAATTACAATTCGCCCGGCCAGATCGTGATCGCCGGCCATAGCGGCGCCGTGGGGCGCGCCATAGAGATCGCCAAAGGCCGCGGCTTCAGGAAGGCCATGGTGCTGCCGGTCAGCGCCCCGTTCCATTGCGCCCTTATGAAACCTGCGGCCGAGCGGCTTGCCGGGGTGCTGGAGACGGTAATGGCCAACCCGATGAAGTTGCCGGTGGTCGCCAATGCCGATGCCGCCCCGAATGCCGACAATAGCCGCGTCAAACAACTTCTGGTGGCCCAGGTTTGCTCCCCGGTATTATGGGAGCAGTCGGTGAATACCATGGCGGCACACGGTGTCGTGAAGTTCGTTGAAATAGGCCCGGGAAAGGTCTTGTCGGGCCTGGTCAAGCGGATCACGAAAGAGGTGGAAACCGCAAATATCGAGGATAGTGCCGGCTTGAAGGCGCTGACCGCGTAACCGCAATCAAAAGGAGTGGCTATGCTCGATATCAACGAGATCATGAAGATCCTGCCGCATCGTTATCCGTTTCTGTTGGTGGATCGTATCGAAGAGGTGGAAACGGGCAAGCGTATCGTCGGCATAAAAAATGTCACCGTTAATGAGCCGTTCTTTCCCGGCCACTTTCCCGGGCATCCGGTCATGCCAGGGGTACTGATCATCGAAGCCATGGCACAGACGACCGCGATCCTGGCCTATGTTTCGTCCGACGACAGTGTCCGCTCGAAGGTCCCCTATTTTGTGGGTATCGACAAAGCCCGTTTCCGCAAGCCGGTCGTTCCCGGCGACCAACTCCGTCTTGAGATTGAGGCTGTCGGCTGCAAGCGCGGCATCTGGAATTTCACCGGCAAGGTGCAGGTAGCCGACAAACTTGTCGCAGAAGCTGAACTGAAGGTGACCTTTGCCGACAAAAAGTAAACGCTGATCTATTGGTAGAAGCTACCGACTCAGCGTTTGATTGCGACTCGGCATGACAGAAGAAAGGGGTGGATAATGCCAAAGGACAGAATAGCCG
>JBEKFJ010000196.1:0-5592 GCA_050013355.1 Oryzomonas sp.
GTTGCCGTGTTCGTCAATTCCGGGACCATAGCCACATCGGTCCGTGTTACCGCGACCGTGACCGGAACCACCATATCGACACAGTCGGACCAGCTTGTTGTTGCCACTGGACTTCCCGCCCAGGATGCCATGTCCATATCCTCGACCAATCTGAATAGCGAATCATGGGATTATGATGGCACAACGCTCACCGTGACGGCCCGCATGGGGGACCATTTCAAAAACCC
Organism: Oryzomonas sp.; assembly: GCA_050013355.1. Taxonomy (GTDB): domain Bacteria; phylum Desulfobacterota; class Desulfuromonadia; order Geobacterales; family Pseudopelobacteraceae; genus Oryzomonas. Next base: position 228 of record JBEKFJ010000196.1, read on the forward strand.
CGTCAAAGGTGTTGCGGTGTACTTCACCACCTCGGGCGGCAATATCGACCCTTACTGCACTACCGACATCACAGGCGCATGCTCGGTCACCTGGCGGAGTCAGGCGCCCCGTCCGTATGCATACAATGCATCCACAAACCCGGTCGGACCGCCCCGGAACGGTCAGGCCACGATCCTTGCCTATGCGGTCGGGGAAGAGGGTTTCCTTGACAGTAATGGGAACGGGGTTGCCGATGGAAGCTGCGCGCCAATTCCCGATGGCACCGGCTTGCTCCCCTCGCGCCAATGTGGTGAATTCACGGACTGGTCCGAGGCCTTCCTCGACCAGAACTGGAACGGTGTGCGCGATCCTCTTGAAACGTTTATCGATTTCAATAACGACGGCGTATTCAACGGCCCGGACGGCAAGTTTAACGGGGCGTTACAGGGCGCTGGTTCCGTTGGCAGCCCCCGTTCAAAACATATCTTTATAAACTATTATTTTGTGATGAGCGGCAGTGATCCCATTTTTACTCTTTATGCTAAAGATGGAATAACTCCTGTTATATCGGACTCGATAGGTCTGAATACCACTGAGTTCAGAACCATAACCATAAGCGATGAAAATAACAACACCATGCCGTCCGGCACAATCGTTAAATTCTCCGGAAGTAATGGGTTGACAGTCGGTCCAAGCACCCCTTCGACTGTTCCTCAAAATACTGGGGGTGCCATTAGTTACACTGTGGCGTTAGGTAATACAGCCACAACAGCAGGCGGTGGTGTACTTACCGTTGATGTCAAGACTCCCGCTGGCAATGAGACTTCCATAGGATATGCTATCAGTTGGCCACCGTGAACAGAAGGGATTAGCGATTAGACTCAATCACGTAATTGCTGAGTCTCTTTAAGAAATAGGAGTTGATCTGCAGGGGGATGTTGCATAATCCCCCTGTTTTTTTTATATTGTCAGTTCGGGTTGCCAGGAGCGAATGTCGTTGCAGCGAAGCGCCATCGGTAAATACCCCGGAATAGCTCGAAATCATTGAAGTAAAGGTGTTACGCGACCATGACCAAAGAACTGGCAAAAGGCTACGAACCGCACGACGTGGAAAAAAGGTGGTACGCGGAATGGGAGGCCAAGGGATACTTTCATGCCGCCGCCACGTCGGACAAGAAACCCTATAGCATCGTCATCCCGCCCCCCAACGTGACCGGCGCCCTGCACATGGGGCACGCGCTCAACAACACCCTGCAGGATATCCTCTGCCGCTGGAAGCGGCAGCAGGGGTATAACGTGCTCTGGATGCCGGGCACCGACCATGCCGGCATTGCGACGCAAAACGTCGTGGAGCGCCAGCTTGCGGCCGAGAAAATGGACCGCCACGAACTGGGGCGCGAGGCATTTATCGAACGGGTCTGGAAGTGGAAGGCCGAGTCGGGCGGCCAGATCATCGGCCAGTTGAAACGCCTGGGCGCGTCCTGCGACTGGGAGCGGGAACGCTTCACCATGGACGAGGGGCTGTCCAAGGCCGTGCGCACCGTGTTCGTCAAGCTGTACCAGGACGGCCTGATCTACCGCGACAACCGTCTGATCAACTGGTGCCCCCGCTGCCATACCGCCCTGTCGGATATCGAGGTGGAGCACGAGGACAAGAAGGGGCACCTCTGGCACATCCGCTACCCGGTGGCCGGTGAACCGGGACTGCACGTGGTGGTGGCGACGACCCGCCCCGAGACCATGCTGGGCGATACGGCGGTGGCCGTGCATCCCGAGGACGAACGCTACCAGGCCCTGATCGGCAAAAAGGTGATCCTGCCGCTGGTCAACCGCGAGATCCCGGTGGTGGCCGACGAGTACGTGGACCGGGAGTTCGGCACCGGGGTGGTCAAGATCACGCCGGCCCACGATTTCAACGACTTCGAGGTCGGCCAGCGTCATGGCCTGGATATGATCAACGTCCTTGACGAGTCGGGCGTCATCAACGCGGCGGGCCGCCAGTACGAGGGGATGGACCGCTTCGAGGCCCGCAAGCGGATCGTAGGGGAGTTGGAAGCCGCCGGGCTGCTGGAGCGGATCGAGGACCACGCCATGGCGGTCGGCGGCTGTTACCGCTGCAAGACCATTGTGGAACCCTATCTGTCGCTGCAATGGTACGTCAAGGTCGCCCCCCTGGCAGAGCGGGCCCTGGCCGCGGTTAAGGACGGCAGAACCCGCATCATCCCAAAGCAGTGGGAAAACACCTACTATGACTGGATGGAGAATATCCGCGACTGGTGCATCTCGCGCCAGATCTGGTGGGGGCATCGCATCCCGGCCTGGTTCTGCGACCACTGCGGCGAGGTGACCGTGGCCATGCAGGACCCGGCTGTATGCAGCAGATGCGGGAGCGACGAGATCCGCCAGGAGACCGACGTCCTGGACACCTGGTTCTCCTCGGCCCTGTGGCCCTTCTCCACCATGGGGTGGCCTGAACAAACGGCAGAGCTGGCCACCTTCTACCCCACCTCCTGCCTGGTGACCGGTTTCGACATCCTGTTTTTCTGGGTGGCCCGCATGATGATGATGGGGCTGCATTTCATGGACGAGGTCCCTTTTGGGGACGTGTACATCCATGCCCTGGTCAGGGATGCACAGGGGCAGAAGATGAGCAAGTCCAAAGGGAACGTGATCGATCCGCTGACGATCATCGACCAGTACGGCACCGATGCCTTCCGTTTCACCCTGGCCGCTTTTGCCGCCCAGGGGAGGGACATCAAACTGGCCGAGGAGCGTATTGCCGGCTACCGCAATTTTTGCAACAAGGTCTGGAATGCGGCCCGCTTTACCCTGATGAATCTGGAAGGCTTCGACCCCGATCCCTTGAGATTGGGAGAATTGGCGCTCGCCGAAGGGGACAAGTGGATCCTGCACCGCTTGAACGAGGCTAGCCGGGAGACGAACAAGGCCCTGTCGGAGTACCGCTTCAACGAGGCGGCCATGGGGCTGTACCAGTTTACCTGGAGCGAATTCTGCGACTGGTACGTCGAACTCTCCAAGAAAGACCTGTACGGCGACGACCCGCTGCGCAAGACAACGGCCCGGTATGTGTTGTGGTACACGTTGGAGCATCTGCTGCGGCTCTTGCACCCCTTCATGCCCTTCATCACCGAGGAGATCTGGCAGGCCCTGCCGGGCACGAAGGAGAGGGCGACCATCATGCTGGCCCCGTACCCCGAACCGAGCCCGGACCGTTTTTACCCGGAGGCGGCGGCCAATATGGAGCGGGTCATGGCGGTCATCGGCGGCATCCGCAACATCCGCGGCGAGATGGAGGTGCCCCCTTCCCGGGAGATCAGCGTGATCCTCTCCTGCGGCGGTGAAGAGAGCCTCAGGCTGATGAAGCATGGCGAGGGAGCCATCATCAGTCTGGCCCGGGTCGCTGACCTGGCCATCGGCCAGGGGATCGAGAAGCCGGAGGATGCCTCCATCCAGGTGGCGGGAGACGTGCAGATCTACGTGCCGCTCAAAGGGCTGGTGGATGCGGAAGAGGAGGAGAAACGCCTGCTCAAGGAGATCGCCAAGATCGAAAAAGAGATCGACCAGTTTTCAAAGAAGCTGGAGAATCCCAGCTTTGTCGAGCGCGCCCCGGCGGATGTGGTTGCCAAGGAGCGGGAGAAGCTGGCCGAGGTGGCCGACAAGAAGCTGGTGCTGGAAGCGAGCCTGGAAAAGATCAGACGCCTGAAAGGGTGACATATGCCGGTTCAAAACGTTGCCATATTCGCCAAAAAGCATGACCCGCGCTGCCAGGGGGTTGCCGACGACCTAATCAACTGGCTGGAGGAAAAGGGGTGCCGTCCGCTGGTGGAGGTGCACATGGCAAGCCACATCGGCTATCCCAGGGGGACCACGGCCGAGGACATCCGAGAACAGGCCGATCTGGTGGTGGTGCTGGGGGGCGACGGCACGCTGATCTCGGTGGCGCGGCTCTTCAGCGGCAAGGAAGTACCCATCGTGGGGGTCAACCTGGGGAGTCTCGGTTTCCTGACCGAGGTAACGGTGGAGGAACTCTACCCGGTCCTGGAGCAGTGCCTGAAGGGTGCCTCGTGCGTCTCGGAGCGGATGATGCTGGAGGTGATCGTCTTCCGGGAGGGGAGGGAGATAGAGAAGAATAACGTGCTGAACGATATCGTCATCAACAAGGGGGCCCTGGCCCGCATCATTGACCTGGAAACCACGGTCAACGGCCATTTCCTGACCACCTACCGGGCCGACGGGCTGATCATCTCCACTCCCACCGGTTCCACCGGCTACTCCATGTCCGCCGGCGGCCCCATCATCCACCCCCGGATGAGCTGCATCGTGATTACCCCCATCTGTCCCCATACGCTGACGAACCGCCCCATCGTGGTTTCCAACGAGTCGAATATCACCATCACCGTGGCGTCCTCCTTTGACGAAAAGGTCTATCTGACCCTTGATGGCCAGGTCGGCTTCGAACTGATGGAGGGGGATTCGGTCGATGTCCGCTCGGCCCTCGATACCACCGCCCTGGTCATGTCGCGCAGCCGGGATTATTTCGAGGTATTGCGGACAAAACTGAAGTGGGGAGGGCAGTAATGCGGCCCCGGCGTACAATGTGGAGCGTGATCCCATGCTGACCGACCTGACCATCAGGAACATCGCCATCATCGACACCCTGCATATCTCCTTCAAAGAGGGTCTTACCGTGCTGACCGGCGAGACCGGCGCCGGCAAGTCGATCATCATCGATGCCGTCGGCCTTATCCTGGGAGGCCGCGCCTCGGCCGACCTGATCCGTTCCGGTGCGGACGAGGCGGTCGTGGAGGCTTTGTTCGACATATCCAGCCAACCAGAGGTGGCCCGGCAACTCCGGGATTCCGGATTTGACTGCGACAACGAACTGCTCGTCAAGCGCTCTATCTCACGGGCCGGGAAAAACCGGGTCTTCATCAACGGGAGCATGGCCACCCTGGCGCTCCTTGCCGACACCGCCCCCCTCCTGATCAATATCTACGGCCAGCATGAATCCCAGACCCTGCTTCGGCCGGAAAACCATATGCGGCTCCTGGACGCCTATGCCGGCCTGAGCGGGCAGCGGGAGGAGTTCAGCCGGCTCTTCGAACGTTTCCGCGCCATTCAGGAGCGCCTCGCGGGCCTGGACGAAGAGGAGCGGGAGGCTGAACGGAGACTGGACCTTTTATCGTATCAGTCCGACGAGATAGCCCGTGCAGCGCCTCAAGCCGGCGAGGAAGAGGAGTTGGAGGAGCGCCGCCGGATACTTGCCGGCGCCGAAAGGCTGGGGAGCGTCAGCGCAGAGGCCTTTGAACGGCTGTACGAGGGGGATGGGGCGATTCTTGGGCAGTTGCGGCGCACCAAGAACGC
>JBEKFJ010000197.1:0-8620 GCA_050013355.1 Oryzomonas sp.
TGCTGCTCGTGCGCGGGATGCAGTTCAATATCTACGCCCAGATCGGGCTCATCGTTCTCATCGGCCTTGCTGCCAAGAACGCCATCCTGATCGTCGAATTCGCCAAGAATGAATACGAAAAGGGGATGGAGTTGCAGGAGGCGGCACTGACCGGCGCGCGCTTGAGGCTCAGGCCGATCCTCATGACCTCCTTTGCCTTTATCCTCGGCTGCCTGCCGCTGGCGCTCTCCAGCGGCGCCGGCGGCATCGCCCGGAACGTGATGGGGTCCGGCGTCATCGGCGGCATGCTCGCGGCAACCGGGATCGCCATCTTCTTCATCCCGATGATGTTCTACGTCATCGAGAAGTTCAGCAAAGCAGGAAGGGGCGGCGAGGCGGAAACGGAACACAACGAAGACAAACCGGGACACGGTAAAGGGGAATAGGAATGAGCCGAATATTCGCAGCTACGCTCACATGCCTGGCCCTCGGCGGCTGCATGGTCGGTCCCGACTATCGGCGGCCTGCGGTGGAGACCCCGCAATCGTGGCGCTTCGCGGAAAAGGAAGCCAAAGAGCCGGCTGATACCGCCTGGTGGGAGCAGTTCAACGATCCGGTGCTGAACAACTTGATCGCCGTTGCCCTCCGGGAAAACAAGGACCTGAAGATCGCAGCGGCCCGGGTGGAGGAATTCCGGGGACGCTATGCCGTGGCCCGCGCTCCCCTGTTCCCGCAGATAGGGGCAGGCGTCAGCCCGGGCGTGGAGCGCACCACCGGGCGCGGCCAGACCCCGCTCCCCGCCGGAACGCCAAACCCGACCGAGTTGTACCAGGCCAACTTCTTCGCCAGTTGGGAGATCGACCTCTGGGGAAAACTGAGAAGGGTTACGGAGGCGGCCCGCGCCGACCTCATCGGCTCCGAGGAGGGCAAGAGGGCCGTCATCCTTTCCCTCATCACCTCGGTGGCCGGCGCCTACGTGAACCTCCGCGACCTGGACCGGCAACTGGAGATCACCGAAAGGACCGCCAAGAGCCGTGAGGAGTCCCATAATATATTCATCCTCCGCTTTCAGGCCGGGTATGTCTCGGATCTCGAACTGAGTCAGGCTCGGTCCGAGTATGAACGGGCGCTTGCCACCATTCCGGCCATAGAAAAGGCCATCGCCCAGCAGGAGGACGCCCTGAGCCTTCTCCTCGGACGCAACCCGGCCGCTATCGGGCGGGGAAAGGCCATCGATGCGTTGGAGGCCCCGGCCGTTCCCGCCGGGCTCCCGTCCGACCTCCTGGAAAGGCGGCCCGACATCCGCCAGGCCGAGCAGGGGTTGATAGCGGCCAATGCCCAGATCGGCGCGGCGCGCGCCCAGTTCTTCCCCAGCATTTCCTTGACCGGCTTGTTCGGCTGGGAGAGCATGCGACTATCGCAACTTTTCACCGGCCCGGCCCGAATGTGGAACTGGGCCGCCCCGATCACCCAGCCGATCTTCACCGGCGGCGCCATTAGCGCGGAGGTCAAGGCGGCAGAGGCGTTCCGGGAGGAGGCGCTCCTTCAATACCAAAAGGCGATCCAGAACGCCTTCCGCGACATGGAGGACTCCCTCATCGATCATCGCCGCACCCGCGAGCAACTCGATGCCCAGGCCCGTCAAGTGGAGGCGCTCCGCACGTACGCCAGTACGGCCCGGCTCCGCTATGACAACGGCTATACGAGCTATATCGAGGTGCTGGACGCCGAGCGGAGCCTGTTTGATGCCGAGCTTGCCCAAGCTCAGACAAAGGGCGGGCTTTTACAGGCCTTGATCAATATTTACAAAGCCCTGGGGGGAGGGTGGGTCGTCTCGGCGGAAAAAATGACCATGCCGGCAGGCGCGGGCGATCACATCCCACTCAACCCCTGATGCCGGCCCGGCGTTCGTTGAACTTTTGAACGAACGGCAACGGGCCGCAGATTCTCAATAACCTGCTGAGCAGATTGGAGCGGAACATGGAACATGCTATCGAAGTACGCCACGTCTCCTTGGAACTCTATGCTGACTTTGATGATTTCACCCAGATACTCGAACAATCCCTCGGCCGGTTTGACGACACTCTCCTCAAAGGGATGGAGACCGATCCGCGCCCGGTTGAGGAACGTCTTATGGAAGCGGCTGGAGAAGAAGGGTTGATGCTTTTCAATGTTCAGGACCATGGTAGACTATTGTGTATCTATGGGACTCCCAAAAAGGCCAAGCAGTTTGTCCTGGGAAACCCGCTCATCGCGGCCTCGATGACGCGCCATGATATCAGGGCAGGACTCTATGCGCCTCTGAGGCTGTTTGTCTACGAAGCCGAAAACCGATCGACGCGCGTAGAATACGACCAGCCCTCCTCTCTCTTTGGGCAGTTCGATAACCCGGAGGTCACGGCCGTGGCGCGGTTGCTCGATGCGAAACTTGCCAGTTTGATCAACAAGGCTGAACACCTGGTAACATAGTATTGAACCGGCCTTATTAATACAAACCTGCCACGGAGACACAGAGACACAGAGAAAACCAGGAGTGTGACAAGCAATAAATAACGCTCTTCGCACACGCAATCTCGGCTACGGTCGAACGGATCATTTCGCTACCCAACCCATAGAAAGGTAATGGTATGAACTCACCCGATCTGATTGTGCACAACGGTTTGATTACCACCCTCGATGTCGCCCGCCCCCAGGTCTCGGCCGTTGCCATGGCGGGGGGACGCATAACCGCCACCGGGGGGGAGGAACTTCTCGCCGTTGCCGCTGAGAAGACGGTGCGCATCGACCTGAAAGGGCGGCGCGTCATCCCGGGCCTCAACGATTCCCACATCCACGTGATCCGTGGCGGCCTCAACTTCAACATGGAACTACGTTGGGACGGAGTCCCGTCGCTATCTCTGGCGCTGGAGATGCTCCGGGAACAGGCGCGGCGAACCCCGCCGCCCCAGTGGGTGCGGGTGATCGGCGGCTGGACCGAGTTCCAGTTTCAGGAACGGCGCATGCCGACCCTGGAGGAGATCAACCGGGTTGCCCCCGAGACCCCGGTCTTCATCCTGCACCTGTACGACCGCGCCATCATCAATGGCGCCGCACTGCGTAGTCTGGGGTATACGAGAGAAACGCCCGACCCTCCGGGCGGGGAGATCCAGCGCGACAAGAGCGGCACCCCGACCGGCCTCCTGATTGCCAAGCCGAACGCCATGATCCTCTACGCCAGCCTAGCCAAGGGGCCGAAGCTCTCCGTAACGGACCAGGTCAACTCGACCCGCCAGTTCATGCGCGAATTGAACCGCCTGGGGCTTACCAGCGCCATTGACGCCGGCGGCGGCTTCCAGAACTACCCCGATGATTACCGGGTGATCGGGGATCTGGCGGACAAGGGGGAACTCACCCTGCGGATCGCCTACAATCTCTTCACCCAGCACCCCAAGGGTGAACTGGCGGATTTCTCCCAGTGGATCGGGATGACCTCGCCCGGCAAGGGGGACGACTTCTACCGCATGAACGGGGCCGGCGAGATGCTCGTCTTTTCTGCCGCTGACTTCGAGGACTTCCTGGAACCGCGTCCCGACCTGCCGCCGGTCATGGAGGAGGAACTCTCCCAGGTGGTCCGCCTACTGGCGGAGAAGCGCTGGCCGTTTCGGCTGCACGCCACCTACAATGAGTCCATCTCCCGTTTCCTCGACATCTTCGAGCAGGTCAATCGCGACATCCCCTTCGATGGGCTGCGCTGGTTTTTCGACCATGCCGAGACCATCACGATGAAGAACCTGGAGAGGGTCAAGGCCCTGGGCGGCGGCATCGCCATCCAGGACCGCATGGCCTTCCAGGGGGAATATTTCATCGACCGTTACGGCGCAGGCGCTGCCGAGCAGACCCCGCCCATCAGGCGGATGCTGGACATGGGGATACCGGTCGGCGCCGGCACCGATGCGACCAGGGTGGCGAGCTACAACCCGTGGGTCTCCCTGTACTGGCTCGTGAGCGGCCGGACGGTCGGCGGGCAGCGGCTCTACCCGGAGGCAAACCGCCTGGGGCGCGAAGAGGCGCTTCGGCTCTACACGGCCGGGAGCAGCTGGTTCTCGGCCGAGGATGGGACAAAGGGGCTCCTCGCCCCGGGCCGGCTTGCCGATATGGCGGTCCTCTTGGCCGACTATTTCACCGTTTCGGAGGAGGAGATCAAGGGGATCGAATCGCTCCTCACCATCGTTGGCGGGAAGGTTGTCTACGGTGCGCAGGAGTTCGGCAATCTCGCGCCTCCGCCCCTGCCGGTAAGCCCCGACTGGTCGCCGGTAGGCAGCTACGGCGGCTACCACCGTGCTGCGGCGGCCAATACGGCGCTGCATAGCGGCTGCTGCGGCAGCCACCGGCAGGTCTGGTCGCCGAAAGAGTCCCGCCTCTGGGGGCTCGGCTGCGACTGCTTCGCATTTTGAGGGACATGACACCACGAAGGGGGAGCTATGGAATCCGTGCGCAAGATCAACAAGGTCTGGAAGAGCAAGCCGACCATCGAAGGGGCCGGCGTCCACCTGAAACGGGCTTTCGGTAATAACCAGGTACCGTCGTTCGACCCTTTTCTCCTGCTGGACGACTTCCATTCCAACTACCCCCCGTATTACCTGAAGGGGTTTCCCTGGCACCCGCACCGGGGGATCGAGACGATCACCTACGTGATCCACGGCCGGGTGGAGCATGGCGACAGCATGGGGAACAAGGGGATCATCGAGTCGGGTGACGTGCAGTGGATGACCGCCGGCAGCGGCATCATCCATCAGGAGATGCCGCGGGGCGACAACGACGGCCTCATGTGGGGGTTCCAGGTCTGGGCGAACCTTCCTGCCTCCCACAAGATGATGGACCCCCGCTACCGCGGCATAACGGCCAACGAGATCCCGGAGGTGACCCTTGCGGGGGATGTCCGGGCGAAGGTCATCTGCGGCGAACTCGGCGGGGTGAGGGGGCCGGTGCGGGACGTGGTCATCGACCCTGCATACCTGGATGTGACGGTGCCGCCGGAGACGATCTTCATGCACCCCATCAGGCGCGGGCACAAGGCCTTCGCCTACGTGGTGGACGGGGAGGGGTATTTCGATCCTGAACGAAACGCCTATGCCCACGAGGTGGTGAGGACCAGCTACTTCGACATGAAACGGCAGTGCGCCTGCAACGCGGAGGATCTCGTCCTCTACGGCGACGGCGATGCAGTGGCCATCACCACCCAGGAGCGGCCGGTCCGTTTTCTCCTCGTATCGGGCCAGCCGATCGGCGAGCCGGTCGCCTGGTATGGGCCGATCGTCATGAACACCCAGGAAGAGTTGCACATCGCCTTTGAGGAATACGAGAAGGGGACCTTCATCAAGCACACATAGTACCTGTCAAATAATCCTATAATAGCAGTTTTGCCACGGAGCCACAGAGACACGAAGAACGTCAAAGGCAGAAGCTATGTTACATGGATGAACAGTATGAAAGGGATAAAACCTAAAATCAGTACGGGTAAAGACATAAGACTTTTTATCCTGTTCACCCCCTTTATCCAGTTAAATCTGTTTTTCTCTGTGAATCTCCATCGGACTTGCCGCCGACCACGGCGGCTTCAGCATGAAGGAGCGGATGGCCGCCGACCTGCGGGCAGCGGGTTTTGAGGTGGTTGATTTCGGGGCCCGGGACCCGGACCCGGCTGACGATTACCCCGACTTCGTCATCCCCCTTGCCCGCTCCGTTGCAGCGGGGAGCCTTGATCGGGGGATCGCCCTCTGCAGCAGCGGGGTAGGGGCCTCCATCGCTGCCAACAAGGTGGCCGGGGTGAGGGCCGCCCTTATACACGACGCCTTTTCCGCCCATCAGGGGGTGGAAGACGACGACATGAACGTTCTCTGCCTTGGGAGCCAAGTGGTCGGTTATGCCGTAGCCTGGGAACTGGTGCGGGCTTTCCTGGCCGCATCCTTCAGCGGCGCCGAGCGTCACCGGCGTCGCATCGCAAAGGTGGCGGCGCTTGAGCGTGGGGAGTTGATGCCATGACGGAACCCATTTCGACCCTGTTCCTCGATATCGGCGGCGTGCTTTTGACCAACGGATGGGACCGGAAGGCACGCCGGCTGGCCGCCGATACCTTTGGACTCGACTATGAGGAGATGAACGAGCGTCACCACCTGACCTTCGATACCTACGAAGAGGGGAAGCTCACCCTTGACGAGTATCTGGAGCGGGTGGTATTCCATGAACCGCGCCATATCACACGGAACGAATTCCGGGAGTTCATGCTCGAGCAGTCCAGGCCGTTTTCAGGGATGATCGACCTGATCTGCCGGCTGAAGTCCCATCACCGGCTCAAGGTTGCCGTTGTCAGCAACGAGGGGCGGGAGTTGACCGAGTACCGTATCCGGACCTTCGGGCTCGGCAACTTCATCGACTTTTTCGTGGCATCGTGTTTCGTCCACTTCCGCAAGCCGGACGCGGACATGTACCGGATCGCACTGGACATTGCCCAGGTGGCGCCGGAGCAAGTGCTGTACATCGAAGACCGGCCCATGTTCGTCGAGGTGGCCGCAAGTCTTGGGATTCGCGGGATCGTCCACCGGGACCATGACACTACCAGCCGGGAGCTTGCGGCGTTGGGACTGACCCTGCCGGTGTGACCGGCAAGGAACCGAAGGAGGGTAAGAGATGCAACTGGGGATGATCGGCCTGGGAAGGATGGGGGCGGACATGGTGCGGCGCCTGATGCGGGGGGGGCATGATTGCGTGGTCTACAACCGGACTCCCGCCGTGGTGACGGAGTTGGCGGGCGAAGGCGCCACCGGGTCGGCGTCGCTGTCGGAGTTTGTCAGCCGACTGGCCTCACCCCGCGCGGTCTGGCTGATGGTTCCGGCCGCAGCGGTGGACGGCGCCATCGCGGACATCGCACCGCTCCTGGAGCCGGGCGACATCCTGATCGATGGCGGAAATTCCCACTATCATGACGATATCCGGCGGAGCGCGGAATTACGGGAATTGGGAATCAGCTATCTGGACGTGGGGACCAGCGGCGGGGTCTGGGGGCTTGAACGGGGCTACTGTCTGATGATCGGCGGGGATCAAAACGCCGTGGCGAGGCTGGAACCGGTCTTCGCTGCCTTGGCGCCCGGCATCGGCACCATAGCGCGCACATCCGGCCGCGAAGGTCGCCCCGGCACAGCAGAACAGGGGTACCTGCACTGTGGCCCGAGCGGCGCGGGACACTTCGTCAAGATGGTCCACAACGGCATCGAGTACGGCCTGATGGCGGCCTATGCCGAAGGGTTCAACATCCTAGCCCGGGCCAATGCGGGCAAGGAGGGGCAGGAGATGGACGCCGAGACGACCCCGCTGCGCCATCCCGAGCTCTACCGGTACGACCTTGACCTCACCGAGATCGCCGAACTCTGGCGGCGGGGGAGCGTGGTCGCATCCTGGCTCCTTGATCTCTCCGCCCAGGCGCTCCTGGACAGCCCCGGACTGGACGGATTTGCGGGCCGCGTCTCCGATTCGGGGGAGGGACGCTGGACCGTTTCCGCGGCCATCGACGAGGGGGTCCCCGCCCCGATCCTTTCCGCGGCCCTCTTTGAGCGGTTCAGTTCCCGCGGCCAGGCCGATTTTGCCGACCGTCTGCTTTCCGCCATGCGTTACCAGTTCGGCGGCCATCGGGAGAAGGATACGGGGAAGGGGGATTGACCATGCCGCATGCCGTGCAGCTCGAACCGACCATACTGGTGATCTTCGGCGCCGGGGGGGACTTGGCCTGGCGCAAGCTGATCCCGGCGCTCTACAACCTCCATCTCGACAAACTCCTGCCCGAGCGGTTCGCCATTGTGGGGGTGGCCCGCAAGCAACTGGACGACGAGGCGTTCCGCCGGCGCCTCCGGGAAGGGATGGACCTCTTCTCACGGCGCAAGCCGGCGGAAGAGGATGCCTGGAACCGGTTTGCCGCGCATGTTGCCTACCTCTCCGACGATTTCAGCGACCCGTCATCCGGCCCGGTGCTCAGCCAGAGGCTGGAGGAGTTGGAGCGGGCCTGGGGTGTCCGGGCGAACCGGGTATTCTACCTCGCCATCCCCCCTGAGATGGTGGAAGTTGCCGCGGCGTTCCTGCAGCGACTCGGCGTCTGCCGTGACTGCCGGCGGGACCGCCTGGTGGTGGAGAAGCCGTTCGGCCGGGACCTGGCGACGGCCGTGGCGCTGGACCAGTTTCTGAGCGGTATGTTCGCCGAGTCCCAGATGTACCGTATCGACCACTACCTGGGTAAGGAGACGGTGCAGAACATCCTTGCCTTCCGGTTTGCCAACTCGCTCTTCGAGCCGATCTGGAACCGGCGCTACATCGATCACGTGCAGATCACCGTCGCCGAAACGGTGGGGGTTGAGGAGCGGGGAGGATACTACGACAGTTCCGGCGCGTTGCGCGACATGGTTCAGAATCACCTGCTCCAGATCCTCTGCCTCATTGCCATGGAACCGCCGATCTCCTTCGATGCCGACGAGGTCCGCAACAAAAAGGTGGACCTGCTGCGCGCCATACGGCCGATACGGCCCGAGGAGATCCATCACTCCGCGGTGCGGGGGCAGTACGGCAGGGGCACCGCCGACGGCAGGACCATGCCGGGATACCGGGAGGAGCCGGGTGT
>JBEKFJ010000198.1:0-5483 GCA_050013355.1 Oryzomonas sp.
TTACCGAGGGACAGAAGATCCTCATCCGCACCATCCACTTCGACGGGAATCGGGCCTTCACCCCCCGCCAGTTGCGCAAGGTCATGGAAACCAGCGAGAAGTGGTTTCTATCGTGGCTGACCGGGGCCGGCACGTACAAGGAGGAGGTGCTGAAAAACGACGCCTTGCTGATTGCCGACCACTACATGAACAACGGCTACATCAATGTCAAGGTGGGTGAGCCGACGATCAAGCTGACCGATGCCAAGGACGCCCTGGAGGTGTTCATCGGCATTACGGAAGGGGAACAGTTCCGGATCGGTGTCATTGATTTCAAGGGGGAGCTGCTGGAACCGGCCAGCGAGTTGCGGAAGAAGATCAAGGGCGAGCCGGGACAGGTCTTCAGCCGGGGCACCCTGCGCACCGACATTGCCACCCTGACCGACGTCTACGCCGACAAGGGGTATGCCTTCGCCAACATCAACCCGCTGACAAAGGCCGACAACGCGAAACTAATCGTTGACCTGACCTTTGATATGGAAAAGGGGGAACTGGTTTCGCTTGAACGAATCAACATCGCCGGCAACCCCAAGACCCGCGACAAGGTTATCCGCCGCGAGTTGCGCGTCACCGAGACCGAACTCTCCAGCGCCACCGGCATGAAGCGCAGCAAACAAAACCTGATGAACACCGGCTATTTCGAGGAAGCCAACCTTGCGACGGCCAAGGGGAGCGCCGCCAACAAGCTTAACGTCAACGTGGATGTCAAGGAGAAGCCGACCGGTTCCTTCAGTGTCGGCGGTGGATACAGCTCCCTGGACGGCATCATCGGCCAGGGCTCCGTGCAGCAATCGAACTTTCTCGGCCTGGGGCTCAAGGCGAATGTCTCCGCTTCCATCGGCGGGAAGTCGCAGACCTATTCCATCGGCATGACCGACCCCTACTTCCTGGATACCAAGTGGAACCTGGGGGGCGATATCTACCGCTCGCAGCGTATTTACAACGATTACACCCGGCGCCTGACCGGTGCCGACATCAAGGGAGGCTACCCGGTCAACGACTTCCTCGGCACCTTCCTCATGTACAAGTTCGAGGTGAAGGATCTCTTCAACCCCCAGCAGGCTTATCAGATTTTCAATAATGCCGACCCGGACAGTTTCCCGCTGGGGGCAACGACGACCAGTTCCGTCATGGCCAGTATCACCCATAACAATACCGACTACCGCCTCGATCCCTCAACCGGCTTCATAGATTCCGTTACGGCCGAATTTGCCGGCGTAGGGGGGAACAACAAGTTTGCCCGTTATACCATGGAGAATACCTGGTTTCACCCCCTCTACAAAAAGATGGTCTTCTCCACCAAGCTGGTTTTGGGGTATATCTCGGAGGTGGAGGGGCAGTTGGTGCCGATCGACGAAAAATTCTACCTCGGCGGCATCTACTCGCTGCGCGGCTACAAGGCCCGCACGGTTTCCCCGGTAAAACATCTGGTGCTGGCGAACGCAATTAACGGCTCTCCGTCCGACCAGGTGGTCTACCTGGGGGGCAACAAGGAGGTCAACGGCAATACGGAGTTTAGCTTTCCCATCCTTGCCGATGTGGGGGTCAAGGGGGTCTTGTTTTTCGACTACGGTAATTCAACCAGTGATACCTATGCCAATTTGTTCAAATCGCTTTTGATGAGTTACGGCGGGGGGATCAGGTGGGCCTCGCCGCTCGGGCCGCTCCGCATGGAGTACGGCGTTCCCATCAATCCGCGCTCCGGCCTGGACAGCCCGGGCGGCAGATTCGAGTTTTCAATCGGCAGCCTCTTTTAGGCTGCATCACAACAGAAAAAGGAGAAGGTCAATCATGAGAAGGTTTTTACTGGCGGGAATCATGGCTCTTTGCCTGGCGGCGGGGACGGCATCTGCTGCCGATGTCAAGATCGGCTACGTGGACATGCAACGGGCGCTCAACAACTCCGAGGCGGGTAAAGAGGCCAAGGAACAGTTGGCGGCACGACTCAAGAAATACCAGGACGAGATCAACGGCAAGCAGGACGAGCTCAAGAAGCTGAAGGACGAGTTGGAGAAACAGGGCATGCTGTTGTCCGAATCGGCCCGTGCCGCCAAGGAAAAGGACTATCAGCAGAGGCTGAAGGAGTTCCAGCGTTTCACCAAGGATGCCCAGGATGAGCTTCAGGGCAAGGATGAGGAATTTACCCGCAAGATCCTCGAAGAGATGGAGAAGGTCATCAGGGAATACGCCCGCGCCAACGGTTATACCTTTGTCTTTGCCAAAAACGACAGCGTGATGCTGTATGTCGATGACAAGGCCGATGTGACCGAAGAGGTACTGAAGCTCTTCAATACCGCCAAAAAGAAATAGCAGGGGCAGTGACATGCAGCAAAGCAAAACATTGAAGGATGTGGCCGATTATCTGGGGGGCACGGTCAGGGGGGATGAAACTGTGCGCGTCGGCGGACTTGCCCCCCTGGAAACGGCCGGTCCCGACACGGTCACGTTTCTGGCAAACCCCAAATATGCCGCTAAGGTTGCAGAGACGAAGGCCGGAGCGGTGCTGATGGCACCCGGAGGCGAAGGTTACGGCCGCAATGTGATAGAGGTGGCCAACCCCTACCTGGGATTCGCCAAGCTTCTGACGCTCTTCTACACGGTCCCCCATCCGCTGTTGGGGATATTGCCCGAGTCGAACGTGGGAACCGGCGTGACGCTGGGGGAGGGGATCAGCATCTATCCCGGCGCCTGCGTCGGGAACAACGTCGCCATCGGCGACCGGACCGTCATCCATAGCGGAGCCGTCATTTACGAGGGGGCCGTGATCGGCGATGACTGCGTGGTGCATGCCAATGTCGTGATCCGGGAACGTTGCCGCCTCGGCAACCGGGTGATCATCCAGCCCGGCGCGGTCATAGGAAGCGACGGGTTCGGTTACGCCCCGGACGGTCGCGGTTACTACCGTATTCCCCAGATCGGCATCGTGGTGCTTGAGGACGATGTGGAGGTCGGCGCCAATACGACCATCGACCGGGCTGCTTTGGAGGCGACCCTGATAAAGAAGGGCACCAAGCTCGACAACCTGGTGCAGATCGCCCACAACTGCCAGATAGGGCGCGACTGCATGATTGTCTCCCAGGTGGGGATATCGGGCAGCACCACGGTCGGTGACCATGTGACCCTGGCCGGCCAGGTCGGTATTGCCGGCCATCTGACCATCGGCGACAACGTGATGGTGGGCGCCAAGTCAGGGGTGCCCAACTCTCTTGCTGCCAATGCCGGCTACAGCGGCTACCCGGTCCTGCCACACAAGGAATGGCTCAAGTCCATGGCGGTTGTCGCCAACCTGCCGGCCCTGAGGAAAACGGTCAGCAGCCTGGAAAAACGCATCGCCGAACTTGAAGAGCAGATAAAGAATAAAATCTGATTTGCCACAGAGCCACAGAGACCCATAGGAAAATCAGAAGCAGAGGGACAAACAGTTTGAATAGATTCTGTCTTTGACGTTCTCCGTGTCTCTGTGGCTCTGTGGCAGATTGATTTTATCCTGGGTTTCTGCGGCAACTATTTTATTTCAACGAGGTTCCCCATGCTGATGGACGTCAATGAAATCATGAAGATTCTCCCCCACCGCTTTCCCTTCCTCATGGTCGATCGGATCATTGAACTGGAACACGGCAAACGTTGCGTCGGAATCAAGAACGTCACCATCAACGAGCCCTTTTTCCAAGGGCACTTTCCCGGCCATCCGGTCATGCCGGGGGTGCTGATCGTCGAGGCCATGGCCCAGGTGGCCGGTATCATGGCCTATCTGGCATCGGACGATGAGACGAAGAAAAAAGTCAGCTATTTCATGTCAATCGACAATGCGAAGTTCAGAAAGCCGGTATTCCCGGGCGACCAACTGCGCATCCAGATCGAAACGACTTTCAACCGCCGCAGTATCTGGGGGGTGGACGGCAAGGCTTTCGTGGGTGAAACCCTGGTCACCGAGGCAGCCCTCAAGGCCACCTTTGCCGACAAAGCCGCGTAGCGGCACAGGTTGTTGAAAAACAGCCATCAGGCCTTCGTCCTCGAAACCCCTTTCGTGCGGCGTAGCGCCCGGCCTTCGCAGCCAAAGCTGCTTCGGCGGAGTAGGCCTGCTACGCCTCCTCGGGGTTTTTTGCGGGTGCGACGATCTGACTATTTTTGAACAACCTGAGTAATTCAACAACCTGTTAGATTCTGTTTGGCAACGCTACATCGGGGGGTTCTATGATACACCCAACAGCACTAATCGATCCGAGCGCGCACCTGGCGCCTGACGTCGAGGTAGGCCCGTATGCTATCATCGGCAAACAGGTCACCATCGGCAAGGGCACCAAGATCGGCGCCCATGCCGTGATCGGCGACTGGACGGAGCTCGGCGAGAACAACCAGATATTCCACCAGACCTCGGTCGGCGCCCCGCCTCAGGACCTGAAATACCGGGGCGAAGAGACCTGGACCCGCATCGGCGACAACAACATGGTCCGCGAGTTTGCCACGATCCACCGCGGCACGGTTTCCGGCCACGGCGAAACCGTCGTCGGCAGCAACAATCTCTTCATGGCTTACTCCCACGTGGCGCACGACTGCCGCATCGGCAACAACGTAGTCATGGCCAACGTGGCGACCCTGGCCGGGCATGTCACGATCGAGGATCACGTCATCCTGGGCGGCCTGGTGGCGGTACATCAATTTGCCACGGTCGGCGCCCATGTCATGATCGGCGGAGGCACCCTGATCGGCCTGGACATCCCCCCGTACATGATCGCCACATCGGGCAAGCGCGACGCCAAGCTGCGGGGATTGAACCTGATCGGCCTCAAGCGGCGCGGATTCACGGACGAGGCGATCAACAACCTGAAAAAGACCTACAAGACACTCTTCATGGCCGGACTGAAACTGCCCGACGCCATTGCCCGCATCCGGTTGGAGATCAAGGAATGCCCCGAGGTGGAATACCTGCTGGCCTTCATCGAACGCTCCGAGCGGGGCATCTGTCGCGGATGAGCGCCCTCAAGACGGCCGTCATAGGCGTGGGCTACCTGGGCAACTTCCATGCCCAGAAGTACGCCGCCATCCCCGGTGTGGAACTGGTCGGCGTCGTGGACAGCGATCCGAAGCGGGTCACCGAGATTGCGACGGCGCTGGGTACGACACCCTACAGCGATCATCGCGCCCTGATCGGCAAGGTGGATGCGGTCAGCGTGGTAGTTCCAACCCAGTTTCACCACACTGTTGCCCGCGATTTCCTGGCAGCCGGCGTCCACGTGCTGATCGAGAAACCGATCACCGTCACCACGGCCGAGGCCGACGAACTGATAGCCCTCGCAGAAGCACGCAGGCTGGTCTTACAGGTCGGCCACCTGGAGCGTTTCAACCCGGCCCTGGTGGCGCTGGGGGACATCCTCCATGAGCCGCTCTTCATCGAGTCGGTGCGCATCGCCCCCTTCAAGCCGCGTGGTACGGACGTGAATGTG
>JBEKFJ010000199.1:0-5403 GCA_050013355.1 Oryzomonas sp.
ACTGGTACACATTATCTACGGCGTAATCAAGAACGGTAAACCCTTTGACCCAGCTTACAACGTAAAAACAGCTTGACGCCAATAACGGTATCTAAATCCCCCTTTGTTAAAGGGGGACTTGACCGTAAGCGGAAGATTGACACTGATCATTTATATAATTTTCTATCGCCGACTTATCTTCAGGAAGTTTTCCAAGAGCTGCATCCCTCCCTCGGTAAGGATCGACTCGGGATGGAACTGAACCCCCCAGATGGGGAGGGTTTTGTGCCGCATCCCCATGATCTCCCCATTCTCGACCCACGCGGTGACCGCGAGGCAATCCGGCAGGCTGCTGCGCTCAACCACCAGGGAGTGATAGCGGGTGGCCTGAAAAGGGTTCGGAAGCCCGGCAAAGAGTTCATGGCTGTCGTGGATGATGGGCGAGGTCTTGCCGTGCATCAGGGATACGCTCCGGACCACGTTCCCTCCGAATGCCGCCCCTATGGCCTGGTGGCCGAGACAAACGCCCAGAATCGGAATCCGGCCGGCGAAATGCTCGATTGCGCCTACTGATATGCCTGCTTCACCAGGAGAACAGGGACCGGGGGATATCACCAGGCGTTCCGGGTGCAGGGCCTCGATCTCTTCCAGGGTGATCCTGTCGTTGCGGTGGACGTGCACATCTTCGCCCAATTGTCCGAAATACTGCACAATGTTGAAGGTGAAGGAATCGTAATTGTCGATCATCAGCAGCATGTTATTCAAGCCCTTTCTCGGCAATCTCGATCGCCCGCCGGGCGGCCATGGCCTTGTTGACGGTCTCCTGCCACTCGGCAGCCGGGTCGGAGTCGGCGACAACACCCCCCCCTGCCTGGAGGTGCACCATGCCGTCCTTGATCACCAGGGTACGGATGGTTATGGCCAGGTCCATGTTGCCGGAAAAGGAAAAGTAGCCCACAGCGCCGCCATAGATCTCGCGGCGTACCGGCTCCAACTCGTCGATGATTTCCATAGCCCTGATCTTCGGCGCCCCGGAGAGGGTGCCGGCCGGAAACGTGGCCCTCACGACGTCGAAGGCATCATGGCCGTCACCCAGGCGGCCCTGTACGTTGGACACGATGTGCATGACGTGGGAGTAGCGTTCGATGACCATCAGTTCCGAAACAGTGACCGTTCCGGTGGCGCAGACCCTGCCCAGGTCGTTTCGCCCCAGATCGACCAGCATGACGTGCTCGGCACGTTCCTTGGGGTCATTCAGCAACTCCCCGGCCAGCCGCGCATCCTCCTGTGGGGTGGCCCCCCGGGGGCGGGTGCCGGCGATTGGGCGGAGTTCGACCCGGTTCCCTTCCTTGCGAACCATGACCTCGGGCGACGCCCCGGCGATGACCGTGCCGTCCAGTCTCAGGAAGAACATATAGGGGGAGGGGTTGAGGGTGCGCAGCACGCGGTAGACGTCAAAGGGGTCGGCCGAGAGTCGCCCGCTGAAGCGCTGGGAAGGAACCACCTGGATGATGTCGCCGGCCCGGACGTACTCTTTGGCCTTTTCCACTGCGGCCTCGTAATCCTCGCGGGTGATGTTGGAGCGCAGCTCGACCGGCTCGCCGGACGGAGCGGCCGCAGCCGGCGGCAAGGCGGCGCGCAGCCTGCGGATGATGGCCTCTATCTTGTCCGTCGCCTGCCGGTACGCCTCATCCGGGGTTATGCCGCCATCCAGGTGGGCATTGGAGACCACCTTGATCTTTTGGCTCATGGTGTCAAAGATGACGATGGTGTCGGTCACCAGGAAATAGGCTTCATAGGCATCCAGTACTGCCGGTTTTCCCGTGGGCAGGTTCTCGAAATGGCGTACCATGTCATACCCCAGGTAGCCGACGGCGCCGCCGAAAAAGCGAGGCAATCCTTCAACATCCACGGGGTTGAAGCGGGCCAGCAGGGTGCGGATGCAGCCCAGGGGGTCATCACTGGTTACGGTCGTCGCAACGTTGTTTTCAATGGTCTCGACGATGTGCCCCTTGGAGCGGATGATGCAAGAGGGGCTGGAGCCAAGAAATGAGTAGCGACCCCACTTCTCGCCCCCTTCGATACTTTCCAGCAGAAAGGAAAATCGCCCGTCGTCGAGCTTTTTAAAGGCGGTTACCGGCGTATCCATGTCGGCCATGATTTCCCGGTAGACCGGGATCAGGTTGCCGTTCCTGGACAGGCTGCGAAATGTTTCGATGGGGGGAAAAAACATGGCCTTGCTCCGAAAATGAATCAGGGTAATTAAAAAAATTAGCACAGCCATGGGGGAGAGTCAAGTTCAGCGGGTTTTCTTATTAAACCCTTCCCATCATTGTCATTCATTGTTATACTGTCTCAAAAATCAGCGTAAAGGGCCCGAATATGAATAAGAACAAGATCCTGCTGGAGAGCGACACCAACGAACTTGAGATCGTCGAGTTCAGGATTGACGAGATGGATGCCCATAATAATCCTGTGCCCTGCCACTACGGCGTCAATGTAGCCAAGGTCCGGGAGATTATCCGTCTGCCCCAGCTGTCCCGTGTCGTCAATGCCAAGCCGGGCGTCGAGGGGATGATCAAGCTGCGGGACAAGGTGATTACCGTCATCAATCTTGCCACGGTGCTTGGCAAGAATACCGGTGATATGGTTGCGGACCGGGTGGTGGTGCTTGAGTTCAACAACCTGATGGTTGGGGTGCTGGTCCATTCCGTTTCCCGCATTTACCGCATCTCCTGGCAGAATGTCGAGCCGCCGTCCCACTCGGTGCACAGTGATCAGGTTACCGGCCTGGTCAAGATGGACGACCGCATTATCCTGGTTCTGGACTTTGAGAAGATCGTGGGAGAGCTGTGCTCGGAGAGCGCGCTAAAACCGCTTGAGGACAGTGTCCTCCTAACTTCGACAGCAGGGGGGGACCGTTCGCACAAGACGGTGCTGGTCGCCGACGACTCCCTGTTCATCCGCAACACCCTGTGCAGTACCCTGCGTTCGGCCGGTTATACCGTTGTCGAGGCAGAGAACGGCGCCGAGGCATGGGACCTCATTCAAGACCGATTAACCCATTGCGCCCAGGACGGCAGCGATTTCAGATCCCACATCAGCATGATGATTACGGATGTGGAGATGCCGCAGATGGACGGCCTGCACCTGACCTCGCGCGTGCGTAAGGAAGAGACCTTGAAGGAGTTCCCGGTCGTGATCTTCTCCTCCCTTGCATCTGAAGACAACAAACGCAAGTGGATCGGACTGGGGGCCAACCACATCCTGACCAAGCCCGACCTGCCCAAACTGGTCATGGTGGCGGACGAGTTGACGCGGTAGCGCAGAGAATCGTGAATCGTGAAATGTGAATCGTGAAACCTGAAGGTCAGCCAGGGTATGGGCGTTGAGCGCCTCGATCTCGCGTGCGGTCACCACCGTTACGTTTTCCGGGGTATGGGAGAGCGGCTTGGGGGCGCGGGAGGCGGTGGAGGCCTGCTCCTGCCAGGCGCCGAAGAGCCCCAGGGTCTCGTCGGTCTCTTCTCCCCATGCCGCAAGGCAGAGGAACATGCCGAACACCAGACAAAGGGCCGTCAGAAACCTGGTTATGGAATGTTGAGCTTTGATGACTGGCATGATAGGGTTCCGTTCCGGGGATACTACCAGAGGCACTGTCGGGTTGTCCAGTTGGTTAAAAACCATAATTGAAAATATTCTTATGGATTGATCCGCGCCTGCCCGGAGGGACAGAACGGCACGAGCGGGGTTTTTTTGGATTATAAATTTAGTCTTGACAACTCCGTTACGGCTGTGATTTAGTGGCAGCCATGAATTCGAATCGTTTCTTTAGCGCCTTTTACTTTTTCTTTTGGTACGGCTTTTATTTCAGGCCGTCTGCCCAGGCAAAGGTGTAAGCGCGAGGAAGCGAAACCATTACACACCACAAGCCGGGCGGACAGACAGTCCCCCGGCTTTTTCATTTACCGCAG
Organism: Oryzomonas sp.; assembly: GCA_050013355.1. Lineage (GTDB taxonomy): Bacteria > Desulfobacterota > Desulfuromonadia > Geobacterales > Pseudopelobacteraceae > Oryzomonas. The sequence goes on from JBEKFJ010000199.1 coordinate 3,951, forward strand.
AAGATGCGGACAGGGCCGGGGGGGAACCTTCGGCCCTTTTGCTTGTGGGAAAGGAACAGGGGATGATCATCGTAATGAAGGCGGGCGCGGTAAAGAAGGACAAGGACGAGGTGTTGAAGCGCATCAAGGAATTGGGCTACAAGCCGCATGTGATCCACGGCTCGACCAGGGATGTTATCGGCGCGGTGGGGGACGAGCGGGGCAAGGCGGTGTTGCAATCCCTTGAGTCGTTGCACGGCGTTGAAAACGTGGTGCCTATCCTGCAACCTTACAAGCTGGCCTCCAAAGAGGTCAAGAAGGAGTTGAGTGTCGTGCGGATCAGCGCTGAGGTGGCGATCGGCGGGAAACGGGTAATCATGATGGCCGGCCCCTGTTCCGTTGAAAACGAACGGCAGATCATCGAATCGGCCGAGGCGGTGAAGAAGGCGGGTGCCCACATCCTGCGGGGCGGCGCCTTCAAGCCGCGCACGTCGCCCTATTCGTTCCAGGGGTTGGAGGAGGAGGGTCTTAAACTGCTGGCCAAGGCCCGGGATCTTACCGGGTTGCCGGTAGTGACCGAGGTGATCAATCCCGAAACCGCCGAACTGGTGGCTAAATACTCTGACATCCTCCAGATCGGCGCCCGCAATTCCCAGAATTTCGCCCTTCTGAAAAAGGTCGGCCAGATCGGCAAGCCGGTATTGCTGAAACGGGGCATGTCCATGACGATCCAGGAATTTCTCATGAGTGCCGAGTACATCATGAGCGAGGGAAACCAGTCGGTGATCCTCTGCGAGCGCGGCATCCGCACCTTCGAGACCGCCACCCGCAACACCCTTGATCTTTCTGCCATCCCGGTGCTTAAGGAAAAGACCCATCTGCCGGTGGTGATCGATCCCTCCCACGGCACCGGCAATCATCGCTACGTCGCCCCCATGTGTTATGCCGCCGTGGCGGCCGGGGCCGACGGCCTGATCGTGGAGGTCCACCCCGATCCGGAACATGCCTCCAGCGACGGGCCGCAATCGCTGAAACCGGCCAAATTCCAGGCAATGATGGACAAGTTGCGCCTGTTCGCCGAAGTGGCGGATAGGTCGCTGTAAGATGGCGGTGCCCTGTGCGGCCGGTTCGCCGCACAGGGCAGATCTGCTCCGAAGTTGGCTCCGAAGCAGGTTTAAACAGGCAGTTATGCCATCGATGGGTTGCCGCGCAAGAGCGGCAGGATGTCTTCCGGCGGTAAGGGGTGGCACATCAGGAACCCCTGCAGTTCATCGCACTTGCGGCTGTGCAGGAAGGAAAACTGTTTCTCGTGCTCAACCCCCTCGGCCACCACGTTGAGCTTGAGGGAGTGGGCCATGAAGATGATCGCCTCGGCGATGGCCGCGTTATCCCCGCCGGGAGTGATGTCCTGCACAAAAGAGCTGTCAATTTTGACCCGGTCAATGGGAAAATGCTTGAGGCAGGAGAGTGAGGA
>JBEKFJ010000200.1:0-5349 GCA_050013355.1 Oryzomonas sp.
GCGACTGGATTCGAACCAGCGACCACTAGACCCCCAGTCTAGTGCGCTACCAGGCTGCGCTACGCACCGATATGCTACAACTGCTTCCGCAAGAGCAAAAGCTCGTCTCTGATATCCCGTAACAGCAGGAGATGCTTCTCCGGGGTGGCTGACAAGGCAAGATCGTTACCGGAGATGATTCTGCCTTTGGGTGTTATCCGTTTTTTTACCCCTTCAATGGTAAACTTCTCGTCATAGAGCAATCGGCGTACCAGGAGAATGAGGTCCACTTCACGCTTGGAATAAAGTCGTTGTCCTGTTGTGCTCTTCTCCGGTTTCAGGAACTCGAACTCACTCTCCCAGAAACGGAGCACCGATGTCCTGACACCTGCCATTTTGGCAACTTCGCCGATCTTGTAGTACAGTTTGTCGGGAAGGGTGGCGCCCATGGCTACGTATGCCTATTTGCCCTCTTTAGCGGCGGCATTGATGACGTTTTTCAGAACCTGGCTCGGCTTGAAGGTAAGGATACGACGAGCGTCGATGGTTATGGTTTCGCCCGTCTGGGGATTACGCCCTCTCCGGTCGGCCTTCCGTTTGACAACAAAATTGCCGAACCCTGCTATCTTGATCTTTTCGCCATCCTCCAAGGTACTCTTCAGGATGCTGAAAACAGTTTCGACCATTTCAGCGGATTCCTTCTTTGAGAAACCAATCTTCTGGTGAATTCTTTCAACGATGTCGGCTTTGGTCATAACAACCTCAATCTGCAAGTTCTCCTGCGTCTTAACAAAGGGAAATTTTTATAGCACAGGGGATCGCATTACGCAACAGGTTTTTATCTTATTGATACTTTTACCTTATTCAAAAGTGCGTCGATAATTTTCCCATGCAGCCTGCCGATCTCCTCATCCGTGAGCGTGCGCTCATATGAGCGGTAACGGATGCGGACGGCGATGCTTTTAAAACCTTCCGGGATCCCCTTGCCCAGGTACAAGTCAAAGATATCGACCTGTTCAACCTCCTTGGCCTTGACGCCTTGGATGCACTCAATGATCTTTTCCGCCGGCAGCTCCACGGGGGCCAGCATGGCGATATCCCGAGTGCTGTCAGGAAAACGGGACGGGGCCGAGATGGTCTGTTTCTGCCGTGAAAGGGTCAGTGCCTTTTCAAAATCGAGCTCAAAACAATAGACCGGCTTGTCCAGGCCAAAATTTTCCTGAACAGTCGGATGCAACTCGCCGACTGAACCGATCCGCTCCCTGCCGGCCACGATATTGCAAGATTTGCCGGGATGATAAAACGGTTCCGGCGCATCGGCAACCCACTTCACGCCACCGACACCCAACTGGCCGAGCAGGCTCTCCATGATCCCCTTGGCATCATAGAAATCGACCGGCTCATTGGCGCGGCTCCACCCCAGGCCGTCGCGGGAGCCGGTCAGTGCCCCCACCACGCAGAGCGGCTCGTGCGGCATTTCGTCGCCTTGCATGGGCAGATACACCCTGCGCATCTCGAAGATCTTCAGATCGAGAGAGCGGAAGCTGATGTTGCGGGCAACCGTTTCGAGAACGCCCGGCAAGAGGGTGGTACGCATGACCGACTGTTCGTCCACCAGCGGGTTGACGAGGCGGATCGTGCTGCGCCGCGGGTCATCCGCGGCGAGCAGCAGTTTATCGGCAGCCCCCGGCGCAGTAAAGCTGAAGTTGATGATCTCATTCATGCCGTGCGTAACCAGAATGTCCCTGACGCTCTTTTCAAGCTGCTGGTGCCGCGTTGGGCGATCCGATGCAACCTGTGCCCTCGGCAGGGTGGCGGGAATCCGGTCGAAACCGTTCATGCGGGCAATCTCCTCGACCAGATCGATCTCACGTTCGATATCGATCCGGTAGCTGGGAGGCGTTACCGCCAGCACCCCTTCCGGGGCATCGCCGACAGTGCATTCGAGCCGTTCGAGGATGGCAATGATCTCTTCCTGCGGCAGATCGATCCCAATCAACGCGTTGGCGCGTGCCGGACGGAACGGGATTGCCGTCGTCTCACGTTTGCCGGGATAGACATCCAGGCGCCCCCTGGCCACACGGCCACCGGCCAGTTCCGCAATCAATGCCGCAGCACGGTCAAGGGCACGAGTCACACCGCCGATGTCCACACCACGTTCAAAACGATGGGAAGATTCGGTATGCAGGCCAAGCCGCTTGCTGGTTTTACGGATGGCCGACGGCAGAAACCAGGCGCTTTCGAGAAGGATATTGGTGGTTGTTTCTGCAATCTCGGAGTTTTCACCCCCCATGATGCCGGCCAGGGCGACCGGCCGCTCGGCGTCGCAGATGACCAGATCGGAGGCCATGAGGATGCGCTGCTGGCTGTCCAGCGTCGAGAACCGCTCCCCTTCGTCGGCACGGCGCACCACAATCCGGTGCCCGGCCAGGCGATCGCAATCAAAGGCATGTAGCGGCTGTCCCAGTTCCATCATCACCAGGTTGGTGACGTCCACTACATTGTTGATCGACCGTACGCCAATGGCATTGAGCCGTTTCGCCAGCCATTGCGGGGAGGGCGCGATCCGGCAGCCGCTCAGGTAACGCGCAGCATAGCGGGGGCAGCACTCGGCATCTTCAACCGTCACGCCGATGCTCTGATCGACGGGATCAGCCGCCTCGTTGATGGAGATGTCGGGATAGCGGATCTTTTTGCCCAGCTTGGCGGCAATCTCACGGGCGATGCCAAAGGCGCTGAGACAATCGGCTCGGTTGGGGGTCAGGCCGATCTCAAACAGGGTGTCCTTCAGGCCCAGTGCGGCAAAGACCGGAGTGCCGGGCTTAAGGCCGGCGGCTAGGACCATGATGCCGGCGCTTTCCGCTGCCAGTCCCAATTCCTTTTCCGAGCAGAGCATGCCGCAGGATTCTTCGCCACGGATCTTGGATCTTTTGATCTTGAAATCGCCGGGGAGCGTTGCGCCGATCAGGGCCAGGGCAACCGTGTCGCCCTGTTTGAAGTTCTGGGCGCCGCAGACCACATCCAAAATCTCGGCGCCGTTGTTCACCCGGCACAGGGAGAGTTTGTCGGCATTGGGATGTTGCCGCTTTTCCTCCACCACGGCCACCACCACATCGTCCATCCCATAGCCTTGCTTCTCCATCCCCTCCACTTCGAGCCCGAGCATGGTGAGCAGGTCGGCCAATTGGTCGGGGGAGAGATCGAAATCGACGAATTCCTTGAGCCAGTTGTAGGTAACGTTCATATCAGGACACCCTCTATGGCAATTGATCCCAGCGGCGCAACGCCAAACTATTAACAGGTTGTTCAAAAATGCAGGTTGTTCAAAAATAGTCAGATCGTCGCACCCGCAGAAAGGCCCAAGGAGGCTAGCAGCGCTACGCCGCACGAAGGGGCTTGCGAGGACGGCGGCGAGATGGCTGTTTTTCAACAACCTGCTAGAATTGCCGCAAAAACCGCACGTCGTTTTCGAACAGCAGGCGCATATCGCTGATACCGTACTTCAACATGGCGATGCGCTCGATGCCCATCCCGAAGGCAAAGCCGGACACCTCCTCGGCATCGTAATTGACGTGACGATAGACCTCGGGATCGACCATGCCGGCCCCCAGGATTTCAAGCCATCCGCTGTTCTTGCAGACCCGGCATCCTTTGCCGCCGCAGATGACGCAGGCGATATCCACCTCGGCCGAGGGCTCGGTAAACGGGAAAAAACTGGGGCGCAGCCGAACACCGGTCTTTTGGCCGAACAACTGGTTGGTAAAGATGGTCAGAACACCCTTCAGATCGCCGAACGTAATGCCCTTGTCCACCATCAACCCCTCGACTTGGTGAAACATGGGGGAGTGGGTGGCATCGGAATCGCAACGGTAGACCGTGCCGGGGGCGATGATGCGCACCGGGGGTTTCTGCTTCAGCATCGTCCTGATCTGGACGGGCGAGGTGTGGGTGCGAAGCAGCAGGTTGTTTTCGACGAAGAAGGTATCCTGCATGTCCCGGGCCGGGTGCTCCGGGGGAAAGTTGAGCGCCTCGAAGTTGTACCAGTCGTGCTCGATCTCGGGGCCTTCGGCAACCGAAAATCCCAGGCCGGCAAAGATATCGCTGACCTCTTCGATCACCAGGGTGATGGGGTGTTTGGTGCCGTTGGCCGGGCTACGGCCGGGCAAGGTGACATCGATCCGTTCCGACTGCAGCCGCTGTGCCGTGGCCGTCTCGCGCGTCGTCTTCAGGGCATTCTCAAGGCAAGCCTCGACCTCTTCCTTGACGGTGTTGACCAACTGCCCGACAATAGGCCGCTCCTCGGGGCTGAGTGCACCGAGGCCTTTCATGAGTGCGGTCAGTTCCCCTTTGCGGCCAAGGAATCTGACCCGGATTTCCTGAAGGGCTTCCTCGCCGGAAACGGCGTCTATGGCCTTTATGGCCTCATTCTTCAATTGTTCGAGTTGTTCCCGCATGTCGCGACCCCGTAGTCATCGAATCTGCAAAATCCCCCTGGTGGCCACCGCTCATCCCGAAATTGGGGGGAAAATTCACTGATATGTGCCGCACCACCAAACAAAAAGCTGAGCAGGGCAGAGAAAAAACCGTGCCGGTTCGTGAACCTTACAAAAAAGGGAATGGGACCGTTTCATCCCATTCCCTCAGTTCTGAAATCACAACCGGTCTACTTAGATGCCAGCCTTGGCAAAGTCGGCAATCTGGCTGAATCCGGTCGGATCGGATACGGCGATGTCGGCCAAAACCTTACGGTCGATCTGCACGTTGGCTTTTTTGAGGCCGAAGATGAATTTGCTGTACGACAGCCCGTTAAGGCGGGAAGCCGCATTGATACGGGTGATCCACAGACTGCGGAAATCACGCTTCTTGACCCGGCGGTCACGGAAAGCGTAATTAAGGGCACGATCAACAGCCTCGGTCGCACTGCGAAACAGTTTGCTCCGTGCGCCCCGGTACCCCTTGGCAAGTTTTAACACCTTGTTGCGTCTGCGTCTCGCTTTGAATCCTCTTTTTACGCGTGCCATGTTCTACTCCTTCGAGATAAATTTCGCCCGATCCATAAGGGGAGACAGTTTCCTCATGGTTCTTGGCTGGGTGCCGCTTCAACTCTATTTAGCAGGCTCTTGAAAAACTCAGGTTGTTCAAAAATAGTCAGATCGTCGCACCCGCAGTATAATCGCCTCCGGCGATTATCGGTGACGAAGCGCAGCGGAGTTCATCCCGCAGGGACAGAACCGGAACGATTCTGCTAAAGGCCCTGCGGAGGCGTAGCAGGCCTACTCCGCCGAAGCAGCTTTGGCTGCGAAGGCCGGGCGCTACGCCGCACAAAAGGGACTTCGAGGACGAAGGCCTGATGGCTGTTTTTCAACAACC
>JBEKFJ010000201.1:0-5865 GCA_050013355.1 Oryzomonas sp.
AGGCTGCTCCGATATTTAGATCGGTAATTGGTACCAATGTGGGTATTGGAGCACTGGGGATCGTTATTGATGGGACCGAGGAGCAGAAGAGAAAATATCTTCCAAAACTTGCCAGCGGAGAAATTATTGGATCATTTGCGCTGACAGAGCCGGGTGCCGGTTCAGATGCCGCTTCCTTACGGGCCTCCGCGGTACGTGATGGAAATGACTATGTGCTGAACGGGACGAAACGCTTTATCACAAATGCCCCGGAAGCAGGTGTTTTCACCGTTTTTGCCAGAACGAATCCTGCAGATAAGAGCGCCGGAGGCATCTCCGCTTTTCTTGTTGAAAAAGGGACACCGGGTCTGTCGCTTGGTAAGAATGAAAAGAAAATGGGTCAGTGGGGTGGGCATGTCTGCGATGTGATTCTGGATGATTGTCGAGTACCCGCCTCATCGATTATCGGTGAACGTGAGGGTATTGGCTTTAAAACGGCCATGCGTGTTCTTGACAAGTCCCGCACTCACATAGCGGCTGTTTGTGTCGGTGCAGCCACTCGTATCTTGAATGAGGCATTGAAATATGCCGTAGAAAGAAAGCAGTTTAACAAACCGATCAGTGAATTTCAGTTGATTCAGGCGATGCTTGCCGATAGTAAGGCGGAGATATACGCCGCAAGAAGCATGGTGCTTGAGACGGCCCGTAGCTATGATCTGAAAAAAAATATATCGACCGAATCTTCCTGCAGCAAGATGTTCGCTTCTGAAATGGTCAGCCGGGTTGCCGACAGGGCTGTGCAGATACTTGGCGGGTCAGGCTATATTCGTGACTACGCCGTTGAACGATTTTACCGCGATGTGCGCCTGTTCAGGCTCTATGAGGGGACGACTCAAATCCAACAGTTGATTATCGCCCGCAACATGATCAAAGAAGTAAAATAATCGAGAGCGGGATGTCTGGAATGAGCTTCCTGACACCTCGCTATTCAGACGTGCAAAGCGGCACGTTTTTTTTGAGTAGTCTGAATTACATGTAATATAAAATGCAATAAAGTGCGATGTAAATTGAGGTTTCCATGCTCGTAGTCGCCTGTATCAAGCAGGTCCCCGACACCACCCAGGTTCAGATCGACCCGGTCACCAACACCCTGGTACGCGAAGGCATCCCCTTTATCGTCAATCCCTATGACACCCATGCCCTGGAAGAGGCGTTGCGCCTGAAAGACCGCTTTGGGTGCAAGGTCGCCGCCATCTCCATGGGCCCCCCCAATGCCGAGGCGACCCTCAGAAAGGCCCTGGCCCTGGGGGTCGATATGGCCATCCTGCTCTCCGACCGGGTCTTTGGCGGGGCCGACACCCTGGCCACCAGCAACGTACTTTCGGCGGCGATCCGCAAACTTGCCGCCGAGGTTGACGAGGTAGGCCTTGTGTTGTGCGGCAAACAGACCATCGACGGCGACACCGCCCAGGTCGGTCCCGGCATTGCCACCCGCCTCGCCTATCACCAGCTCACCCTGGTGGACCGCATCGACAACCTGGATGTTGCGGCTAAACGCATCCGCGTCAGCCGCAAACTGGAGGGGCGACACGAGATCGTCGAAGCGCCCCTGCCTGCCTTGCTGACCGTGGTGCGGGAGCTGAACCGGCCCCGCTATCCCCGTGTGCCCATGCGCCTGGCCGCTGCCGATGCCCGGGTGGAGTTCTGGAACAACCAGATCCTCAAGCTGGACGAACAGTCCATCGGCCTCAAGGGGTCGCCCACCTGGGTCAGCAAGATATTCTCGCCGGAGCGGGCCAAGGGGGAGATCATCGGCGACGGCTACGGCGACCCAGCCGGAACGGCAGCGATGCTGATCGACAAACTGCTGGCAAAGGATATGCTGCCGCTTTGAAATCGTGATGAGAGATGAGAATGAGAGATGAGTGATGAGAGATGAGTGATGAGAGATGAGTGATGAGTGATGAGAGAAACAACGCCTAAAGTTTTTTCTTCACCATTCACATAATATCCAAGGAATTTCCATGACCCAACCACAACCCAAAGTGAAGAAACCCCGGGGCAAGGCGCGTTTACTGGAGGACAAGTGCATCGCCTGCGGCGCCCGCTGCCAGAGCGTCTGCCCGGTCAATGCCATCGAGATGAACGATGCCGGCGAGCCGATCGTCATCCCGGAAAAATGCATCGGCTGCGTCAAATGCATCAAGATCTGTCCGGTCGGCGCCCTGGAGATGTTCTTCACCCCTGAGGAGTTGAAGATACTGGAACAACTGGCCGCCAGCGTTGCCCCTGCCGAAGAGGAGGTGGACGAGGAGGCCGCCGGCCTGGCCGAAAAGCTGGCCGCCTACCGGGGCGTATGGGTCTTTGTCGAACAGACCAGAGGGGAGCCGGCCAAGGTCTCGTGGGAACTGCTCGGCGTGGGGGCCCAATTGGCCGCCTCCCTGGGGGTGGAGCTGTGCGCCCTGGTGATCGGCGACAAGGTGGAGCATCTCTGCGCCGAGGCCTTTGCCCACGGCGCTTCCAAGGCCTACCTCGTGGATGCGCCGGTATACCGCGACTATCGCACCGAGGCCTACCTGGAGGCCTGTTGCCACCTGATCGCCACGTACAAGCCGGAGGTCATCCTGATGGGCGCCACCGGCATGGGGCGCGATCTGGCGGGGGCCGTCGCGACCCGTGTCGCAACCGGACTGACCGCCGACTGCACCGGCCTGGGCATCGACGACAAGCGCAACCTGATGCAGACCCGTCCGGCCTTCGGCGGCAACATCATGGCAACCATCATGTGCGACAAATTCCGGCCCCAGATGGCCACGGTCCGCCCCAACGTGATGCCGATGCCGGAACGCCGGGAGGGCGCCACGGGAACCATCGTCCGCGAGGAATTCGTGGTCCCCGAGGAGAACATCCTCACCAAGGTCATCGAGATCATCAGCGATACCAAGAGCATGAGCCATGTGGACATCACCGGCGCCGACTTCATCGTCTCAGGCGGCCGCGGCATGATGGCGCCCGAAAACTTCGCCATCCTGCAGGAACTTGCCGAAGAACTGGGCGGCGTGGTGGGCGCCTCCCGCAGCGCCGTGGATGCCGGCTGGATGCCGGTTGACCGCCAGGTCGGCCAGACCGGCAAGACCGTCCGTCCCAAGATCTACATCGCCTGCGGTATCTCCGGCGCCATCCAGCATCTGGTCGGCATGCAGGACTCGGACATGGTCATCGCCATCAATCGCGACCGTCAGGCGCCGATCTTCGAGGTTGCCACCTATGGCATTATCGGCGACCTGTTCCAGGTGGTGCCGGCGATAACGAAACGGATCCGTGAACTGAAACAACAGCGAAGTACGCACTAATCCCGAAAATAGATTCCGCCACGCAATACTGATGAGGTTCCGACATGACACCCAACCCGACCATATTCACCCCCCTCCTGATCATCTCCCTCGGTGTCTTTGCCTGGGGTTGTTGGCGCAGGTTCAGCCTGGTGGCCCTCGGCTCGGCCGAGAACCGTTTCGACAACATCGGCACCCGCTTGAAGGAAATGCTGCTGTACGCCTTCGGCCAGAAGCGGGTCCTGGCCAAGCCCTTTGGCCTCAATCACTTCGTCATCTTCTGGTCGTTCATCATACTCCTGGTCTCCAACACCGAGTTCCTGCTGCACGGCGTCTTCCCGTCCATAAGCCTGTCGCACCTGCCCGACGCCATCTATTTCCCGCTGCTGCTGGTGATCGACATCGTATCGCTATTGGCCCTCATTGCAGTGGTCATCGCCATGGCCAGGCGGATCGTCGCGCCCCCCTATCCCGAGGCCCGCACCATGGAGGCGTTCTTCATCCTGGTGCTGATCGCCACCCTGATGATGGCCAACTTCGGCATCACTGCCGCCAGGATTGCCCGTCTGCCGGAGAACTATCGCGCCCTTGCCGGCACCTACATGCCGGTTTCGAGCGTTGTGGCCGGCCTGATCCCGCGCTCCGCCGGCGTCCTCGTATTCAGCGTCAGTTGGTGGGCCCATGCCGTTGCCCTGCTGATGTTCATGTGCTATCTGCCCCACAGCAAACACATGCACATCCTGACCGCCATCCCCAACTGCTTCTTCCGGCGGCTGGAGAATCCCAACACCCAGCCGCGGGAGGAGTTCGTCGGCGGCAACACCTTTGGCGTCGCCCGGGCGGACCGCTTCACCTGGAAAGACCTGCTCGATTCCATGGCCTGCACCGAATGCGGCCGTTGCCAGAACGTCTGCCCGGCCACTGCCACCGGCAAGCCGCTCAATCCGCGCGCCGTTGTCCATGACATCAAGGTCAACCTGCTGGAGAACGGGACGCTCTTCAAGCGGGGAGCATCGCCGGCCAAACCCCTGATCGGCGAAGGGGGCGAGGGGAGCGTCACGGAGGAGGCCATCTGGGGCTGCACCACCTGCGGGGCCTGCATGGAGGCTTGCCCGGTCTTCATCGAACAGATGCCCAAGATCGTCAAGATGCGCCGCCACCTGGTGGAGACCGAGGCCCGGTTTCCCGAGGAATTGCTCAACCTGTTCGAGAACATGGAGGGCCGCAGCAACCCCTGGGGCATCGCCCCGTCGGAGCGCACCAAATGGTGCGCCCAGATGGAGGTCAAGCCTTTCGACAAAAATACCACCGAGTACCTGCTCTTTGTCGGCTGTGCCGGCTCGTTCGACTCGCGCAGCAAGCACGTCAGCGTGGCCCTGGCCCACCTGCTGGACAAGGCCGGCGTCTCCTGGGGCATACTGGGCAAGGACGAAAAATGCTGCGGCGACAGCCTGCGCCGCCTGGGCAACGAGTACGTCTTTGACCGCATGGCCAAGGAGAACGTGCGGGTCTTCACCGAGCAAGGGGTCAGAAAGGTCATCACCCAGTGCCCCCACTGCTTCTCGACCCTTAAGAACGACTACAAGCAGTATGGGCTCGACCTTGAGGTGGTCCATCATGCCGAGTTTCTGCGCAACCTGGTGCAGGACGGCTATCTCAAGCTGAACGGGACGCCCTTGGAGTTGGGCACCACCGTATTCCACGATTCCTGCTATCTGGGCAGGCATAACGACGTGTACGACGCGCCGCGCGAGGTGATCGGGCTGGCCACCGGGGCGGCCCCGTCCGAGATGGGCCGCAATCGGAACAACGCCTTCTGCTGTGGGGCCGGCGGCGGCAGGATGTGGATGGAAGAGCATGCCGGCGAGCGGATCAATCTCAATCGGGTCAAGGAGGCGCTGGAAGAGAAGCCGGACACCATCTGCGTCTCCTGCCCCTACTGCCTGACCATGTTCGAGGACGGGCTCAAGGACGTGAAGGCCGACAGCGTCAAGGTGCGTGACGTGGCCGAGGTCCTGGCCGAGGCGGTCTAATGGTTGTAATATACAACTAAATCTTGTTGGTTAAAGGAAGCAGCAAGGCGGTCTGTATGCTTAGCATTGATGATGCCCGAAAAATAATTCTGGAACAGATAACGCCGTTACGTTGTGAAGAAGTACCGCTGCTTGATGCCTTGGGTCGTGTCAGTTGTGAAGACATCTACGCTACCTGGAACATCCCTTCAGGCGATTGCTCTGCAATGGATGGATACGCTTTCCAGTATACGGCAGCCGCTAGCGGAAAATACAAGGTTGTTGATTTTATTCCTGCCGGCGCAACGCGGAATATGCCTCTTGCTGTTGGCGAGGCCACTAAGATAATGACCGGTGCACCTTTACCTCCAGGTTGCGATACGATTGTACCTATAGAAAATGTTGTTTGCAGTGACGATGTCATATGTCTGTCCAAACAGGTAGAAAAGGGTGCCCATGTCAGAAGAATGGGTACTGACGTACGAAGCGGCGAACACGTAATTAGTGCCGGCACACTGCTTCGCCCCCAGGAAATCGGACTT
>JBEKFJ010000202.1:0-5322 GCA_050013355.1 Oryzomonas sp.
TAAAGCGGTACGCGAGCTGGGTTTAAAACGTCGTGAGACAGTTTGGTCCCTATCTACCGTGGGCGCAGGATACTTGAGAAGAGCTGTCCTTAGTACGAGAGGACCGGGATGGACGTACCTCTGGTGTTCCAGTTGTGCCGCCAGGCGCAGTCGCTGGGTAGCTATGTACGGAAAGGATAACCGCTGAAAGCATCTAAGCGGGAAGCCTCCTTCAAGATTAGGTATCCCTGGGTGTAACAACCCCTAAAGGCCCGTTGAAGACTACAACGTTGATAGGCCGGGTGTGTAAGCACAGCAATGTGTTTAGCTTACCGGTACTAATCGGCCGTGAGGCTTGACCATAAAAATGAAATACGGTCGGGGGGAAGGTTCTCCTTCCCCCAGGCCGGATATATCAAGCACCGATCATACACAAAAACCTAAACCACAATGCAATTGGATAGCCGATATCGACACAGGATTTTGTGTCATATGCAAGGCAGCCGAGGAGCAGGCCGCGAGGCGTAGCAGCGCTACGTTGAGCGGAATGTGACGAAGGCAACGCCGCAGATGACCAAAAGCCGAAGTCGAACGAATTTCTCGGTGGCTATGCCGAGGGGGTCACACCCGTTCCCATCTCGAACACGGAAGTTAAGCCCCTCAGGGCCGATGATACTGCACGGGTAGCTGTGTGGGAAAGTAGGTCGCCGCCGGGAATAATTAACCAAAGAGCCCTTCAGGTCAAAACTGAAGGGCTCTTGGCGTTTTATGTCAAAAAAACGTGAATGGTGAGATGTGAATGACAAAACCTTTAACCCTTCACTTTTCGCTTTTAACCATTCACCCCTCACTATTCACCATTCACAGATTTTTACACTAATAGATGATGATGTAACCTTGGGACTCGGCTATGCCCCGTACCTCGTCTTTATCCTTGAGCGTATAGGTCTTTCCCTCCAGGGTGAAAAGGTAGCCCCCCTTGCCGTCGGGAACCGTATCCTCCAGCAGGGCTTCGAATGTTGCCGTCTTGACCATCATCTGATCTCTCCCTTGCGGCCCTTATGGTTACCCACAGGCTTGCCTGACTGCAGCGGCCAGGCTGGCCACATCCTGTTCCGTTGTCAGCCACGAACACATGAAGCGGGCGCCGCCGGTGCCGATGAATGAGTAGAAGTGCCACCCGGCCGCACGCAGCGCCGTGGTCGCCTTTTCCGGCATCTCCGTGAAGACCGCATTGGCCTGGCAGGGGTACATGAGGCGCACGCCCGGTATGGTTGCCAGTTCCTCTGCCAGCAGGAGGGCGTGGCGGTTGGCGCATTCGGCGTTCCGCAGCCAGGCGCCGCTTTCCAGCATCCCGATCCAGGGAGCGGAGATGAAGCGCATCTTGGAGGCCAACTGCCCGGCCTGCTTGCAGCGGTATTCAAACTCCTCGGCGAGCCCCCGGTCAAAGAAGACCACAGCCTCGCCGATGGCCATTCCGTTCTTGGCGCCCCCCAGGCAGAGCACGTCAACCCCGGCCTTCCAACTCGTATCCGCCGGCGTCACCCCCAGCGATGCCACGGCATTGGCGAAGCGTGCACCATCCATGTGCACCCGCAGGCCATGGGAGTGGGCCAGGTCGCAGGCCGCACGGATCTCGCCGGGGGAATAGACCGTTCCCAGTTCCGTTGATTGGGCCAGGCTCAGGACGCGCGGCTTGGGGTAGTGGATGTCGTTACGACGGGTGATGGCAAACTCCACGGCATCCAGGTCCAACTTGCCGTTGGCTCCGTCGGTGTGCAAAATCTTCGTGCCGTTGGAAAAAAACTCCGGGGCGCCGCATTCGTCGGTCTCGATGTGGGCCATGTCGTGGCAGACGACGCTATGGTAGGAGCGGCACAGTGAAGCCAGGGCCAGCGAGTTGGCCGCAGTGCCGTTGAAGACGAAAAACACCTGGCAGTCGGCTTCAAGCAGGCGGCGGATGCTCTCACAGGCCTGCTCGGTCCAGCGGTCATCGCCGTAGGAGGAGACGAATCCCTGGTTTGCTTCCTCCATGGCCTGCCAGGCTTCCGGGCAGATCCCGGCATAGTTGTCGCTGGCAAACTGATTTTTGACCTGTTGTGGTGCCTGCTGGACGTCGTGAGCCATATGATCGCTCCTGTAAGCAGTCTGTAGAGTGCGCCAAAACTTAATAAATAGCATGGAGGGGGGTTGTGCTGCCAGATATTTATCGTGCCGCACGCAGCAAGGGGTTGAATATCTCATAGTAAACGAATACTATACTACTATTAAGTTCCGCAAACGGAAGGGTTTCATATGCGTCCCAGCCGAATGGGGCTTTCCCACAAAATAGTCCTGATTTCCCTGGCTACCTCCCTGCTGGTAGGGGGCACCGTGCTGCGCACGCCTTCCGAAACCAGCGAGCCGGGTGCTTCGCCTGCCGACAGGGCAATGGAGGATCTTTCCCGGGTTGAGTACCCCAGTCTCACGTCAATCAGATGGCATCCTCATTTCATCCAACCGGACGAATCCCTGGAGACGCTCTTCGGCAGGGACTGGGTCTGGGTGGCCCGTTTCAATCGCATCGACCGGCGTCATGTGTATCCCGGCATGACGATCAAGGTGCCGGACAGCATGGCAGCCATCCGCGGTTATACGCCGCTCCCCCGCCTCTACGAGCCTGCCCGGCGCCACGACAAGTACATCCTGGTGGATCTGACCGAGCAGTGGCTGGGGGCCTATGAATACGGTAAGCTTGTCTTTTCCGTCCCGGCCGCCACCGGCAGGGCAGAAGCGCCGACCCCCACGGGGCTGTTCAGCATCAGTGCGCGTGACCAGAACCATACGTCGTCGCTCTACAAGACCCAGGACAATGAGGAACAGTATCCCATGGACAATGCCATGCGGTTTTATATCGACGAGAACAGCGTCGGCTACTGGATCCACGCCCGTGACCTGCCGGGACGCCCCGCCTCCCACGGCTGCATCGGGCTCTTTGACGAGGAGATGCAGAAGCGGGTCTTCGGGTACCCGGACAAACCGGTGTTGCTGGATTCGGAAAAGGTGTATGCCTGGGCCGTAGGGGAAGACGATTACGAGGACGACAGCGGAAATCTGGAGGAGTTGGAGGATGCACCGGAGGTCGAGGTCCGCGGGGAATTGCCGCGGTACCTGCCACAGAGTCCGTTCCGGCGGTAACGATCGTGCCGGCTAATCCTGAATGCGGAGGGTACAATGATGCGGATGGTTATTACAGGTCTTATGCTCTTGGGGCTGGCGACGCCTTCCCTTGCGGCCAAAGTCTACCTGAAGGATGGCAGCGTGATCAACGCCAAGTCGGCCTGGCATTCACAGGGCAAGGTTCAGGTGCTGGTCAACCGCGACACCCTTGTGACGTTCCTGCCTGCCGAGGTTGATCAGAAGCGGACCTTTCCCCGGCATTACCGTGCCGTGCGCAAGCACCCCAATGCCGCAGTCCCCCAAAAAGGCGCGGCCGCCCCGGTTGCAGCGGCCGTGCCCGAAAAAACTGCCGGTAAGGGTCTTTCGCTTCCCAAGCTGCCGGAGATGAGCCCCCCCACTCTAGGCGGAAAAGAGGAAGGGGTCATCAGGAAGCAGAAGAGAGAGATGCAGGAACGGCTTAACGAGAGTAACTAGTGCGGTTGGTTCGCCGCACAGACCCTTACCGCTGCTTCAGCCAGCGGGCCACATCCTTGGCGTGGTAGGTGATGATGATGTCGGCGCCTGCGCGCTTGAACCCGAGCATGGTTTCCATGACAACCCGCTCCTCATCGATCCACCCATTCTGGGCTGCGGCCTTGACCATGCTGTACTCTCCGGAGACATTGTACACCGCCAGCGGCAGGTTGTATTCGTTGCGCAGGTCGCGGAGGATATCGAGATAAGGAAGGCCCGGCTTGACCATGATGATGTCGGCCCCCTCCTCGATGTCCGACGCCGCCTCGCGCAGCGCCTCAAGCCGGTTGGCCGGGTCCATCTGGTAGGAGCGGCGGTCGCCGAACTGGGGGGTCGAGTCTGCTGCCTCGCGGAAGGGGCCGTAATAACCCGAGGCGTATTTGACCGCATAACTCATGATTGGGATCGAATCGTACCCGTTCTCGTCCAGGGTTTCACGAATGGCTGCAACCCTGCCGTCCATCATATCCGAGGGCGCGACCATGTCGGCGCCGGCCTTGACATGGGAAAGAGCCTCCTTGGCCAGGAGTTCCAGCGTGGCGTCGTTGTCGACGTCCCCGTCCTTGATGATGCCGCAGTGGCCGTGGTCGGTGTATTCGCACATGCAGACATCGGTGACGACCGCCAGTCCCGGCACCTCCTTCTTCAACGCCCGAATCGTCTCTTGAATGATGCCGGTATCCGAATAGGCATCACTCCCCACCGCATCCTTTGTCTCCGGGATTCCGAACAGCAACACCGCCGGGATGCCCAGGGCGTACACCTCGCGGGCCTCCGCAACGATATCCTGGATCGACTGCTGATAGATGCCCGGCATTGAGGATATCTCTTTCCGCGGCCCGTTGCCGAATGCCGAAAACATGGGGTACATCAGATCGCTCACCGAGAGGGCCGTCTCGCGAACCATCCGTCGGAATATCTCGCTGCCACGAATCCTGCGTGCCCTGAACTGCGGGAAAAACATGCGTGCCTCCCTTTTCTCAACAATATATATCACAAAATAATACTGCAATGTCCGGTCATAATGCAAGCAGCACGACCCGTCAGCCTGCCCGCCAGCGAAAAAAAAATCCACCCCGCCTTGTCTTTTGACAGTTCCGGGCTATTATTTATAAAACATTGACCTTTAGTGCCACGCACGAGGGAAAGTTGCAGAAAAATATCTATTATTACTGTGCCATGAAAGGAGAATTTGTTATGAAGAAAACGATTGTACTGGTTGTCGCAGGCCTGATGGCAGCGCTTGCAACCGCTGCCTCCGCAGGCAACAGGGAGGGGGCATTCTCTGTTTCTCCCGTTATAGGGGGCTACACCTATGACGGCAAGCAGCATCTCGACACCACCCCGGTGTTCGGGCTCCGGTTCGGCTACAATTTCACCAAGGCGTTCGGTGTGGAAGGCCTCTTCGATTACGCGAACACGGAATCGACCATAACGGACAGGAAAATGGATATGTACCGTTACGGCGGAGAGATGCTGTATCACTTCTTTCCGGACAAGACCCTTGTCCCCTATGTTGCCGCCGGTTATGCCGGTCTCAACTTCGATAACATCGAGCCCAGGGGCGCCTTTGATTACGGCGTCGGCCTGAAGTGGTTCCTGACCGACAACCTTGCGCTGCGTGGCGATGTGCGCCATATACTCTACAAATCCGGCGGCATCAATGACACG
>JBEKFJ010000203.1:0-5313 GCA_050013355.1 Oryzomonas sp.
TGCGCAACAGAAAATCAGGCGAGAGAATTTGAGAGAGCGTATCCATGTCAGACTTCCCCCCTTTCGAACATTTCCGCCATCCGCTCGACTGAAAGCAGATCAGCTGTCGGGCCGTACATGACAGTGCCCTTGTGAAGCCAGATGACATGCCCGGCATAGTGACGCGCCGATGCAAAATCATGCGTGACGAGCAGGACGGTAATCTTTCGTTCCGTGTTGATGTGATAAATAAACTCCAGCACCGCTTTGGTCGCCTCGCGATCCACCCCCGCAGTGGGTTCGTCCAACACCAGCACCTCGGGGCGCGTGGCCAAGGCCCGTGCTATGAGCACGCGCTGTTTCTGTCCGCCTGAGAGTTCGGAAAAGCGCCGGCCGGCAAACTCTTCGGCGCCCGTAGCGCGAAGGCATTCGCGGGTGAAGTCGCGCTCAGTTGCGGGGACCATGCGTCCCGGCCCGATTCGCCCGTACACGCCCATGAGGGCGACATCGAACCCTGTCAGCAGAAAAATCGGGTCGAACTGGATTGACTGCGGGACGTAACCGAACACGAGCGCTGCGCCCGACGATGCGGTATCGATGCGGCCGGCGACCGGAGGAAGCAATCCGAGTATTGTTTTCAGCAGCGTCGATTTGCCTGAACCGTTGACGCCGAGAATGGCCGTGAATGAGGCATCGGCAATGGAAAGTGAGATGCCGGACAGCACCGGCTGACTGTTGTAGCCGATGCTCACGTTGTCCAGTGTGATAAGCGCCTTATTCATGGTATGTCACATGCCCGCCCGACAAGTTCGGACGGGCATACCTCCCTCTCTTATCTTTTTGGTGCTGCGGCAACCAGTGTGTGGATGATGTAGTCCATCATCTTGATGTACGTTTCCGTGTGCGGCACACCGCCCGGCATGATGGGAAGCGTTACCATCGTAGCCCCGGCCTGTTCGGCGATACGCCTCGGCACCTTTTCAGGGAACTGCGGCTCGCGCACGACGACAGGTACATGTTCGGCCTTCATCGCCGTGACCAATTCCTGGATGTGGCGCGGGGTCGGATCGACTCCCGGCTTCAGTTCGATGGTCTCGAAGTAGTTCATGCCGAAGCGGGCAGCGAAGTATGGCCAATGTTCGTGATAGGATACGAACTTCATCCCCCTGAGCGGTTTGACCGCTTTCTCCCATTCGACGATCCTGGCGTTGAGTTTGGCGAGATAGGCATCGCGGTTGCGCGTGAATTCGGCCTTGTGCTGCGGGGCAAACGTCACCAACGCGTTGTAGATGTTCGCGATTGCGGTCTTTGCCAATACCGGGTCGAGCATGTAGTGCGGATTGCCGTAGGGATGAACGTCCCCCTCGGAATGATCGGTTGATTTGGGCACATCGCGCGGTATGATCCCCTTGGAACAATCCACGTAGCCGGGCTTGTTGACCTGAATACGCGGGTTTTTGCTCGCTTCCATGAGTGCCGGAAGGAAGGCGTGCTCGCAATCGAACCCCACCAGGACCAGAAGGTCGGCCCGGTTCATCATCGGCACGAAGCTCGGTTTCATCGGCACCCCGTGGGTGTCCTCAACCCCGGTGGCCAAACTGCGGACCTCAACCAGGTCTCCCCCAACTTCGCGCGTAAAGTCCGCCAGGTCGGTAAGGGTGGTGACCACCCGGATTTTTGCCGCGTAAGCCGGCATTGCGCCCAGGCACAAAACCCCAACAAGCATAATTACCGGGAACATTCGGAACAGTTTTGAATTCATGGTCAATTTCTCCTTTCAAGCATCAGCGTTGTTGCCAACCATGCGAGTGAGCGCCGATTATCCACGCCCATTGCAGGTAAACGGCATGATCGGGCCGCAGGCCGAATGCAGCTGTCGATTCGGCGTTGTGGTCGGTGTACGTGTACTGGAGACGGATCTGGTTCCAGTGACTGGTGACCCACGTGATATACGGAGAGTACGCGAAGGTTTGGGCCTTCTTGTCCACCGCGTCCTCCACGAATTCGTACATGAACCCGGTGGTCCACTGCCGGTCGAACTTGTAGGCAAGGTACGAGTAGAGGCCGAGAGCGCCGACTGAGCCGCCGGGGGGTGCACTTCCTCCTGCACTGGTTATATCGTAGCGGTTGTCGCTGTAAAGGAGTTCGGTCCCCCAGGTAACGCTCTTGAACTGATTGTCGCGGAGCGGCTTGTAGCTCAGCACCAGGTCGGCTCCATAGAGACGGCGTTCGCGTTCAATGAATGTGTTTCCGACCAGGGTAGTGGGAAAATCGGGATTGCCGCTGGGACCGCCGGGGTCAGCCCACTGAGAAGCGGTATGCGGGTTCCAAAGACCGGAGATGCCCGGTTCCAGCGAGATATCAGGGGTCAGGTCGAAATAGGAGGACAAGCGGCTCCAGAAGTTCAATCCGCTCAAGTGGCGAAACTCGCCGGGATTATTGGGAGGATTGTCGCCGCCGAACTGCGTGCCCAGGCCCGTTGTCAGGCTTACATAATGATCGACCGGCAAAAGCCAGTTAAGCTGCGCACCGTCGGTCCTCGATTCGCCGCCGATGTATTGGGCAAGAGCCAGCGGGCGATTCACAACCGGGAGTTCGTGGTCGTGGATATATCCCAGCCTGCCGAACTCGCCGAAGAACCGGCCCGCCTTCAACTCCAGGTTCCAGGGGAGCGACGTTGTCTGGAGAGCGGCTTCCTCGAGGCCCCAGGCCAATTCGCCGGTAACCGGGTCGGCTGACCCGTTGACCACGATATAGGCCTTGGCGAACGGATCGACCGACGCTGCCGCGTTCAACTCCACCGAACGTTGAAATACATCAAACCCGCCCGGTCGGTCGCTGCCGGTCTGTGACGGTCCCTTGCCGCGGTAGCCGAAGATCGTCTCACCTACGACCCCGATGGCGGGATTGAATACTGACGGGAACGTTCTTGTCTGCGCTTCGGTTACCTGTTCCACCTTCTCCTTCAGTTCCTGCACCTGCTGCTGTATCTCCCCGGCCGGCGCCGGCTGCCCGGCGGCAACGCCCTCCGGCTGAGGCGATGGTTGCTGTTTTACCTCTGACTTCAATTCTTCAATCATCTTTCGCTGTTCATCAATGGTCTGTTCCTGTCTTTTCAGGGATTCCTCAAGGGCTTTTATTCGATCTTCCAGGGTTTGAGCAAATACGCCTGTTGAAAACAAGGATACAATACAAAACGTAATGAGCGTGGTCATGACCTTCATGCTGCACCTCCACCTCTTCAGGTTGTCTGAATAAATTGTTGCCGGAAGATACCGTTACCCCCATTGCCGTCCGTGATCAATGACGGCGCATGAGGATATGACCAGGCTGGCGCCGGGTCTTGGTATCAGCTTTTTCGAGAGGAATTCAGACGGGAGGAGCGCGGTTTTGTGGGGAATGACAAAAACGAATGACTGCAATGGTGGGGACAAGAGCGGCAAAATAGGCGGGAAAAGAGAACGGCAGGTACGCGGCGTCGGGAAGCGTTATCGTGATATCGGCGGTGTGATGGTGGGCAACGGCGCAGATAGGGCAATCATCGTCGTGGTCCTGCCCGTCGTCGTGGTAATGGAAGGTTATCAGCAACACTGAATACAGCATCACCATCGACATCGTGAGTGCGATGATTTGCCAAAGGCATTTGCCTATTGGAACTGTGCGATTGTTCATGTTGTCGGAGTTCTTCATACTTGCTTAAATAGAACTTATTTCTACTTGATTGTCAAGCGTGACCGGTACCGTCATCGTTTTTCCCCACTCGCCGGGACGCCGATGGCAGGCCCTTTCTACCGGATATAGCCTTGCGATGAGCCGGTGAATACGGTATTGTTTTTAAATCTGAGCAAAATGGTCAAAAATTCGTTTTGGAGCGATGACTGCACTGTTTACAGGGGACGCCACCTTTTGCTGTAAGGCACTCAATACATGATAACGTCTTCCCGATTCATAGTCGCGCCGCTTCTCCTGGTAATCTATGTGTTGATTACCATGAGCCCCCTTGCGCCGCTGGCATTGAAATCGCCACGACTGGCCCATGCCATTACCGGGGAATGTTCCGGCAATTGCGACATCTGTGGATGCTCACCCGAACGGCGAGCCAATCATACCTGTTGCTGTTGCCTGAATAAGTTGAAACACCAGCACGACCATGACCAGGATAACGTTCCCGAATGTTGCAGGAAAAAACATCATGACGGCAAGGCGGTGCTGACCTGCAATTGCCCCTGCGGCAGCAATAAACAGCTCGGCTTGTGGGGAACGGAAAAATGGGAACATCTGCCATTTCATGTCATTGCGTGTCAGAGTGCCTTTGACACGAATACCCTAGTCTCTTTCTTTAGAAACCGCCTGACAGACCGTCACAGCGAGCCGCCTGCCCCCCCTCCAAAACTCATTATTCTTTCCTGAAATTCGGCCACTTTCCGGCTACTCCACTCCTCCCCGGAGCGATTATCGCTCCGCTACGGGATTCCTGCATCCAGAGATGGTGCCAGCATCTTGAAGCCGGGAGAAGGCCGTGGTGCGCCTCGACAAACACATAATAATATCTAAACCTACTGAGAGGTTTCTCCATGCAAAAACAAAGGGTTATTGCCTGTCGAACCAAGCAAATAAAAGTTCCGCGTCAAATACTTAAGCCAGCAACAATCTTTGGCCTGGCAGCAATCATCGTCCAACTGACCTCGATGGATGCCGGAGCTTGTGCAAGTTGTGGATGCACATTGAGTTCCGATTGGGAATACCAGCAGATTTCGTACAAGCCGGGGCTAAAGATTGATGTGCGCTACGACTATCTGGACCAGAACCAACTACGCAGCGGAACCGGAACTATTTCCCCTTCTGCCGCCAGCAAAATCGTGAACAACGGCAATCCCCAGGAAGTCGAGAAGTTCACCCAAAACAACTATCTGACATTGGGTATAGACTACAGCAACAGTCGCACGTGGGGAGTGAATATGCAGGTACCCTATATTTTCCGCCGACACAGCACCCTTGGCACCGCATCGGATGGTGTCACTCCAGGGCCTGGTGGAGGACAGTACGATTCTGATACCTCAAATATCGGCGACATAAAGGTTATCGGACGTTACCAAGGTTTTAGCGAACAGTGCAACATTGGTGTTCTTTTTGGGCTTAAACTGCCGTCCGGCAGCCATACTCAAACTGGGACGTCGACCGATCCGACCGCGCCAGACCCGGTTCCGATAGACCGTGGTTTGCAGCCGGGGACCGGCACCACCGATGCGATTATTGGTGCGTTTTATACCAATACCATAAATGAGGACTGGGACTACTTCACCCAGGCGATGTACCAGAAAGCGCTCTATTACA
>JBEKFJ010000204.1:0-5192 GCA_050013355.1 Oryzomonas sp.
GGTACCGGGACATCAACGGCAACCTGGGGGCGCTCGCCTTCATGACCAACGCCTTTTTCGACTTCCACAACTACACCCCCGTCACACCGTACGTGGGGGTCGGCATCGGGTTTGCGACACTGCACATGAGCAACACCTATGCGACCGACCAAAACAACACCCGGAATCTCATGTATCCCAGGGACGACGCCACCGTCTTTGCCTACCAGTTGGGCGCCGGGCTGGATATCGCCCTCAACCGCAGGTTCTCCCTTGACCTGGGCTACCGCTACTTCAACACCGACTGGGCCAGCTTCAGCAGGAATACGTTGACTTCCAGCGGTGTCCGTTTCGAGAGCCACAACGCAACGGTCGGGTTTAGGACAAAGTTCTGATCTATCAAAGACTCCAATGCCATGCCGCATTTCGGACAGGGGCCAAGTCCTTTCTGCTGTATTTCTGGATGCATCGGGCAGGTGAAAATGTTGGCAATGCGTCATGTTTCACTGGTGAGCGGAATGGATTTCTGGTTTAGATACCGAAGCGTCTGTGAATTTTTCTGGGTTTGATTTGAACTTTTTGAGGCAATGAGTTCTGCAAAAGAGATATGTTAACTTTCATAAACAGCCTGTTACATTGTTAGCATTTACAGGTTTTCGTTGGGCTCGTTAATTGCTGTACTAATTATCAGATATAAAGATGGAATTTGACATGAAGGGAGAACAAAAAAATGGAACAATCAAAAGAGCAACACAAAACAAATACCTCCACCTGCAAGGATTCCGATAAAAGCAAAACTCCTTGCACAGATCAGCGGAAAATACACGCTCCTGGCATGCAAAGGAGTTCGGACATGAGACACGTAAGTAAGAGGATTGCCTTGTCGATTGCCGTTCTTATAATGGGAGCAATACCGGTTCTTGCGGACGATACGACATGGGGTAACGATGCAACACAGAGCAGGGTTAGTAACCCCGAACAGCAGAACGGAAAGGTCGAGTGCATGCTCGTAGCGGAGAATAATTGCGCCGATGTAGGGCCGAACCGGAGTGCCAGGATAATAAACGAAATCAATAAAGGGGGTGCTGTTTACACAAAAGCAGAGCTGGACATACTTTCTAAAGAGCTCGACAAGGCTAACAAAGAACTAAACGAAGACTATGGGTGGTGAGTAACAGGCAGGTCAGTTCATCCGTCAGGTAAATTAGTGTGAATCAGCTTTGAACTTTGACCCAGCATCGGCGTCCTGCTTGAGACACTGTTGATCAGCAGATTATCTTGACCTAAATTCCCGGATTATTTTGATCTGATGCCCGGATTTCCACTTCTTTTGTCCCGGTCTGGTATTGCCGGTCGTCTGGAGTCTTCGATGTCTTCGTAGGCCTGATATACTCTGGCTATTATTGCCCATCGCATGAGCCGAGAAGCTATTGGCAAGGGTTCAACAGCTTAACGTGCATAGATTTCAGTTTCGTGTCTTGTCCCCTTCTAAGTACAAAACCCAGTACTAATGCTGGGATGCCGTAATCAAGCCAACCTCAACACGCTCAACGCCGTCCGAATGCTTGAGGTACCTTTTTCTGGTGCTGACTATTTTTTGCAACTAAATACTACTTGGCAAGCGGTTCATTAACCCAGTACCCTTGGCGTTTGTAATGATGATACATAAAGTTTTCATAATCCCGAGTTAGCAGTAACTCCTCCGTGTATTCCGGTGAGTTTTTGATGGATTCGCGTGAGAGATTAACAAAGACCTTCGACTTGCTCCAACTAACACGCTCGATCCAATGCGGTGAAACCAGAACTTTTATTCCGGGCCACCAGTTATGAGTATCAACGATCAGAGACCGAATCGCCCATGTTTCGTCATCAATGATAAAATCATCGACGTGGCCAATCTCGCCGTCTGAGGCTTGAATGTTATAGCCGCTTACTTTGTTAGTGCTACGCAAATGGAAATTCCACTTATCCTCAGCTTGCATGATTTCCCGCGAGTATTTTCTATCATGCACTATATCGGGATTTTCCCCCCGCATGTATGGACCATCCCAATACATTGGCCATCCATAATACCCATAGTAGGCCTCCTCGAAATGCCGCGAAACAGGCTTGTCACTATCCAGAGGCGGACTGTCTTCAATCTGTTTTTTGGTTAAATTGACGGCGATGTTTTGCTTCACTTTGTTCACCTCAACCAGTGCATACGGAGAAATCAGCTCCTGCCTGTCCGTAAACCAGTTACCCGTGTCGGCGACCAAATAGCGAATCGTCCAGTGATAATCATCAAAATAGAATTCCTTGACCTTTCCTATTTTCCCGTCAAGACTGTCCAATGTATATCCACTTAAAGATTTAGCTTTGTTTAGCATAGTAACCCTTTCGTGTAGTGCGATGCGTTTATGTTCACTGTCAGCGTTCTGCAGACTTTGTGATCAGAGAAGCAGCTTTTCATATCAACTTGTATAGGTGTTGAGACCGGCCATCATTCATCTGAACAGTTTATCTGAGTCGCCGATTAACCCGTGGGGAGTTACGTCCTCTAAGGAATCCTAACAATAATGACTGATGCTTATCTGACTTTTCTGTTCCATTACTCCCCGAATTCCGGGTTGCCGTCATTGATGGTGGGCCGGCGAGTTAAAGGGAGTGGGGCCGTATAGTAATGTTGTCGATTACCTGGCAGACCCGCGCGATACTTGCCTTCTGGGCGACGAGGTCGTCTTATGCCGATCGGTTGTCAACAATGTGGCGAATTCTTCGGCAGGCACAGGGCGGCCGAGGTAATAGCCTTGACCCTCGGCGCAGTGATGGGATTGCAGGAAGGCGAGCTGTTTTTGTGTTTCGATGCCCTCGGCCACGACCCGCTGTTTGAGGCTCGCGCCCATTGCAATAACGGCACCGACAATGGTTTCCGCATCGCCGCAACCGCCGTTGATGGCCTGCACAAACGACTGGTCGATCTTAAGCTCGTCGATCGGGAAACGCAACAGATAGCTCAGACTGGAATAGCCGGTGCCAAAGTCATCGATGGCAATCTTCACGCCGAGATTTTTGAGTGCGCGCAAGATCTCCGTTGTCTGTTCCGTGTCCTGCATCAGACCGCTTTCGGTCAACTCGAATTCAAGGTGGTGCGGGTCCAGACCGGTGTCGCCCAGAATGGTTCGGACGCCGGCGAGAAAATCCTTGCCGTGGAACTCAACCGTCGAGACGTTGACGGCGATCAGGCCTGGGTCGAGGCCGGCTTGCAACCAGGTTTGGGTCTGGCGGCAGGCTTCATGTAGCACCCACCTGCCGATCGGCTGAATCAGGCCGCACTCTTCGGCGATGCTCACGAACTTTGCCGGGTGGACGAGCCGATGGGCGAAGCGCTGCCAGCGGAGAAGCGCCTCGGCACCGATAATCGCGCCGGTATCGAGATTCACCTTCGGCTGGTAATGCAACACAAACTCGTTTCGCTCAAGCGCACGGTGCAGAGCCTGCTCGACGGATTGCCGTGCAACCGCATGGGCATTCATGTCCGGAGTGAATACCTGGTACTTGTTGCGCCCTTTTTTTTTGGCGTGATACATCGCGGTGTCGGCGTTCCTGATCACCGTTTCGACATCCTTACCGTCGTCCGGGTAGAGGCTGATGCCGATGCTCAAGGTGATGTGGAGCTGATGGTCACCGATGAGATGAGGCTTGGCCATCGCCTCCATCAACTTTTCGGCGATATGGACAGCGTCCTGCACATCCTCGACTTCGGCCAGCAGTATCACGAATTCGTCGCCCCCGTGGCGACTGACGGTATCGGAGAGGCGCACGCACGCTTGCAAGCGCCTTGCGGCTGACACCAACAGCCGGTCGCCAACCTCATGGCCAAGCGAATCGTTGATGTGCTTGAAATGGTCGAGGTCCAGATACATCAGGGCAACCTTCTTGCCGCCATGACGCTTCGCGAGCGCGATAGACTGCATCAGGCGGTCGGTCATCAGCGCACGGTTCGGCAGCCCGGTGAGAATGTCGTGCTCGGCCATATAGGCCATCTGCACGGTAGCCTGCTCGGCAGCTTCAGTCATTGCCTGGGCGCGAACCGTCGCTACGACAAGGTTCTCGTTCGCTTCGCGCAACTGGGCCTTGGCGCGCTCGCTATGCTCGTCAATTGCCCTCCCGGTTTCTTCGCGCAGTTCGGCCGCCTCTTGACGCAGGTCAGCGGTATCCTGGCGCTGGTCGGCCGCCTCTTGGCGCAGGTCGGCGGTATCCTGGCGTTGGTCGGCCGCCTCTTGGCGTAGATCTGCGGTATCCTGGCGTTGGTCAGCAGTAGCTTGGCGCAGGTCAGCGGTTTCTTGGCGCAGGTCGGCGGTGTCTTGGCGCAGATCGGCCGTGTCTTCGCGCAGATCGGCGGTATCTTCGCGCAGGTCGGCGGTATCTTCGCGCAGGTCGGCGGTATCTTCGCGCAGATCGGCAGTATCTTCGCGGAAATCAGCGGTATCTTCGCGCTGATCTGCGGTTTCTGTGCGCTGGCCAGCGATATCTTTGCGCAGGTCAGCGGTAGCTCTGCGCTGGCCGGCCGCCTTTTTACGCTGGTCGGCCGCCTCTTTGCGCAGGTCGGCCGCCTCCTTGCCAGTAATGACCACCGCCTTACGCTTGGAGAGAGTATTCCCTGCCGCCGATACCGGAGGCTGAACGCTTTCGTTTGCCTCAAGCGGCCGCCCGGCCACGTTTTTTCGATGAGCGCTGATCTTCTTGGTCATCACTGTTCCCCTTGTTCGACCATTTCTAACGCTGCTGTCCGTGTCGGCCGCCCGCCGAGGAGCCCTTCGTAGTCAAGCACCGGTTCACCGATAACGATACCTTCATCGGTGATCTCGAACAGTCGAATCTCGTTGCTGTGGTTGCTGGCGCGCACCTTGACTACGGCCATGACGCGCTTCAGGCGGCTCTCGACCTCGATGTACCGCTGAACGATGATCGCATCGGTGAGAAATGCCGACCCGTAGGGACTGAAACGCAGATCGACATACCGGTCTTCTAATTCCGACGTCAACAACACTGTCACGCCAAGGCCGGACAGTACGGTGACCATGCGAAACAGCGACTCGCGAAAGTCCTCACGGAAAGTCGGCGCTATTGCCAGTTCGAACCCGGACAACGAGTCGATAACCACCCGGGTGGCTTTCATCTTATGTATGAGGGTGGTCAGATGCTGAACGATCTCGTCCATCGACAGATCC
>JBEKFJ010000205.1:0-5172 GCA_050013355.1 Oryzomonas sp.
AAGAAGGTCACCCCTCCGCAGCCTGCCAGTATGGAGCTTCCCATAACCCGGTAGAATCCGGGCATCCTCCGTTTGGCCTGCGAACCCGCCACCTGTAGGGAGAACCCGGCCATGACGACCAGGATGGACGCCACCAGGAGCGGGGTCTTGACGGAGAATACCATATGGAGAAGATAGCCGACAGCCAGAAGTTGCACGACCATCCTCGTGGCCGCCCAGCCGATCTTCCGCTCCTGCCCCAGCCGCTGGAAACGGGACAGGGCCATGGCGAGCAGGATCAGGACGAATGCCAGCAGGAGGTTGGAAAGCTCCAGATTCACGAGCCCGGGGTTATCCATAGGTTACTCTTTCTTGAATCCGTGACACCTTCACGGCTCCTCTCGCTTAACACCAATTCCAAATCAAGGCGCTATCTTCGTTGGCTCGTCTTCGGCTCCTCAACGTACTTATCTGTACGCCTTCGTCGCCTCAATCCTCGCCGCCTTGATATCATCCTTGATTTGGAATCGGTATGCTTCAGTCCCGGCATTTGCCGGCCGTGTCTCCACCGTGAGTTGTGGACGCACGGCAAAGCTGGCATGATGCTGCATGGGCTGCGTTGGACGCAGGCCCGTCGCTCGCTTCGCCGTTCAGGCGTCACGGATTCAGGTTTTTTTCTCCGGTTCTGCCAGGAACCGCTTAAATTCGGCGCTTGCGGGCTCTGCCAGCACTTCCGCCGCCGGTCCCGCCTCCCTGATTTGTCCCGCTTCCAGGTAGATCAGGTCATCGGCGATCCTGCCGGCCAGCCGCAGGTCGTGGGTCACCAGGATGAGCGCCATTTCCTGCTGCCGACAGATATCCTGGAGGGCAGCGGCCAACTGGTCGCCGGTTGGCCGGTCCAGGGCGCTGGTTGGCTCGTCCAGCAGCAGGACCGAGGGAGAGGTTATCGCGGCCCGGGCCAAGCTGGCCCGCTGCTGCTGGCCAATGGAGAGGCTCCGGGCATCCCGTTCCAGCAGGTCGGTAGTCAGGCGGGCCAGTTCCAGGATGCGCCCGACTTCCGGGCTTTCGGCGGTCGGCACGGGCTCTCTGCGGTAGACCAGAGGGCGTTGCAGGTTATGGAGCAGCGTGCCGGGAAACATGAACGGCCGCTGCTGCACCATGGCGACCTTTCGCCGCAGCAGCAACGGGTCCAGGCCGGCGATATCCTCGCCATCCAGCAGGATGCGTCCCGCTGTCGGGTCGTCGAGACGGTTGATCAGCCGGATCAAGGAACTTTTGCCGCCCCCGGAAGGTCCCACGATGGCTGTGATCCGCCCCTTGGCGGCCGAGAACGACACATTGCCCAGGATGACGGCCTTTCGGCCCTGCCGGTCCGGCCGCATCAGGCCGATCCCCTCCACCTGCACCATCGGCCGGTCGTCATGCGTTACTTTTTCTGTCATGTGGATACTGCGCCTTTCCACGTCCCCTGTTGGTACCATGTACCACTTCCCTCCCCAGCGGGTCATGGGATCTATGGGAGCTATGGGACCTATAAGGGGGAACCTTCTTCATTGCTCGCCGGCTGCCATTGAAACCTGTCCAGCGGGATACGGCCGTGCTCGTCGAAGCCAACCCCCTCGCCTTCAAGACGAAGCCGCTGCACCGCGTCCGCCTGGCTGCCGCCGGAGCGCGGGCTGATCCGCCCTCCCGCGTTCACGACACGGTGCCACGGGACCGGGACCCGGTCATGGAGGGAACTCAGGGCATAGCCAACGAGCCGGGCTTGGCCGGGCATGCCTGCCAGGCGTGCAACCTGCCCGTAGGTCGCCACGCGCCCCTCGGGTATGCCTGATACGACAGCGTAAATCCTTCTGTATGTGGTTGCAGACATCTGCATGACACAGGCCCCGACGATTTCATTTCCGCGTGCTGCATTCAACTACAAAACCGGTATGCCAATCAACCCAAAAACGAAAACTCTTTTCTCATATCTTCATGCAATACACAAATATTGACGCCGACCCCCGCGGTTGCGGGAGCATCTGGACGGTGAAACCACCTTTGACCCTGGCGGGAAATCATGATATTCTCCCATCCTCTTCAGCGTCGCCCCCTGTGCCGTTGACGCGGTTCGGTGAGGCTCTGCTTGAAAATCCCGGAGTAGGTTGCTTTTTGTTTTGTTTTTTTGTGCATTTATGGCTATATTTACTCTGCTGGAAGCACATTACCGGTATGCGATTCTCATTGAAATGATAGTAAGACGGAAGAGGAGGTGTCTTTTGAAAAGAGTATGCGCAAGTGCAGCCGTATCCCTGGTGCTGTCATTCTGCGGTACGGTGTTCGGAGCCGTATCAGAGGGGCAGTTCTCGGTTTCCCCGATGATCGGAGGATACACCTACTATGGCAGCGAACAGCATTTCAAAACAGCCCCAATGTATTCCCTCAAGGGTGGCTACAGTTTCACGGACAACATCGGGGTGGAAGCCGGCCTGGACTACTCGATCACAAAATCCACGCTGGTGACGGACAAGAAGATTGCCATCTTCAAGTATGGGGTCGAGGGGTTGTACCACTTCATGCCGGGCGGGAATCTCGTACCGTTTGTGGCGGTCGGGCTCGGGGGATACAACCTGTCCGGTCCTTCGGTCCTTGTTTCGCGAAAAGAGATGGGCTTTATGGACTACGGCGCCGGCGTGAAGTATTTCCTGTACGACAGGCTGGCGCTGAGGGCGGATGTCCGCCACATCCTGGCCAATGCCAGCGCCTTTGAGTACACCCTGGGCGTGACCATCCCCTTTGGCGGCGTCAAGGGCGAAACCAAGCCGGTGTCCGCGCCGGTCGCTCCCAAGCCTGTCGCCAAAAAGCCGCAGGAAAAGGTTGCCCAGGAAGTCCCCTTGAAGAAGCCGGCTGAAGAACAACCCTTGCAGAAAAAGGCGCTCCCCTCCCCGATTCCAACTATTCCGGAGGAAACGCCTGCACCGCAGCAACCAGCAGCCAAGGCGGCAGAAGTACCCGCTGTCAAGGCCATGCCGGCACCGGCCGTCGTAATCCCCACGGAGGTTGTGGACAGCACCTCCAACTTGCAGCTTGTCTCCATCCCCAACGCCTGTTATACAATGGGTGACCCCTCCGACAATTCTCTGGCGGCCCATGAAGTCTGCCTCGGCGCCTTCAGCATCTCCAAGTTCGAGATCACCCGCGAGCAGTTCCAGCGGTTTGTCGAGAGCAGCAACTATGTCACCGATGCGGAAAAAAACGGCGGGTGCTACACAATCAGTGTCGGCAAGGAAGTTCTGAATCCTGCCGCCACCTGGAAAAACCCCGACTTTTATCAGAGCAAGAAGGACCCGGTGGTCTGCGTTTCCTGGAATGATGCCCAGGCATTCACGGCATGGCTCTCCCGCAGCAGTGGGAAAAAATACCGGCTTCCCACTGAGGCGGAATGGGAATTCGCAGCCCGGAGCGGGGGCAAGCAGGAGAAATATGCCGGCACAAACAACGACGCGGACCTCTATCGCTTTGCAAACTTCTGCGATAAGAAATGCATCTATGAATGGAACGATCCGTCCCAGAACGACGGTTATTGGAGTACCGCTCCGGTTGGGAAATATCTCCCCAACGGATTCGGCCTCTACGATATGTCCGGAAACGTGGCTGAATGGATGCAGGATTATTTTGCCGCCGACTACTATGCCAACAGCCCGAAAATGAACCCCAAAGGCCCGAGTGCCGGGACCGGCCATTCCGTGCGCGGCGGGTCATGGCGCAGCCAGAAGAATGCGCTGACCACTACGAGCAGGGCTTCCGCGGAAACAAGCAACTCTTACGACAATATCGGCTTCCGGGTCTGCCGGGAGCCGTGACGCTAGCCGTTTGCCGGTTGGATATACAAAGAGGCGCATCGTTTGGTGCGCCTCTTTGTTTTTCCTAGGGCCATATTATAGGTGCGCTTGGCCCCGATTCGGACGGTATCCCGAGCAGGCAGATTGAACTCAACGGTTTGAATGACCCTGTGGTCGGCGGCATGGCTGCGTTCGATGAAGTACATGCCGCCTTCCCGTTCCACGAGGACGACGGTGGAACTGCGGGTGCCGTAAGTGTCGCCGCTTATGAACCGCGGTGACAGCATGCGTTCGCGCTCTCTCCCGACTCCGGTGTCGGGAAGCAGGTGATCGGGGAAGGGGGCCGTATCGGAGAGAAGTTCCAGCAGCGCCTCAGGAGATACCCGGTCTTCCCGGATGAGGCGCTCCAAGCAGTCTTTCGAGGTCGTCACCTTGGGCCAGGGTGTGTCGAGAAGGTGATTGCTCAAGCCGTGGATGCCGGACGCAACGCGCATCGGGCCGGCGTTACCCCTGTTCGAGTAATACCAAAGCTGTTCCCTGTCGGCCACAATCAGGTTGAAACCGTTGTAGTCGCCCGGCCTCGTGGGCAGCGTCTCCAGGTATGCCTGCGGAGGGACCGCCTTCGCCAGGTAGCCGGCGGGCAGGGCGCCCCGTGAGAAACGGGGTGTGTCGATGTCCCGCGCCCCGTCCCGGTAATTGGTGACCGCTGCCAGGCGCCCGTCGGTGGTGACGCCGAGCCACGTGCCGCCGCAAAGCAGGTCGCGGCCCGCCAGGACGTGGGGGAAATCACTCCAATATGCTGCGGTCAGGGTGGGGCGGTCATGAAACTCGTCCCGGTTTGCCGCCATGATGAGGCGATAGCGGGGATGGTAATCCAGCGCAAAAACGACCAGGCACACGGATCTTTATTTTATCGACTCAACGGTCAGGAACTGGCTGCCCCCGGCTGTAAAAACCTTACCGGTAATGGAAACCTGTTTCGCCACCTTCTCCACTACTGACTTTGGCAAGGAAGTCATTGGTTTTTTGGGAATAAGAACATAGACCTTATCGGTCCCATTTTCAAGGAGTCCGGCGGGAGCGCCCTTCTTGATGCAATTCATGCCGCATTCCCGGTGGGCGTCACCTTTGGCGCCACTGATGGAATAGCAACTCGTATCGATCACTTCTCCCATGATAGTAACGGAATCCGCCGCCAATACTGTCCCGCTTACCGCCATCATCAAACTCAGCGCCATCGCAATCCTTTTCATGTGTTTACCCCTTTCTGTGTTTTTAGCCCTTTTTGTTTTAGATCCATGCAAACAGGTCGTGGTCAAATGAACCGACATTCTGAAAAATAGTACCAGAACGGTTTCACAATACAAGG
>JBEKFJ010000206.1:0-9724 GCA_050013355.1 Oryzomonas sp.
CCGTAGTGACGGTGTTCTCCGTGATGGTCGTAACATCCGAGCTGGCCAGGATGGTCGGCTGGCTCGTGACCTGAGACCAGGATATCCTTGCCCCTGCTCCCATGGTCACATTGGTTCCGACCACAAGGTTGTTGATCGTCACCAGGTCGGCATCGATCGTGCCGCCCGTGAGGTTTTGGATGACCGCCCCGGTGCTGTCCACCTTCAAGACCGCTGCACCGGTCGTGTCGTAGATGATGGCCCCGATATCGGATGTCGGAAGCGTTCCCAAACGCACCCGGACGTTGGTGCCGTCATTGATCTCGATGTCGCTGACGCCGCCTACGTCGCTATTGATGGTGATCGGGTAGGCGCCATCTGTCAGCTCTGCCCCGATGGTGAGGGTGGTGCCGACGCCGACCGTGCCGCTCGTCATCTTCGATGCGGATACGCTGACGATCTTGGCGTTGGTGATGGTCGCATCGTTGATCTGGGCCGTCTCAGTGATAAGCGCCCCAGTGGTGATGACATCCGATGCGCCGATCAGCGCCGTCGAGCCGGAGACGACGGTTGACCATGATCCGGACAGCCCGGAATAGTTCGTCGCCCTGATCCGGACATAATAGACGACGCTGGCGCTGACCGGGAACGAGGTCAAGCCGCCGGTCGGGGGTACCGTGGCATCCGTCACGCCGGTGGCGAAGGTGGCATCCTGGGAATACTGGATCTCGTACCACTTGATATCGGTCTGGCTGACGTTCGCCCAGTTGAGGTACATGTTCTTGAACGAAAACAGCAGCGTGGGGGTTGCCACGGTGTCGGGGGCGTTCGTGTTGCCGGCGGCGGTGATACTGTCAGTAGCGGAGAAGGCGGACACGTTCTGGTAGGCGTCGCTCGCGGCGACCTGGACGTCATACGATACGCCGGGGACCAGCGCTGTGAAGGTAAAGGCATTCAGCCCCTTCGCCACGATATAGGTGGCCCAGGTAGAGCTGGAGGTCGGTTTGATCCTGACCACGCCGTTGTTGTACGGAATGGCGCCCGTGGTGTCCTCCGCCCATGCTGCCGTGATATTCGCGGAGAAGTTCCCGGCGCTCGTGATGAAGGCGGATGTGAGGGTGAGTTCAATCGGCACGTCTGGCGGAACGGTATTAAGCGCAGCCAGGGTCGGGACGATCACGGTCACGAGCGCGGAGTAGATCAGCTCGGTCGGACCGAAGGTATCGTAGGCCGCCACCATGAGAGCCCATTCGCCCGCTGACGGCACGGAATAGTAAAAGCTGGACTCAGGACCATTGTTGATCATGTTCGAGGCGGACGGGGTGAACGATCCGGCCACCAACTCCGATGCCGATACGGCGTGCAGCCGGTACCCGGCCAGGTCGGTTTCGGTATTCGGCGTCCAGCCAGCGCCGATGCCCATGATGTAGGCGGTAGCACTGAACCCCGATACCTGCGCCGGCGGAGGGTTGGTCACATCGAGAGTCGCGGCGACCGGTGATTCGTCCCCCCATGTGGCCACGGCCCGCACCTCGATGTGCAGGTCGCGCTCGGGCGTGCCGGAGGTGTCGGCGTAGTTCGATTCGAAGGTGTAGGTATATGCCTCTGTGATGACCTGCTCAGTGCGGAGGAGGACGCCGAGAGAGGTGGATATCTTCACCTCATAGTACCTGAACCATGCATCCGGCTTCATGGGTGACGACAGATCGGTGGTTCCGGAATTCACCAGGGGGTTGACTTTGTTCCAATCGAGCTTCACGTCCTTGCCGGTGAAGACGGTGTTGTTGCCCTGGCCGAAGATCTCCAGGCCGGTGACGTTGGGGACGGTTTCATCGGGATTCGGCACGTATTGGGATGTGCCTGCCCAGGCGGACGTGGCGCCGATAGTGTTGATGGCTCGCACCTGGACATTGTATGACCCTTCCGCGAGGCCGGAAAACGTCACGATGGTGTCGGAGGTATCTGGAGCGCTCAGCCATTGTAGCGTTGTCGGGTCCTGGTACTGCGCCTGATACCTGACGGGGTTGGGATCCCCGGCAGTCCAGACCACCACCAGGTCGATCCTGGCCGTTGCGCCGCTGTTGGTGTCCACGCGCCGGATGCTGGGCGTGACGTTCGTAGGAGCTGCGACGTACCGGGGATCAGGGAGGATGGTAAACTGCGAGATGTCGATGGTGGTCTGTTGACCGCTGTCCCAGGCATAGCATTCAGGGTCATCGAGCTGAAGTGTTAGATCGACGCCGTCCTCGGCCGCCATTGACCAATTGATGACGGTGAAGATGACCTGGGACTGCCCGAGCTTGCTGATGGAGACCGGCACATTGTCGCCGATGGCAAGCGGGAAAGCAGACCACTTGCCCGGAAACTCCATGATCTGGGCGATGCGGCTCTTCTCCAGCATGATCTTGGCCACGCGCTGCGCCTGCGTCTGGTCCGTGACGTAGGTAAGCTGGATATCCTTGACGATCTCCTGGCCGTCCTGGGCCACATAATCCAGGTTGGTCACCTTCGGGAAGTCTATCGGCTGCCAGGTCTCCGTGGAGATGAAGGTGCCGGTGACGGTGTTGAACTTATCCTTCATACTGACCGCGGGCCGGAACTTGACCGGGCCGCGCAGGTCCGATTCGGTGAGCCCCGGTATCAACGGATTCATGCCGTAGAAGGTCATGACCGGTGCATAGTATGCCGCCGGCAGGATGCGGTATTGCCCTTGCGTCCAGGCGCGGGCGCCATAGAAGGTCGCCAGCATCTCGTTCATAATGGCCGTGGGGGACTTGTCCAGGGTGAAGGAGCCGTTCATCGTATAGTTTGGCTGATAGGTGCCGTTCGCAAGGAGTATCTGCTCGTCGCAGATGTTCGCGGCGGCGATGGAGACCGTATCGTTGATCCCGGCCGGCGGTGTGTTGAGACCGTAGGGCTTGGCGAGATAATCGCGTATGCAAAGCGCGGCATTGTTGGTGTAGCCGGTCGTCCCGGTGCGCGGGTCGTAGATCTGGTTGTTGCCCCGGATCAGCGCCTTGATGTTGGGCAATCCGTTGGGGAATGCCGTACTGCTCTGCCCCAAGGTGACGACTACGTAGGAACGGTTGGTGAGCGTACAGTTTGCAGTCCAGGGCGAACCGTCGAAGGCGCGTATTTCCCACTGCTGTCCAACGCTGTGGCCGTTGCTTGATGGGAAATTGATGATGATGCCGTCATTAAGGAGGATGCTGGTTGTGCCGCCAAGGATGGTATGCGTGCCGCTCGCGGCGTTATTGATTATCGAGCCGTCGCCGGCATAGAGCGTTTGGGTCCAGGTGAAGGTATCGCCAGGCTGCCCGACGGGGATGGGAGTAGTAGGACCCACGGCGGTGATCTGGATATCGTACACCGCAACGCCTACGCCGGTGAACGTCCCGACGATCACCCCGGCGGGGAGTCCCGGTTTGTTGATGATTTCCAGGTCGTTAAGTCCCGAACTGGGGGAATTGGTGATGAAGGTGGATGGTACGGGAGAGAGGCCGCATAAAAAAGGATCGGAAACCTGATCGGGGGTGCCGAGGTACTTTGTAATGGTGACGTAGCTGCTCGTGAAAGCCGCGACGGCCGGGCGCGTTACGATCCAATTACCCTTAGGGTCGTAGTAGCCCTGCGCCGCCTGCGCCGGGATGTATCGGGCAAAGGATGAATCGGAAGACTCTCGATCATCGAGCCAGACCTCTTCGATGGCATCGATCTGATGGCCGGTGAACGCAACGACCAGAGAGATGAACTCGTTTGCCTGTGGGAATTGCAACCCCGTCACGGGATCGGTCTGATGCGAAACGGCATAGACCAGGACGCCGCCGGTCATGCACTCGCCGTAAACGCAACGATGCGGCTGCACGGATGAGCGCACGGTCTGTAAACGTGTGGCCGCGTCCGGCTGCTGCGGATTATGCATCGAGGCCATCATGTAGGCCGAGTAAGCCACGGATGATAGCGTAACCGCCGCGGCAACGATGACGGCCGCTCCCACCCATAGTGAGGTACTTCCCACAATGGCTGCTGCGGCGAGAAGAACAGGAGGCATTAGTTGACACCTCTAAAGGCGATGATCGCTGCGCTGATGAGAGTCGAGAGATGAGATACTCTCTTTTCCTCATCCCGCATCGGTTTTGTCTTTTCTCTCATCTGCCTCATCAGACTCTCCAGGCGGTAACAGCAGCCGTCATTGGAAGATATAGAAGTTTATCAAGACCAGGGGCCACACACTGCATACCGATGCAGACGGCCAGGGTGTCACCATGATCCTCGGTTTGGATCAGCACGATATCGCCGCGTTGCGCAAGGGTGGCTGGGATTTCCGCTCCCAGGGCCGCACCGGCGATGCCGCGTACTCCGCCCCGTTCCTTCAGTACCTTTGCCGCCTCCAAAGCACTTGAATAGGTTCCCCTTAGATCGGCAGCGTGATCGGTTCCGGTCAGTTCCAGCACCGTGTCGGATGCGAACAGGCAGCAGTCGTGCTTGCCCCATTCGAATGGAGTCGCATGAACCGCCATGATCCGCTTATGCAGCCGTTGCGGCCAGTCCTGAT
This sequence comes from Oryzomonas sp., assembly GCA_050013355.1. GTDB lineage: Bacteria > Desulfobacterota > Desulfuromonadia > Geobacterales > Pseudopelobacteraceae > Oryzomonas. The sequence continues at coordinate 4,535 of JBEKFJ010000206.1, forward strand.
ATCTCATGAGTAGCCCCACTTCAGTTCCTTCTCCACCATCTGATCGACATACCGAAAGCCCCGATCATTGGGGAACTCGGAGGTCTGGTCGGCGTCGTTGAAGCGGCGGTTGCGCGGCCGGTCCCAGTCGGCCAGGTAGCTCTCCAACGCCAGGGTGATGGAGGCCGTCGCTCCCAGCTCGATATCCATGGTGTCCATGCGGCCGGAGAAGACCATGACAGGATCGGCGATGAACGTGTAATCCTTGTTGAGGGGCGCCAGCCAGATCGTAGCGTTGCGGCCCTGGTAATTGGCAGGGTCCGTGGACTCGCTGATCTGTTCGGTCGGTACACCTGAAAGGGTGAGCTGCGTACCATACATCGAGGTCGCCAAGCCTTCCGGGATCGCTCCAATTGATCCCATGTTGCCCAGGCCGAGCCAGTCAAAGCCGTTCCAGGAAAAAGTATATCCGGCGTTGCACATGCGCTGGATGCCGTCGGCGAAGTCCAGCTCCACCAGGATCAGCATGGGGAAGTTGAGTTGTGTGAATGCGGCTTGCGCCGCCGTGGTCGTCTTTTGCTCATCTTCATCCGCTTCATACGAACACCTCAAAACACTCGATGCTTATATTGACCGACAGCGGCCCCGTGTAGGTCATGGCGTCCTGAGTATCGTCCGCCAGCATCATGGTGCATGTCGGCTTATTGATGGTGATCGCAGTATTATCAAGCGGGGATGAGCGCAATGGCGGCTCGAACGTCACGGTAGCGCCGCCGCTCCCGTCCGAAGATGCCGAGGCGGTCACAAGAACCAATTGGCTTCCGATGCCCAGGTAATCGCCGGGGAGAAGGAGCTGCGCCTGATTCGGGGTCCAACCCCACGTGACGATGGAATTGCCGGATTGTGCCGCGCCGTGCACCTGCGGGGTTCCCTGAGCGGATCCATAGGGCGTAGGGTGCGTGAAATCGTACAGGTAGAACCGGCCGGCGCGGCCCCGGAGTTGAGCCAGAAACGCCTTGATGAGGCGCCCGTCGGTATTCGGTGGGGCAGCCCATGACATTTTCGCGTGCCATCGGGCGCCCGGCATCTCTGTGGTCTGAACCGAACGATTCAGCGGCGCGGTGAATACCATGGTGTTGGACTCCAGGCTGAACGACATCTGATCCGGGGTTAGGACGGATAAGGTGGGGAAAAATAGAGTGGTCAAATTTTCCTCCCGGCGTTGGCCGCGGCCTGGGCGAATTCAGTCCCACGCTGCATGCTGTTGAGAATCTCCGTCTTGGCCTGATCCTTCGCCTGTCCGGCAATGGTCCTCATGTTCGCCGTCAGGTCGGCCCCGACGCCGGTTATGTTTAAATGCTGAGTGATGGAGACGTTGTACGTATGTCCGCCGAGGGCGTGGTTTGGAGTGACAGTGCCCCCCTGGCTTCCCATGGAAATGAGTTCCGGGCCACGCTCCCCCACGAGGTACGTGGTGAAGGGATCGACCGGGCCGCCGTCAGCGCGGCCCTGATACTGGGTCTGTGATATGCTTGCAATGGTTCCCGCAAAGACGGCGCCGGCGGCGATGGATTGCGCGATGGCGGCCGCGAAGCCCCACCCGGAGGTCGATGCCGTAATACCGTTGATGATCGCGGCCTCGGTAGCGAACATCTGTATGGTGGCTGTCGCGATGGCCAGATCTTTCCCGGCCTCAAACTGCTCCTTGTTCCCCTTCATCATGACCTGGGATATCTGCTGCATGGAGTTGCCGATCGTGGTGGCGCGGGTGGTCCATAAATCCTGATCCACCTTGGCGACGCTGTCCTTGTAATTCTGATCTATCTTAGCCTTGGCCGCGACCCATTCCTTGGCGCGCGCCTCGTCCTGACTATAAAAATTCTCGGCCTCTTTAAGCTGGTCGTCGTACTGCTTCTTGAGTTGCGCCTTTTGCAGGTCCGCGCCGGAGCCGTCGATGTTGGAGTAATGCCCTCCGGCGGCAAGGCTCGCCATGAAAACGTTCGCCGAGTCGGCATTGCCGGTTTCCTTCCATTTGGCCTGATCGCCGGCATTAGCGGATAACTGTCTTTTCTGGTCCTGGACATCCTTGGGGAGTTTTTGGAAAGCGGGGTTTGATTCTTCCAGCTTCTGCCGGGCGATGGCGGCCTTCTCGTATTCGCCGGTCATCTCCATGATCTGGATCGCCAGTGTTTTATATTCCAGGGTCTGCTTGTAGGTCGCCTCGGCGGATTTGAGTTGCTGCTGGGCTTCGAAGTCCCAAAAGGCCTGCATGGCCGCTTTGTCGCCCGTCATGGCGTTGGCCACGAGTTGATTGTATTTTTGATCCTCCTCCGCCAGTTGCTTCCGGATCGCCGCCGCGCCCACGAAATCGTTCTGCGTTTCCAGGAATGCGGCGTGCTGCTCCTGGTAGGCTCGCGTCATGTCCGTGATCTGTTTCGTGGTAGTGATGTTGTTTTGCTGGCGCGCCAGGTTCATCTTGCTTTCGGCATCGGAAACGGACTTTTTCGCCTTCTCGACCTGGGCGGCCGCGGCGTTGACGTTCCCGGCGCTTTCGCCGGTAGGGTCCTTTGCATAGGCTTTCAGAGCCGCCTTTTCAGCAGCCTGGGCGTTGGCAAGCTCTGTTTTCTTGGCGGCCAACTCGGCATACAGGGCTTCTTCATTCAGCGCGTGCTTGGTCTCCAGGAAGGTCCGAAGGTCAACGAGGCCTTTATCATAGGCGTTCTGGTTCTGGGCCTCCTCCAGAGCGTTGGCGTTCTTGACGATGGCGGCTTTCTCTTCCGCAAAGGCCTTGAGGTAGTCCAGGTATTTCTGATGCGCCGCATGCACCAGGCGGTCGTAATTGGCGTTCGGGTCGGTTCCGGTGTTCAGACCCCCGGCGTCTATTCGGTCTCCGGAAGGCTTCTTAGATTTGTTCTTTATAGGGTTGCCGTTTTCATCAAGTCCGACTTCAAGATTTGCCAGCGTCTGGAGCTTTTTGGAGGTGTCGTTGTAGTTAGATTCGAAATCGATGTTCCACTGGGCGAACTTTTCAAACTGGGTCTTGGAATTGGAGTTCCCGAGAGCGGCGCCAGGGGCGAATAACATCATCCCGAGGGACGTCATGGAGCCTCCAGCTTTGTCGGCCAGTTGCGACATGCGCATGATTTCGGCTTCCGCGCTGTGCAGACCTTCGATGAAGGGACCTATTGCATGGCCTCCGACACCCGTAAACCATGCCGCAAGCTTGGTCAGTTCGGCAATCAGCGGGCCGCCCACCTGAAGGGCAAACGACTCCAGGGTAAGGTGCAGCTCGTTCATATTTTTCTTGTACGCGAGCGCCTGCGCAACACCCTCGGGTCCTACAATCAGATGCAGCCGGGTGGCAGTCTCCTGTGCCTCATCCATCGACTCCTTGTTGAGCCTGAGGATCGGTTGCAATTCCTTCCAGGTGCGGCCGTAGAGGGTCATGGCCATGATGTTGCGGTCGGCGCCTGATTGCGTCTCCAGGAGTTTTGTGTTGACGTTGGCCATGATCTGCGTCAGGGGCAACAGGTTGCCGTTCGAGTCCTTGACGGAAATCCCGAACTGATCGAATTTATCCGTGCCGGATGCCAAGGTTTTGGAGAGCTTCAGGGAGGCAGATTCCGCAACATCGTTGCTGATGCCGAGGCCATGCAGGGCAACCGCCATGACGGACGCCTGTTCCGTCGTGACGCCCATGGTATTCGCCATCTTCATTGCTCCCAGGTTCCATTCCTGAGAGTCCTTGACGAGTTCGGCAAGCCCGGCGCCGGCAGCAAGGCTCGTCAGCAATGTGCCGATCTTGCCCATGGAAGCGGAGACGCCTTCAAATGCCGTCGTCATCTCCATCGCGCCACTCTCGACCGATTTAACCAGGTTGCCCATCTCCGCCATGGCAGCCTTGCCGTCGGCGCCGATGGTGATCATGATCGTATTGTCAGCCATCTAAACCCCCGTTGAGAGATGAGAGATGAGAGATGAGAGATGAGAAAGGCGATTCTCTCATCCCTCATCCCTCATCTGAATAAAAGCATCCGCATCCGCATCGCCTCGCGCTCGTCATCGAGCAATTGCTTGTAAACGCCCATGTCGAGCCATTCCTCTATCGTCAACTCGTTGCGCCGGAACGGGAAACCGCCCCGGATCAGGCTGTAAAGGTTGTCTATGTGGCATAGCCAGGGATGGACCCGGTAGGAGCGGTCCGCGCAGGTGGCGCAAACCACTTCCAGTGCCGGGCCGCAGGTCCCCGCGCACTTCTTTTTGCGCTCCGGAGTGCATACGCGCCTCAGTCGCCGGAGCTCTTCGCCAAAGGGGGGATATCCTCCTTCAGGCGATCATCATCTGCTTCAACGGTCGAACCCTGGACATCCAGCTCGCTGACGATATCGAGCTTCGCGTCGTTGGGGAGCGAGATGCGCCCCTCGAACAGTTCGTAGCCCATCAGGAAGAGCAGGTCTCCGGCTGACGCCTTGACCAGGTCCTTCCAGTCCTCGCGATAACCGTTCTCACCGGGGGTAGAGGAAAGCGGTTTGCCGGCAAACGCGAAATCTTCGGGCCGGATGCCGGTCAGCACGCTGACGGCGGAATCGATAGTCCTGGTGCGGCTGCAATCGATCAACTTGGTTCCCTGGCGTTTGTAGCGGCCGGCCATGTGGCGGATACGGTCGTCGGTGGACGGGGTGCGATAGGTGAAGACGACCGTGGTCTTTTCGACCGGGTCGTACAGGGTAAGGGTGTTGTGGTCCAGGATCTGTAGTTCGCGGGGCATGTGGGTGACTCCTCTAAGGTATGCTGTCAGTGATTTGTAATAGGCCATTGCTTAACACCGATGGGGGAGGAGCAAAGACTGATGAGGGATGAGGGATGAGAGATGAGCGAAAGGCGATGAGCGATGAGGAGAAGCAAATCTGTTTTTCTCATCCCTCATCCCTCATCCCTCATCAGTCTTTGCTTATCTCTCATCGTCTCAGTTGAACAGGAGGCTGATCTCGTCGTTGCCGTTCGAGGTCGGCTGGAATTCAAGCGGCAGATCGGCGGTCAGGATGTTCTCGCGGTTGCCGTACTTGGGCTTGTCGATCAGCACGTTCGGGGCGGAGATCACGCATCTGTTGCCGGCGACGCTCCCGACGGTGGCGCTGAGGGCAAGGCCGTTGCCGGCCTGCCACAAGCCCCAGAAATCTTGGGTGGACGGCACAACCATCTCCGGGTCTA
>JBEKFJ010000207.1:0-9954 GCA_050013355.1 Oryzomonas sp.
TTAACCAAATAAATGTTTAGTTGGCACCCAAAAAGGATGTGTGAAATCTGAGGGGATATGCCGCAGTTTTTACATCCTTAATCGCTTTCCCTTTTGCCTTCCGCTTCAGCGCATCCCTCCCCAACCGGCACAAGAGATGCTCGCATCTCCTGTAAATCTTATTGAATTTGGAAGGTTGAAATCGAAAAGAGAATCTAGCACATTCGCCGTATTCTTTCATTTTCTTTATGAACTGCAGCAATGAACGCATTTGTTTGGTTGAGAGACCTGCAGTCGCGATCAACAGGGTTATTTCATCAGGGCTCAACATGAGACCATGCACATCACGTGTTCCGAAGAGTATGGCCCACTCGTCCACGCCGAGAGCATCGCACAGCAGGGGGAGTATCTTGTTCCCCGGCCGGCGCTGCCCCCGCTCCAGGGCCGATATGTAGGATTCCTTCACCCCCATGATCCCGGCCAACTGCTTTTGCGTGTAGCCCCCCTCCTTGCGGAACCTTCTGATGTTTTCCCCGATATTCATGATGATCACCCCCATTGAATTATTTCTTCACCCCCATTGCATTATTTCAAGTCTAATTTGATCCTGACAATTGTCAAATAAAAAAATCAAATTGTTATATTTTTGTTGACTACAGAATCAATTTGATTTAGTTTTGAACCATAAAGGAGGTGTTAAATGGCGGAAACAGAACCACCAGATCATGCCGCGGCAATGTCGGTCCGGCTCCCCCAGGCCAAGAAGCGAGAGCTTCACGACCTGTCCCGGCGCACCGGCATCTCTGTGGGGAGCATCGTCAGGAGCCTGATCTATTCCCGGCTTGCGGATGAGGAGGAGAGGTAACGGGCATGGACGGGGATACGAGGTCGGCCTGCCTGGCGCTGGCGCTGCTCTTGGCCGGGATGAGCGCGGCCGGCCGTTTTGCGGCCGAGGAGGATGAAACGATGAAAGATCCGCAACACCACAACCACCAAGCCTGGCAGGCCTCTCCCTACGGGCGGAGTTGGCTGGCGGAGGCGGAGATGAAATCTCGAATCTGCCTCAGAGACGCAGAGGTACGGAAAAAAAACTTGAATCCGCCACAGAGACACAGAGACACGGTGGTTCACCGGGAAAAGCAATAAACCCTTTCCGGACAGAGGCACATACTTTTTGCACACATGAGGTGAACCATGGAATGTCCCAAGTGTCACTCCAGGCATATCCGCCTGGTGGCCGTTATCACACCTCCATCGACCCTGGAACTCGACGCCGATGAGCAGGACTGGGTGGAGGGGTATAGCTGCATCATGTGCGGCTACTGGGCCGACGCAGCGCCGGCAGGCTGATATCTGCCGCAGAGAAAATATCGAATCCGCCACAGAACCATAGGGGCACGGAAAAATAACGAGGAAACCTTTAGAGGCGATTACTCACGCAACGACGCGACGATGCAACGAAAATCAAAAAACTTTCAAACATATGTAGTTACGGCCTGACCCTCTATATAATTATTATTCTATAACCGTTTGGTTTTACGCCGCGTCGTCGCATCGTCGCGTGAGAATGCTGTTAACGATTTTCTCTGTGGCAGATGTTTTTTTGTTTGGAACCAAGGAGGAACCGATGCTGACCCATAAACAGGCGCTGTTTGTGGATGAATACCTGGTGGACCTGAACGCCGTCCAGGCCGCCATCCGGGCCGGCTACAGCACCCGCAGCGCCTACGCGAATGCCTACAAAATGCTGCAAAGGCACGACGTGGCCGAGGGGATCCGGCGGGCGGTGGAGGAGCGGGCCGAGCGGTTGCAACTGAGCAGCGAGGACGTGCTCCGCTCCATCGTGGATATCCGGGGCAAGGCCGTTACCGGGGGCAAGCTCACCCAGGCCCTCAGGGCCAACGAACTTCTGGGCAGGCACCTGAAGCTCTTTACCGACCGGGTCGAGTACGCAGGTCCCGACGGCGGCGCCATCGAGTTCTCTGACATCGAGCTGTCCAACCGGCTCCTGACCCTGATCGACATCCTGGAGGAACGGGCCAATGGCTCTTGAGGCACTGGAAAAACTGAAGGGGCTGTTGGGGTACGCCAGCGCCGAGGAGCGGGCTGAACTGGCGGAGATCGCCCGGCGGCTCACCCCGGCCTGGGTCCCCATGTTCCAGGGACCGCAGAAGCAGGCCTACGAGTCAAAGGCCGACGTGCTCTTCTACGGCGGCGCCGCCGGAGGGGGAAAGACCGACCTGGTGATCGGCGCGGCCCTGACCCGGCACCGGCGCTCCATCATCTTTCGCCGTATCGGCACCGAGCTGCAGGCCATCATCGATCGCATGGCAGAGATTTTGGGAACGAACGAGGGGTTTAACGCCCAGAAGAACGTGTGGAAATTACCCGAGCGCCAGGTGGAGTTCGGCGCCGTACCCATCCTGGGGGACGAGAAGAAGTACCAGGGCCGCCCGCACGACCTGAAGGTTTTCGACGAGATCACCTCCTTCCCCGAAGCCCAGTTCCGCTTCCTTATCACCTGGCTGCGCACCACGGACAAGGGGCAACGCTGCCGGGTCATCTGCACCGGCAACCCGCCGGTGGACAGCCAAGGGGAGTGGGTCATCCGCTACTGGGCCCCCTGGCTGGACAAGGACCACCCCAACCCGGCCGCGCCGGGGGAGTTGCGCTGGTTCGCCGTGATGGAGGGCAAGGACGTGGAGGTCGAAAGCGGGGAGCCTTTCTACCACGAGGGGAAGAGCATCAGGCCCCAGTCCCGCACCTTTATCCCCTCACGGGTCCAGGACAATCCCTTCCTGATGGAGACCGGCTACGAGGCCACCCTCCAGGCGCTGCCCGAGCCGCTTCGCTCCCGGATGCTTGAGGGGGACTTCACGGCCGGCAAGGACGAAAACCCCTTCCAGGTGATACCAAGCGCCTGGGTGACGGCGGCCCAGGCACGGTGGAACGAGCAGGGGAGGCAGGGGCCCATGGACTCGGTGGGCCAGGACGTGGCCCGCGGCGGCCGGGCCGAGACGGTCGTCGCCCGCCGCCACGGTGCATGGTACGACAAACTGTTATGTTATCCCGGCGTCGCCACACCGGATGGCCCCAGCGCCGCGGCAGTGGCCATGTCGGCGGTCAGGGACGGCGCACCGATCCACGTGGACGTGATCGGCTGCGGCACCAGTCCCTACGATCACCTGAATCAGGCCGGGGTGCACGTGGTTGCCGTGAACGGCGCCGGAGCCAGCTACGGCACGGATAAAAGCGGCAAGCTCCGCTTCTACAACCTGCGGGCCGAATTGTGGTGGAAGATGCGCGAGTCCCTGGACCCGGCCGCCGCCCCGCCGGTGTCGCTGCCGCCGGGCCAGGCAATCCGCGCAGACCTGTGCGCCCCCACCTGGTCGCTGCGCTCGGGCAAGATCCTGATCGAATCCAAGGAAGACCTGATGGCCCGCATCGGCCGCTCCCCGGACAAGGGGGACGCCATCGTATACGCCGGCGTGGAGACCCCGAAGCGGGCCGCCTTTAGCGGCCGGTCCGGGCATGTGGTGGAGTATGATCCGTTGAAGTAAGGCAAAAGCTACAGAGAAAATCCAGGTTCTGCCACGGAGCCACAGAGCCACAGAGCCACAGAGAAAACCATAAACCGAGAGAGGCTGACGTCCGCCACAGAGACACAGAGGTCCACAGAGAAAGGCAAAAGGCTGTTTGGGGTAAGACCATCATCTAGAATTGTTTTTTTAGCCTTTTCTCTGTGACTCTGTGGCTCTGTGGCAAAAATGAAGATTATGAGAGGTTGAGCGATGAACATCGAGGAGAGCATGGAGACGTGGCGCAGGCGCCGCTGGGTGAGCGCCTTGGATCTGGCCCAGGCCATGGAGGTGACCCCTCGCACGGTGCGCAACTGGTGGTATTCGCGCAAGACTCCGCTCAAGGCCTGGATGGCCTATGGCGACACGCGGTTTATCCGCTTCACCTCGGCCTCGGCCATAGAGTTCGTGCAGGCGGGGTTTGAGGAGCCGTGAAGGAGGGCTCTAAGGCTTTTTCTTTGACTCCGTACAGAGTTTGAGGTTTGTGCGGGTGGCTCCTGCGATTGGAATGGCAACCTCCGCATCGGCGGGGGGATACGACTCTTGCAGGGCTTCATCGGTCTGCCCGGCATGGGCTGCACCTTTCTCACCCTTTCATCCCTCCCACAATCTTCGCCATCTCATCCGAAGAGTACACCGGTATCCGGGACCTCTTGAAATCCTTGGCATTGCTGCGGGTAACAATGGCTTCGGCCCCCACGTGGCGGGCCGCCTCGTGGATCACGGCATCCTCGAAATCGCTGAAACCGGCGGAAAGGGCCGATTCGAGCACCTGCCTGTTGACCGGCGCCACCTCGAAGACGTGCAGCAGCTTCCCGATCTCCTCCTGAACCCTTGGTGCGCCCACCGCCTTTGACGCCAAATAATGGACGGTCGTGATGGTGCTCCCGCACAGGTAGCCCGTGATCGCACCCACCTCCACCCAGGAAAATAGCTCGCTGGCGGCATCCGCGAACGGCAGCCGGTCCATGAGCAGGTCAAGGACGATGTTGGTGTCCAGGAGTATCTTCAACGGTGTTTCTCCTCAAGGTATCTCCGGTAATCCTTCTCATCCAGATCAGAGTCCCGCAGCAATCCCCGCAGGGAACGGGTTATGGGAGGGGGCGGCGTCTCAGGCGCGGCCTGGTGTGCGGCAAGCAATCTGAAGTAATCCGCCACGATCTGGGATACGGATTTCCCCGCTTGCGCGGCATATTGCTTGGCCTGCTCGATCACATGATCTTCCAATCGTAAGGTGAGTTTGGTCTGCATGGCATTCTCCATGATACAGATGACGTATATTTTTGTTAATATTATACGTCATGGACCGGTTGATGTCAACCCGACAAAGCCTGAGCCGAATATATTGGATACCTGAATCCGTGACGCTGGAATGCCGTAGCGACCGGAAGAGCCGGGGCCCGCACGCCGCCCATGTTGTAGCAGACCACTCACCATGCCGGTCCTCCGACGAACAGTCGATTATCTCCATGCATGCAAAGGCAGAGGCCTTCCGGTCAAACGGAGGCGGATTCAGGTGGATATTGTGGGGATAGATGGGAGGCGGTTACGCCGACTGGACGACGGCTCTCGTTAACGCGGCGAAATTGCATTGAAATGCGCGCTCTTGTGATGTAAAAGGGTTATAATGGTGCGCTGTCCGGATCGAGGGCTCACGAGCAAACCGCTGGAACGGCGGAAAGGTACGGAGAGGAACATGGAAAATGGAAAACAGCACAACGAGGACCCGTTGTTCCGTGCAGCGTGGGGGGACGCCGACCTCGCCCACGGGGTTGCGGCCTCGGAACGGCTCGCCGTTTCCATCATCGAGCAGGCCGGCGAGGCGATCGTCGTCTGCGACAACCGGGGAAGGATCATCCGGGCCAGCCGGCTCGCCCACCAACTCTGCGGCAAAAACCCGCTGCTGAAACCGTTCGACGCCATGTGGCCCCTGAGGATGCTCGAAGCGGGCAGCCTGTTTTCCGTCGCAGCTCCCCTGAGGGGTGAGTCCCTGGAGAGCATCGAGGTCGAATACCGGAGGGGCGACGAGCGGGCCTTTCACCTGCTGCTCAATGCAACGCCGCTCAGAAGCATAGAAGACGCCATCATCGGCTGCGTCGTGACGCTTGCCGATATCACTTGCCGAAAGCTGGCCGAGCAGGAGCGGGAGGCATCCCTCGAATTTCTGCGCTTGGTGAACGAGAGCGCCTCCACCCGGGACCTGATCCGGGCGGCGGTCGATTTCTTCCAGTGCCAATCCGGCTGTGAGGCCGTGGGGATCAGGCTGCGGGAGGGGGACGACTATCCCTATTACGAGGTCAGGGGGTTCCCCCGGGAATTCGTTGAGGCGGAAGACAGCCTCTGCGTCCGGGCCGGCGACGGTGAAATCATGCGCGACGCCGCGGGCAGTCCCGTCATCGCCTGCATGTGCGGCAACGTGATCCTCGGCCGTTTCAATCCTGCCTTGTCCTTCTTTACAGCCCACGGCTCGTTCTGGACCAACAGCACGACGGAACTTATGGCGATCACCACCGAGGCGGAGCGGCAGACGCGCATGCGCAACCGCTGCAACTGCGAGGGGTACGAGTCGGTGGCCCTCATACCTCTTCTGTTCGGCGACGAGCGCATGGGTCTCCTCCAGTTGAATGACCGGCGCCCCGGCCTGTTCACCCCGGACGCCATATCCCTGTGGCAGAAGTTCAGCGGCTACCTGACCATGGCCCTGGCCAAGTTCAAGGCCGACGAAGCGCTGTACCGCGCCCATGAGGAACTGGAACAACGGGTCAGGGAGCGGACCGAAGACCTGGCGATCTCCCTTCAGGACCTGGAGTTTGAGACCGCCGAGCGCCAGCGCACCTCGGAGACCCTGAGGGAAAAGGAACGTATGCTGATCCAGCAGAGCCGCTTGGCCGCCATGGGGGAGATGATCGGCAATATCGCCCACCAGTGGCGCCAGCCCCTGAACGTCCTCGGGATCAATATCCAGCAGTTGCTGCTGTTTTACGACGACGGCCAGTTCAGCCGGGAGATCCTGGCCAACAGCGTGGACAGCTCCATGAAGCTCATCCAGCACATGTCCCGCACCATCGACGATTTCAGGAACTACTTCAGGCCGAACAAGGAAAAGGTCGAGTTCAGGCTGGGCGAGGCGGTTGCCGGCGCCCTGGCGCTGATGGAGGGGAGCTTCAGTCATAACCGTATCGCCACCGAGATCATTAGCCAGGACGATCCGGTCGTGACCGGCTACCGGAACGAATTTGCCCAGGTTATCCTCAACATCCTGAGCAATGCCGGCGACATCTTCAGGGAGCGGCGGACCGTCGATCCCAGGGTGACGATCACCATCGGTTCCGAGGAGGGGAGGGCGGTGGTCGCCATCGCCGACAATGCCGGCGGCATACCCGGCGAGATCATGGATAAAGTCTTTGACCCCTACTTTACCACCAAGGGTCCCCAGTCCGGGACCGGTCTCGGACTGTTCATGTCCAAGACCATCATCGAGAAGAACATGAACGGAACGCTGACCGTGCTCAACAACGCCGACGGCGCCGAATTCAGGATAGAGGTGTAACCCGGATGGTAACCCAGATGGAGACCCAATCAAATCCAGGTCCGGCGATTTCCCTTCTTTTGGTGGAAGACAATGAGGCAACTCTTCACTGCCTGGCGATCATCCTGGCCAAGAGGTATCCCCAGGTGGCGGTGGCCACCGCCGACAACGGCCGGGCCGGGCTGGAACTCTTCAATGCCCGCCCGGCTGAGATCGTTATCACCGACTTCAACATGCCGGAGATGGACGGCATGGAGATGACCGGCCGGATACGCGCCATCAGGCCGGAGACGAGGTTCATCATCCTGACCGGCGACAGCGGCAAGCTCGTGGTGGACAATCTGGCCGACAAAGGGTCCACGTGCGGCCATTTCATCATGAAGCCGGTCGTTTTCCCGGACCTGTTTGCCGCCATCGAGCGGTGCATGGAGGAGATCGGGTACAGCGGCAACCAATAGGACGTATGGGTCCCATACGTCCTAACCGTACGCAACAGCGCCGACGGCGCCGAATTCAGGATAGAGGTGCGACCTAGATGGAGACCCGATCAAACTCAGGCCCGGCGATTTCCCTGCTTCTGGTGGAAGACGACGAGTCCACCCTCCACTGTCTGGCGCTCATCCTGGCCAGGAGGTATCCCCTGGTGGCGGTGGTCACCGCCGACAACGGCCGGGCCGGTCTGGAACTCTTCGAGGCCCACCCGGCGGCAATCGTCATCACCGACTTCAACATGCCGGAGATGGGCGGCAGGGAGATGACCGACCGGATGCGCGCCATCAGGCCGGAGACAAAGTTCATCATCCTGACCGGCGACAGCGGAGGGCTCGCTCTGCGGGATTCGGGCGACAAGGCGTTCTTCTACGACTATTTCATCGTGAAGCCGGTCGTGTTCGATACGCTCTTCGCCGCCATAGAGCAGTGCCTTGAAGAGGTCGGGCACAGCGGCAGTAACCAATAAGACCTAACAGGCTGTTGAAAATCGTCATGAGGAGGCTGTTATGCACGGCGCAAGCGAGCGAGGAAGCGAGGCGTACCCCTCGGTACGTTGAGCTTTTGAGCGAGCGCCAACGCCGCAGAACGGCCCCGCAGTAGATTTTCAACAGCCTGCTATGGGATTCATGGGACTTATACAGGTCCCATAGGTCTTATGATTTGGCCGGCAGTTCCAGTATGGCGTCGATCATCCGGGCCAGATCCTTCAGGCTGAACGGCTTCCGGATGAAGTTGCTCCCTTCGTCGAGCACGCCGGGGAGGACCGCCGCATTGTCGGTATAGCCGGACATGTAGAGCACCTTCAGATCGCAATGGCTCTCCAGGAGTCTGCGGTGCAGTTCCGGGCCGTTCATGTCCGGCATGACCACATCGGTCAGCAGCAGATCGACCGGCTTCCCTTCGCTCAGCCTGAGGGCCTGCCGCGCCCCGTTCGCCACGAGTACCTGGCATCCGCAGTCGTCAAGCAGATCGCACACCATCTCCCTGACCATGTCGTTGTCCTCCACCAGGAGGATGGTGCAGTCACAGGCGTCCACCTCCCTGAGCTCCTGGACGGTCGCGATTTCTGCGTCCGGCATGCCTTCGACGATAGGGAAGTATATCTTGAATACCGTCCCCTGGCCCACCTCGCTCTCCACTACTATGTGCCCGCCTTGCTGCCTGACCAAGCCGTACACCGTTGCCAGGCCAAGGCCCGACCCCTTGCCGACCTCTTTCGTGGTAAAAAACGGCTCGAAGATCTGGGCCTGGGTCTTCCGGTCCATGCCGCAGCCGGTATCGGCCACGGCCAGCATCAGGTAGGCGCCCGCCGTGACTTCGGCATGGTGGCGGGCGTATTCGTCGTCAAGGATCACCGGTGCCGTTTCGATGGTGATGACACCGTTGTCGTCGATGGCGTCCTGGGCATTGATCGCCAGGTTCATGATGACCTGCTCCAACTGGTTTTTGTCGGCCCGGATACCATATGCTTCCTCAGAAAGGTGCACCTGGATGGCGATGTTTTCCCGGATGGTCCGGCGCAGGATATCGTGGAAGGAGCTGATGACTCCATTCAGGTCTACGGTCTTTATCTCCAGCAACTGCTTGCGGCCGAAGCTCAATAGCTGCTGGGTCAGCACCCTGGCCTTGTCGGCCGCATGCATGATGTTGGCGACCCTGTCGAAATCGCGGCTGCCGGGTGCCAAGTGGTTCTTTACCATTTCGGCGTAGACCAGTATGGGGGTCAGCAGGTTGTTGAAGTCGTGGGCGATGCCTCCGGCCAGGCGACCGATGGATTCGATCTTCTGGGACTGGTGCAGTTGGGCCGTCAGGTGCTGTTTCTCGACCTCGGCCGACCTGCGATCCGAGATGTCGCGGATGATGGCGCAGTTGTATTCCACTCCGTTGATCTCCAGGTAGTTGGCCGAAACCTCCACCGGGAATTCACGTCCGTCGCGTGAACTGTTCACGGTCTCGAAAAAGAGGTGCCCCATGCGCCGCAACTCTGTCCAGTGTGTGGGCCAGACTTCGGCAGGGAAGTGGGGGGCAACGTCCCATACCGACATGGCGAGCAGTTCTTTCCTGTCATAGCCGCGCATCCGGCAGGCGGCGTCGTTGACGTACAGAAACCGGCCGTCATGGGATATCCAGTCAACGGCGTCCGCCATTCTGTCCATGATGATGGCCGTCTTCTGCAGGTCGGCGTCCGCCAGTTTGCGCAGGGCTATCTCCCCGGCCAACTGTTCGTTCTTGATCTCCAGTTGGGAGGTCCGCTCCCGGACCGTCTCCTCCAACTCCGCGCGGTGGCGGAGCAACCCTGCCTCCGCCAGCGCCAAGCGCTTGCGGTTGCGGTAGATCAGCAGGGCCGCCGCCAGGGACCCTGCGGCAAAGACCGTC
>JBEKFJ010000208.1:0-5030 GCA_050013355.1 Oryzomonas sp.
TGCCGAGATCATGGTCGCCGCCACGAGGCGCGTCCGCCCCGGTGCAGAGCCGGTTATCCGTTTATAGACCAGGGGATACACCAGAAAGGCAGGGATAAACCCCATGTTGAAGATATTGCAGCCCAGCGCCAGCAAACCGCCGTCGGCAAAGAACAGCGCCTGGACCATAAGAACCGACGAGATCGTGAGGAAGGCGGCATAGGGGCCGAGCAGGATCGACAGGAGGAGCCCCCCTCCCAGATGGCCGCTGGAACCGGTGGCCGGAATGGTGAAATTGATCATCTGCGCGGCAAAGAGAAATGCCCCCAGCACGCCCATGAGCGGCACCTTGCGGTCATCCAGCCCCGTGCGTACCTTTGCGGAACAATACGCAATCGCCGCCCCGGAAACGGCACACATGGTTCCACCCACCGCCGGCGATAACAATGCATCTGCCATATGCATGGAACACCTCGCGTGTTACTAATTCATTTTTCGGTAGCACGAAAACTATACGATTTTGTAAGGCAAGGTGTCAATAAAAAACAATCAAAAAATACCCCCTGCCCCCTCTTCAGCCATCGGCCATTAGCGTGCAACTAACTTGACTCGTAAGGAGCAAATCTGATATTTATAGATATTCGACCCAAATACAAAGGAATGCCTCTATGTCGTATACGCACATCATCATTGACGAGACGCGCTGCAAGGGGTGCGGACTCTGCACCATCGCCTGCCCCCAAAAACTGGTCTCACTGAGCGACTCACCCAACAGCCAGGGTTTCACCGTTGCGGTCTTTTCCGACTCGGGAAGGTGCAGCGGCTGCGCGTTGTGCGCCGAGATGTGCCCTGACGTGGCCGTTATGGTATTTAAAGACAACTAATGTCCTGTACGGTTAATTCATTCCTTGAAATTCCGGTTCTTTTAGCCCCTGGCTGCGTTACGGCTCCTCGACATAGTCCCAGCTATGCCTTCGTCGCCGCGCCTTGCCAGGAACTAAAATCCCGCAGAATTACTGCGGCGAACTAACCGAACAGAACATTAGACAGGGAGGCGCGGTTGTCCGAAAAACTTTTCGTCAAAGGGAACGAGGCGGTGGCCATGGCGGCCATTGAGGCCGGGTGCCGCTACTACTTTGGTTACCCCATCACGCCGCAAAGCGATATTCCCGAATACCTTTCACGCGAACTCCCACCCTTGGGTGGAGAGTTTATCCAGGCCGAAAGCGAAATCGCCGCCATCAACATGCTGCTGGGGGCATCGGCCACCGGCGTGCGCGCTATGACGTCCTCATCCGGTCCCGGCATATCCCTCAAGCAGGAAGGCATCTCCTACATGGCCGGCTCGGAGTTACCCGGCGTGATCGTGGATATCATGCGGGCCGGTCCCGGCCTGGGCGGCATTGACGCATCCCAGGCCGACTACTTCCAGGCCACGCGGGGCGGCGGCCATGGGGGCTACCGTATCATCGTGCTAGCCCCGGCCTCGGTGCAGGAGATGTACGACCTGACCATGCTGGCCTTTGACCTGTCGGACATCTACCGCATGCCGGCCATGGTGCTGGCCGACTCGGTCATCGGTCAGATGAAGGAGTCGCTTACCGCACATCCGCGCCCACAGGCCGCTTTGCCTGCCAAGGGATGGGCAGTGCGCGGCCGGGCGCCCGGAGAGCCGCAAAACGTTGTCAAATCCCTTTACCTGGGCGACGGCGAGATGGAGGCGTTCCACTGGAAGATGCATGCACGCTACCAGGAACTGGCAGAAAAGGAGTGCCGCTGGGAGGAGGTCCGGACCGAGGACGCTACGCTGATGGTGACCGCTTTCGGCTCAACGGCCCGCATTGCCAGGACAGCCGTGGCCATGGCGCGGGAGGCGGGCATGAAGGTCGGGCTGCTGCGGCCGATCACCCTTTTCCCGTTCCCCAGACAGGCCTACGAGGCCGTCTCCCGGCACTGCAAAAAGTTCCTGGACATAGAACTCAGCACCGGTCAGATGGTTGATGATGTGCGCCTCTCCGTGGCCCGCGATGCCGAAGTTTACTTCTACGGCCGCCCACCCGGCGCCGGCTCGCTGCCGACGCCGGAGGAACTCTTCGAACAGATCAAAAAACAGTATTGACGCGCGCTAGTGTCACGTGCGGTTAGTCATGGGAAGTAATTCCGAGATATTTTGGCTGATGCCAAGGCGCGGCGACGAAGGTGTAGCAGGGTCTACATCAAGGAGCCGCAACGATGGCAGCAGCCAAAAGAGCCGGAATTACGAGTATGAACTAACCGCACGGGACACTAGAATCTCCCCTGTGGATGAGGAAATCGATGAAACAGGTATTCAAGAGGCCCGAGAGCCTGAAAGATGTCCAGACCCACTTCTGCCCTGGCTGCCACCACGGCTCCGTCCACCGTCTGGTTGCCGAGGCCTTGGATGAGTTCGACATCAGAAGCCAGACTATCGGGGTTGCTTCGGTGGGTTGCTCGGTCTTCCTGTACGGTTATTTCGATATTGACGTCATCGAGGCGCCCCACGGCCGGGCGCCGGCAGTCGCCACCGGGGCAAAACGCGCCCGTGCCGACAGGATCGTCTTTACCTATCAGGGAGACGGTGATCTGGCAGCCATCGGCACATCGGAGATCATCCACGCCGCCAACCGGGGCGAGGATATCACGGTGATATTCGTCAACAACACCACTTACGGCATGACCGGCGGCCAGATGGCCCCCACCACCATGATCGGACAAAGAACCTCGACATCTCCCTATGGCCGCAACCAGAGTAAGGACGGCTACCCGATCCGCATGGCCGAATTGTTGGCCCAGTTGGAAGGGGTTGCCTTTTCGGCCCGCGTGGCGGTCAACTCTCCCAAAAACGTCATGCTGGCCAAGAAAATGATCAAAACCGCCTTCCAATATCAGGTGGAACGGAAAGGTTTCTCCTTTATCGAGGCCCTGGCCGCCTGTCCGACCAACTGGGGCGTGAATCCGTTGGCCGCCAATGAACGGGTGGGCGGCGAAATGATCCCCTATTTCCCGTTGGGCGTGTATCGCAATACCGCAAACCTTTGATCGACCTGGAGTTACCCATGCGTCACGATGTCTTCATAGCCGGCTACGGAGGCCAGGGCGTGCTGCTGGCCGGCAACCTGCTCTCTTACGCCGCCATCCATGAGAACAGGAACGTCTCGTTCTTCCCCGCCTATGGCGTGGAGAAACGTGGCGGTTCGGCCATGTGTACCGTGGTCTTTTCCGACGGCGACACCGGATCGCCGGTGGTTGGGAGCCCGTCGGTGGCACTGATCCTCAACCAGCTTTCCTTTGACAAGTACGCCGCCAAGGTCAAGCCGGGCGGTGTTTGTATCGTCAACTCGACCCTGGTGGATACCGGCAACAGCGGATTGGCGTATGCGGAGCTCGTGGCGGTGCCGATGAACCAGATTGCCCTTGACCTGGGGGATATGCGCATGGTCAACATGGTGGCATGCGGGGCCTATGCCGCAAAGAGTGGTTCGCTGGCACTCGAATCCTTGGAAGAAGCTTTGAAAAAAGCCTTGCCGGAGCGTAATCACCGCCTGATCCCGGCCAATGTCAGGGCGATCCGGGCTGGAGCCGCTGCAGTTGGACATAGTGTTTAGTTAGTTTCCGTCCGGAAAGGGTTCTTTTCCGCCCATGCAGCGTCAATCTTCGGGCTTGCTTGTGACTTCGGCCGTTGGCCTCACCCTTCGGGCGCCTTCGCGCAACCCCTTGATTTCCTTGCCTGGACAAAAAGCCCTCCTTTCCGAATCGGAAACCAATAGTTTCTCATCCGGAGTTTCCGGACGGAAACTAGTTAAAGAAATACTTGACGTAACCACCCGTTTTTTGTTAAAAGAAGAGTTCCATTCATTGGGGTGTCGCCAAGCGGTAAGGCATTGGACTCTGACTCCAACATCCCGAGGTTCGAATCCTCGCACCCCAGCCAGAAAACAGAAGGGTTTGCAGTTATTCTGCAAACCCTTTTTTTGTTGGAAAATTCGGGAGATTTGGGATTATTACCGGGCCGTCCCTATGAAGTCAAACCGATCTGTTCATCCACCAATGTCAACGGTTCCATGGGCAGCAAGATATGGAAAGTGGTTCCCGGACACGCGCTTTGATCATACCCTTGCGATTCCACCCAGATGGACCCGCCGTGCATTTCGGCGACCCCCTTTGCGATGGAGAGTCCAAGACCGGCCCCCCGCGACTTGAAAGCTACCTTGCCGCTGCTGTGCTCTTCAATATTGCCCACTTCGTAAAATTTATCAAAGATGCGCATCTGGTCGTCCGGATCGATGCCGATTCCTGTGTCTGATACGGCAATCTCAAGAAATGGCGGCCGCTCCGACGAAAAAACGACATCAAAGCCGGAAGCCTGTGGATTCGGCACCAAGTGCCTGAGGGATGTTCTGACGGATATCTTTCCTCCATCCGGCGTAAATTTGATGGCATTGCCCAGAACATTCGACAATAACTGGTGAAGCCGCGTCCCGTCGCCACGGATCATGGGAAGGGAATCATCCAGCGTTACGTTGATCTCCTGTTTGCGCAAAGCAAAGAAATAACGCAACTCACGTATGGTGTCCTCGATAAGGGCGTTCACATTGACCTGCTCCAGCTTGAGATCAAGCTGATTCTGGTCAATTTTCGATACATCGATCATATCCTTGACAACAGTATCGAGGCGCGCGGCAGCGCTGGAGATATTCTTGATCATCTCCTGGGCGGCACCGGGCAGTCGCTCCTTCATGTCGGACTGGAGCAAATCCGCATACCCCATGATGACCGTGAGCGGCGTCTTCAACTCATGCGAAGCGAGTCCCAGGAACGAATCCTTCATCCGATTCAGGCGAGTCAGGCCCGCGGCGCTCTCTTCAAGATTGGTGATGATTTCCCGCTCCTTTGTAACATCTCGCATGATTACCTGCAGCAGGCTCTGTTCCCCCATGGTGACGCAACTGGCGTGAATCCTTCCCACCAACTGTTCCTGGCGGCTGTTGACAATGGCAACCTCTCCGGTTATGTGCTTTCCACGGAAGGCA
>JBEKFJ010000209.1:0-5013 GCA_050013355.1 Oryzomonas sp.
CCTTCAGGGCCTGAAAAACAGCCCTTGTTAATTGCTCAAAGTTCTCGCCAGCCCTAGGTCCTTCATGGTATTCGTGTTTCATATCATCCAGTCTACTCCTGGTGAATCTATGTCACATAAAACCAGCAAGCCCCCAACCGATAAGAAAAACCCCAATCGACATAGCCAAGCCGAGGACCAAAAAATGAACAACTTCGCGGGCGATATTCATGTTACGGGAGAAATTGAAACGCACATTCCGCCAAAACTTGCTGAACAGAATCGCGCCGCCGATGTAAAGAAGCAAACCAGAGAAGACTGCAAACTGATTCTTGAAATTGTCACGGTTATACTCATCGCTCTTTATGCCGGACTCACGGCTTTGCTTGTCTGTTTCTCCTTCAAGAGCCTCAAAAGCACAGAGAGATTTGCTGTACTGGATCAACGTCCTTACATCCATTCCTCGGGACAAACATCGATTTTTCCTATGCAAGATTCCTCGGTCGCGAGTTCGGCAATTCATATAAAAAACTTTGGGAAATCGCCTGCCCTCAACCTGCTCCGAGTTGGGCAACTTATCGGCGGAACTAGTTTGGATGATCTCACTAAACAGGCTGATGCCTGGTTCAGGAAGATGGGGATGCCATTGCAGACTGAGTATGAAGCCAATAGCGGAATGTATAAAATGCAGAACGGTGATTCTGTCTCCCCAGATGAGATCATGCAGGATGATACTCGAATACTGGGTTTGACTCCACCGATAGGAGCCACAGTCCACCTCCCCGCAGTCGCTGTCGGAAGAATTCAGTATTACGACATGGTTGGCAATTTTTACTGGACAGATTTTTGCTTTGTGCTCACTACGGTCGCCGGTACGCCCGGGAACCCCGCCACTTTGTTGCCGATTGATTGTCCCAAGCATAACGAAATTCACTAATATTAGTACGGAAATGCATAGCATGTGCGTCAACCGTTTTATTGCCCTTATAAAGGCATAGGTATACCTGCCGCACCGCGCGACGGGTGCGTTTGGCTTCTGCTTGCCCATGGCGCGACCATAACTGCATGAAAATGCTAGCCGTGTCCGTGCTTCTGCTCTTCCTGGTCGGTTGCTGCCGTCCTTCTCAACGATTTGTGCCGATGGGGGACAACGCCGCACTGGATACAAAGACCGGACGTGCCTGTAATCCGTTTACACTCAAAACCGGGCCGGTCACACTCCCGCTTTGCTACGACCTTTACAAAGAGGGAAAGTGATCGGAGGCAGTATGTTCTCACCATTCCAGACGTGTTGGGATAGAGTTAATCGGGCAGAGGTTCACTGCCAATCCCTCGTAAATCGCTGGAACCTCTTTACACTTACGAGGCTTATGCCTCGCGCCCAGAGGTGGATAGCGATTGGACTGGGAGATTCTTTCTTGAGCCAGTCAAATGGGACTGGGTTCTCCCATTTTCGCTCGAACTCTGAGAGATGTTGTATCAGCTCAGGAGCGCTCTGGACTCGTGTTTCTACGACGCAGCCATTTCGAAATTCGGAAACGATCCTCCCCCCAATGCAAAGCAATGGCAGTTCCCCATCACTTCCGATCCCTCGGACTTTAAAGAGGCGATTCGACGCATGAAAGATTTTCCGCCGGACATAACTGCCATCATTGAGAGAGTACAGGGATACTCTGGCCTGTAGATGCCATGCTGACTTATGCCGAAAACACCATGAGCATTTTAGAGGTCCCTTATGCATCTTTTACGCTTATTGAATTAGATTACGAATTATGTAGATAAAAGAGAAGTAAGTGGGCTGCTGTTTTTATCTCGACAGACGGCTCTAGGGATAGTGTGCCTTATAGTTTGCATGGCATTTGACTTAGGATGTTTTTCATTTTTCTTTACGGCAACCTTATGTCGCCTCGCGTAAGACATTGAAATGTGGGAAGTGGAATGAACCAGCTACTTCTCAGTTAGAGCCAACGCTTTCTAACCCAGCGACGTTTAGCATAGTGGAGATCAGATACGCATGAAGAGTAACTTCAGGCCGGCCATCGTATTAGGTGTCGTAATCTGCGGGTTTGCCGTGCAGCTCACGTGCGAAGCCCAAAGCCCGGCATCGCGCCTTGACAAGAAACCCGCGCAGCAAACCTCAGCCAACTTCAGCCGGGCTCAAGCGTCCGCTCCGGTCGAGATTGCAGCACTGGAAGCGCCGGCGACGAGCCCTGGTGTTCCAGCCAGCGGAGCTACCAGTGCAGCCGCTGCGGCTGCTCCTGATGGCGCTGCCGCCGCCACGCCAGCCTCGAGCTCTGCTGCGCCCGTGCCGACATCCGTTGCAATGCCGGTGAAGAACGACGCAGTCATCAAAGAGCTCGGCGACATGAAGAAGCAGTTCGACCAAATGACGCAGATGCAGGCCCTCATCAAGGCGCGGATG
Source organism: Oryzomonas sp. (assembly GCA_050013355.1). Lineage (GTDB taxonomy): Bacteria > Desulfobacterota > Desulfuromonadia > Geobacterales > Pseudopelobacteraceae > Oryzomonas. The sequence goes on from JBEKFJ010000209.1 coordinate 2,402, forward strand.
GCCAGACTTGAATCCGAGCTTGATACGGACGCCGCAACTGGCGATTCCGTCTCCGCGGAGAAAGACGCCGGCGCATTGCGTTCGGCGGCGACGGGCGAGAGCAGTGCCGACGGCGGTTCGCTGACTCTTGGTCAGGCTGCCGCGGCCCCTCCAGCTGCGGCTCCCGCAGCTCCTGAGATCTCGGCAGAGACCACGACCAAGGCGGCACCGTTCCCCGGCGACTGGACCTGGCTGAACGACAATGGCCACGCGGTGGACAGCCCCATGGCAACTAAGTACTTCACGCCGGAGTTCCGTGCTGACGCTAATTTCTCCCTCGACTACAACCACCCGGAGGATGACAGCTTGGGCGGCTCCACGGAGACCTTCCGCTCCGACGAATGGCAGCTTGAACAGGTCAGTGCCGGCGGCGACATACGGATTCAGAACGTTCGCGGGCGGATCCTCACCATGGATGGCTTGTTCGCCACAACCACCGTGCGTAACGACGGCAGCCCGAACCGTGGGCAGTGGGACCTGGCCGGGGCATATAAGTACATCTCAGAGGGATGGGGCGGATATCACTGGGATGTGAACCATGGTCTGAACGTCGACGCGGGAATCTTTGTTTCATACATCGGCCTTTTCAGTTATTACAACTTCGACAATTGGACCTATCAACCTTCATTCGTCTCCTCCAACACGCCGTGGTTCTTCAACGGCCTGCGCATTCAGTGGTTCCCGACGGCCAAGTTGAAGATCGAGCCGTGGATCATCAATGGCTGGCAGTCCTACGCCCGCTACAATGGCCACGGTGGTTTGGGCGGACAGATTCTTTATCGCCCCACCAATTGGCTGGACCTTGTCTGGAACGACTACGGCATGGGTGAAGACGATGCCGGCTACCCTGGCCGCTCTCGTATTCATGCCGATTACAGTGTGCAGCTCAAGGTTTATGACAAGCCGACGAACGTGCTGGACAAGATTGCCTTCACTGTCACCGGCGACCTTGGCTGCGAATACGGTGGAGGCCCTGCTGTCGGATACTACAATCCGAAAGGGTTCTCCCCGGAGATGGGCACAGCCGACAGCTACACCGGCGGCGTAAACTGCCACAACAACGCCAATGGCAAACCGAAGCAGATGTTCGCCGGTTGGATGGCGTACAACCGCTATTGGTTTCATAAGGATCTCTTTGCAATTACCCTTGGCGGCGGGCAGATGAACAACCCCGGACGCTACTTGACCTTGCTGCCGCCGATCGACGGGGCCACGGCCATTACCGGCACTCCGTACTATACGGAGAACGCGGGTGATCGCGCTCAGATGCACGACGGCACGATCACTCTCGACTACATGCCGGCCCAGTTCATCACCTTCCGCCTTGAGAGCGGCTACCGGTACTCCGACACGCCTTATTGGTCGGGTCGCGGCGGCATTACGCCTCCCGGCGGCAACAACGGCTCTCCGTCACAATATGCTTGTGCAAGCGGCGCCCCGTCCGGCCAAACCTACGGCAATCTTGCAGCCGCAGAAAGCTATTGCATTGGCGCGGGCTACAACAACGGCGGGTCTGGAACGAGCGCTCTATGGTGGCCTGACCTTCGCACCAACCAGACTGTCAGCACCTTTGCAATTATGGTGAGGTTCTAACGTTCCGCTAGGGATAGCACCGCGCAATGGGTGCGGTGCTCCTCATCCAATCAACGAGCGGCACAGGGATTAGCTGCAAGCCCTGTGCTGCTCTTCGAAATCAAACCCGCGCTTCCGCCGACGTTTGGTACATGACTTGTGCCAGAGCCGGGTTGTGTTTCATGATCGCCGACCAAGAACATCGAGTACAGAGAATCAGGACGAAAAACGGCGTACATGGACTTCGTTCCCTGTTAGGTACCAGTAATCCACAGCTGCGCATGGATTATATTGCAATACCAATTGACTCACTAGAATCGACGCCCGCCGGTAACTCGCCGGAGCGACACTTGGCGAGGGCACAAACTATCATCCATTTCCCGCCAATTACACGATCCAATAAATTCGCTTGATATGTTTCTGAGCGGTTCAAATCCACATATCTTTTTTACGACTCCTTTATTGAGCACCTACAGTAACTCGCGTATTAATGATGAAGCAACACGCGGAATTAGCTTGGATGCCTTCTCGAGGGATTAGCCTTCAAGCCGGTACACGTGCTTGAAAAGCCGGGGGAAACAACAATGAGCGCGACAAATCGTATGACGAAGCAGGGCCTTGGGATTGGCTTGATGCTGATGACGATGGCTGCTTCTCTGACCACGAGCGGCTGTAAAAGCGATAAGGTCCATGCGGACGCAGAGGCGCCGCCACCGGCCAAAGTGGTTTCCGGAGTGGACGTCTCCTTTTTCGCGGTCGAGCATCCGGAGCGGTATCCGATCGAAACTGCGACCGAATATCAAGCTCCGTCGCAATTGTTCGTGACCGGCACCGTATTTCCGGACATCGCGCGAACTGTTCCGGTGATTTCTCTTGCCTCCGGCCGCATTGTGGACATTCGCGCTCGCCTCGGCGACACAGTGAAGAAGGGCCAGACCTTGCTGCGTGTTCGCAGCGACGACATTTCGGGAGGCTTCGACGCCTACCGCAAAGCCATCTCC
>JBEKFJ010000210.1:0-5008 GCA_050013355.1 Oryzomonas sp.
TCGGCGTCAGGAAGGTGCTCAAGATCGAGCCGTTCGATATTTTCCGGGGGTAATATGGCTGAAACGGTTATGCGGGCAACAGAACTTGTCAAATCGTTCGGCGAAGGAGATGCCAAAAAGATTGCCGTGCAAGAGGTAAGCTTTGATGCCTACTTCGGAGAAATGCTCTTTATCGAAGGTCCGTCGGGAAGCGGAAAAACGACTCTGTTGAGCCTGATATCCGGGATTCTCAGGCCGGATTCCGGCGAGGTTTTGATTGAGGACAAGGATATCTGGGCCATGACGAGCGACGAAATCGCCAACTTCAGGTTGAACAAAGTGGGCTTTGTGTTTCAGGATTACCACCTCTTTCCCCGCCTGACCACGGTCGAAAATGTGGCGATCCCCCTCATCTTGAAAAAAAAAGACTGGGATAAATCCATAAGCGAGGCCATGGAGTATCTGGAAATCGTCGGGATAAAAGATCGAGCGTTGCTCCAGCCGGTCAAGCTGAGTGGCGGAGAACAGCAAAGGGTGGCGATTGCGCGGGCGATCGCCAGTCAGCCCGATATCCTGATCTTCGACGAACCGACCGCATCCCTGGACGGGGAGACCGGGAAAAAGATCGTTGAATTTGTCAAAACAAAAATACTGAACGACAAACGCTGCATCATTGTAGTAACCCACGACAACAGGATTTTCGAATACGCCGACAGGATCATGAAAATGGAGGACGGCAAGATCATCGGTTTCGGACAAGGGGGAGGACATGAGGAATAAAGTCATATTCATCCTTGCCGTTATCGGACTGGTGGCCGGTCTGGTGAGCGCCTACATATTCGGAATCGAGAAAAAAAACCAGCCTCCGGTGTTCAACCCCGCCTCGAACCCATACGGCAAAGGAATCTACGCGAACGGCATCATCGAAAGCTCCCAATCAAATGGCTCTAACATCAACATCTTTCCTGAAGTATCGGGGACTATTACTAAAATCCTTGCAACCGAGGGACAAAACGTGCGGCAGGGAATGCCGCTCATCGTGATCGACGATTCCGTGCAGCGGGCCACGACAGAGCAGCAGAAATCCCAGGCCGAAGCAGCACGGGCACTCCTTGAGGAGCTCAGGGCCCAGCCGAGAAAGGAAACACTCGAGATTGCCAAGGCCCAGGTGGACAATGCGAGCGCCGGCCTCAAAAACGCTAAGGACCAACTGGATAAGCAGCGGGAATCATATGAACTCGACCCGAAGTCAGTGAGCAAAGACGTGCTGGACAACGCTGAGAACGCCGTCAAGGTGGCAAAGACCAATCTTGAAGTTGTCCGCAAGCAATATGAACTCACCAAGGCAGGGGCTTGGATTTATGACATCCGCAATCAGGAGCGCCAGTATAAAGCATTGACCGAGGCGTATAGGTCTGCAAACGCCCTCCTGAATAAATATGTGATAAAAGCCCCCGCCGATGGTGTGGTCCTCTCCATAAATACCGCTGTCGGCAGCTACATATCGGCGCAGGGCACCTATGACACCTATACCCAGGGATTCGACCCGGTACTCGTCATGGGGAGTACGCAGGATTATCTGGGGGTCAGATGCTATATCGATGAGATCCTCGTGCATAGGTTGCCTCAGTCGGCGCAGATTACTGCGAAGATGTTCATCCGCGGCACGGACGTCAATATTCCGCTGGAGTATGTCCGGGCCCAGCCTTATGTGTCGCCGAAAATAGAGTTGTCGAACCAGAGGACTGAAAGGGTTGATGTCAGGGTCCTGCCGGTACTGTTCCGGTTTGCGAAGCCTAAAAATGTTGCCCTGTATCCAGGCCAATTGGTGGACGTGTATATTAACGAGCAATGAAATTGGCCGTAAAGGGATGCATCAAACATAGCCTTGCGAAAGACTCTCGAAGGAAAGTCCAATGCCACCAAATCGACTAGCAACCGTGCCACTGCGGGAAGCTTTCTTCATTGCCAGTATCCAAAAACCAAGAATTTTGGGAGTGGTGGTAACAGCACTCATCTCCCTCGCAGGTTGCGCAGTAGGGCCGGATTTCGTGCGCCCCGCGCCTCCTGCGGTTGACCACTATACTCAAGGGACGGAGCCGACCGCGACCGTTGCCGCGGACGGCCGGGCGCAGCGCTTTATTCCGGGGAATGCGCCCGTTGCCGAATGGTGGCGGCTGTTCTCTTCCCCCAAACTGGATGCCGTCATGGACGAGGCCCTCGTCAACAACCCGAACATCCAGGCGGCCCAGGCGAGCTTGCGCCAGAGCCAGGACAACCTGCGGGCGGGATACGGGGTGTTCTATCCCCAAGTGGACGCCGGATTTGGTGCCAGTCGGCAGAAATCCTCCCCCGTCAGCATTGGTTCAAGTGCTCCCGGCAGTATCTTCAACCTGTTCACCCTTTCGGCGACGGTCAGCTATGCCCTCGACGTCTTCGGCGGCGAACGCAGGGCGGTGGAAGGGTTGCAAGCCCAGGTGGACGTGCAGCAGGCCACGCTTATCGGCACCTACCTCACCCTGTCGGGCAACATCGTCAATACCATGATCGCCCGTGCCGCCTATGGAGAGCAGATCGCAGCCACCGGTCAGATCATCGGCTTACTGCGGGAACAGGTCGGGATTACCGAAATACAGGTGCGCGCGGGCACAGTTCCGTACGCGAATGTGCTCAGCCTGCGGAGCCAGCTGGCTTCTTTCGAGGCGGCGCTCCCCCCCCTGAAACAAAACCTCAGCCACGCCGAGCACCTTCTTGCCACCCTGGCCGGTCGCGCTCCCGCCCAATGGACGCCGCCACAGGTGGATCTGGCCGACCTGACGCTTCCAGCCGAGGTGCCGGTAAGCCTCCCTTCCAAACTGGTGCGCCAACGCCCCGACATCCTCGCTGCCGAGGCACAGCTCCACAGCGCCGGCGCAGATATCGGCGTGGCCACCGCCGCACTGTTTCCAAGCTTTACGCTGAATGGCACCTACGGGCAGAACAACACCTCCATGAACAACCTCTTTACGAGCAGCGGCAACTTCTGGAGCCTGGGTGCGGACGTCAGCGCCCCCTTGTTCCGGGGCGGGACCTTGTGGTTCAAGAGAAAAGCGGCCCAGGAGGAGTATCAGCAGACGCTGGCCACCTACCGCCAGACTGTGCTCGCCGCCCTTGTCCAAGTCGCCGATGCCCTGCGGGCGCTGGAACATGACGCCGAAGCCCTGCAGGCCCAACGTCAGGCACTCGAAACGGCCGGGGAAGCGCTCCGGCTCATCCAGGCCAATTATCAGGCCGGCATCGTCAATTACCTGCAGGTTCTCACCGCGAACGGGCAATACCAGCAGGCGCGGATTGGGTATCTCCAGGACCAGGCCCAGCGCCTGCAGGATACCGTCGCCCTCTTCACTGCCCTGGGCGGGGGATGGCACGGCACCGACGGAGACAAGCCAGGCAGCACCTCAGCCGGGGGTGGGACAGAGCCAAACCTTGGGAAAGGGACCGTGAAACAACCTCCGGGAGCGGAAGGAAAAAGATGAAGCATTCGGCAATCACCTGGGTGATTACCGGCGCCGTCTTTTCCCTCACCCTTACCGCCTGCAACGGAAGCCAAGGGGGCGACGAGGGGAACATGCACGAAAGGATGGCGATCTACTGGCCGGACAACCCTGCTGTACGGGCGCCTCCGAGCACACGATGCCGTTTAGAACAACAGGCAGGTGACATCTGCACATATTTTTCTGCGCAAATGTTTACAAACTGTTTTTGTGCGCTACGTTTAATGTATATGGTTTCCGTTTCTCCCTAAACCCCAAAAACCCTTCCGAAACCATACTGTGCCCCCTATTGTCTATGAACGCGACGCTTGCCGCCATTGAGCGATTTCCGCGAGCCACCGTGAGGGAAGATCGACGACGATCTCCGCCTTGCCGGCAAACACGCGGCCGGTATTGGAGTCGAGGGTGAGTGTCTCCCCTTCTCCGAGGGTACGTTCGCCGAACGCAGCGGCGTGCCGCATGGCATCGATCCGTATGGCGCTGCACCCGGTAATGCATGCCTTGTCGAGTTGCCGCGCCACCACGGCGGCATGGGAGGTGCGATTCCCCCGCACGGTCAGCACGCCGGCCGAAAGGGAGATCGCGGCGATGTCTGCGGTGGTCATCTCCTCGCGAACCAGTACGGCCGGGCGGCCCTCTGCTGCAAACCTGCGGGCCGACTCAACGTCGAAGGCGATGGGTCCCACGGCCACGCCGACACCGGCTGATTGCCCCCGGCACAAAGGCTCCTCCCCTTCCGTGGACAACCTTCGGCGCTGGATTGCGTCGAGGGCTAGCCCTTCGAGGCGGGCAAGCGCTTCACTTCTGCCGATGAGTCCTTCCTCCACCTGTTCGACCGCCATTCGCAGCGCCGCCCAGGGCGTCCTCTTGGCTGTTCGCGTCTGCAGCAGATAGAGTTCGCCGTCCTGCACGGTGAACTCGAATTCCTGGGCATCGCCGTACTCCTGTTCGAGCGCGGCGGCGATGTCGAGCAGCGCCTGTTCGGATTCGGGAAGGGCCGGAAAGAGCATCTCGGCCTCGGAACAGGCCGCGCGCCCGGAAACCACGTCCTCGCCCTGGCTGTTGAAGAGAAAATCAAAGTAGAGCCTCTTTTCCCCGCTGTCCGGGTCACGGGTGAATGCCACCCCAGTTCCCGATGTTCCCCCCGCATTGCCGAATACCATCTGCTGGACGGCGACGGCCGTGCACAAGTCATCGGCTATCCGGTAGAGGCGGCGGTACTCCACGGCGCGGGGCGCATTCCACGAGGCGATGACGGCCTGTGCGGCCAGCCCAAGTTGGTCGAAGGGGTTCTGGGGGAACGGCCTTCCGGCCGCCTCTTCGAAAATCCGGAGATAGGTATGGGTGAGACGGGAGAGACTCAGATGATCCAGGTCCTGAACACGCTCCAGCCTTTCCCTGGCAAGGGCCGCCACCAGGGCCTCGCTGAACGGCTGGGGCACAGTGTCAAAGACCACCTCGGCGAACCCCTGGACGAGGCGTCGGTAGGAGTCCCA
>JBEKFJ010000211.1:0-9355 GCA_050013355.1 Oryzomonas sp.
GGCAGGAACTACATGCTGATCGTCGGCCTGGTTTCGGAGGACGGCTCCCTGGACCGCAATGGCCTGACCGACTACTTGGTCTCCAATATTCAGGATATTGTCAGCCGCCTGGATGGGGTAGGCGAACTGTTGGTGTTCGGCACCCAGAACGCCATGAGGATCTGGGTAAACCCGGCCAAACTGAATAACTTCCATCTTACCACCAATGATGTGATTACAGCGCTGCAGTCCCAGAACGTCCAGGTATCGGCCGGCCAGTTCGGCGGTACCCCCGCTGTCCATGGCCAGCAACTCAACGCCACCATAAATGCCCGCTCCCTGCTCCAGACCACCGATCAGTTCGATGCCATTATCCTGCGCACCAACCCCGATGGCTCCACGGTCAAACTGAAGGATGTAGCGGAAAGCAAGATCGGCACCGAGAATTACGACATTCAGTCGTACTACAACGGAAAGCCGATGGGGGGGGTGGCGATCCGGCTGGCGGCAGGCGCCAACGCGCTGGAAACCGGCGATAGGGTAAAGGCCAAGATGGCTGAACTGTCAAAATATTTTCCTCCAGGCATGAAGGTGGTCTACCCCTACGACTCCACCCCATTCGTCAAGATATCCATCGAAGAGGTGGTTCATACCCTGATCGAGGCGGTCTTCCTGGTATTCATCATCATGTTCCTCTTTCTGCAGAATATCCGCGCCACACTGATCCCGACCGTCGCCGTGCCGGTGGTGCTCCTGGGAACCATGGGTGTACTGGCGGCCTGCGGTTTCTCCATCAACACCCTGACCATGTTTGCCCTGGTCATCGTCATCGGGTTGCTGGTTGACGACGCCATCGTCGTCGTCGAGAACGTCGAACGCATCATGACTGAGGAGGGGCTCCCGCCCAAGGAAGCGACCATCAAGTCCATGGGACAGATCACCGGCGCCCTCTGGGGTATCGCCACCGTGCTGTCCGCGGTCTTCCTGCCGATGGCCTTTTTCAGCGGTTCCACCGGTGTCATCTACCGCCAGTTTTCCATCACCATCATCTCTGCCATGATCCTGTCGGTATTCGTGGCGATGATCCTGACCCCGGCCCTCTGCGCCACCCTGCTCAAGCCGGTCGCAAAGGGGCACCATGCCGGCGAGACCGGCTGGTTTACCTGGTTCTTCCGCTGGTTCAACCGATTATTCGAGTACTGTCGCGGCAAATACGAAGGGGTCGTCGGCCGTTCCTTTGGCAAGCCGGTTCGCTACCTGGTGGTATACGGCACCATCGTGGCCGCCATGGCCTACTTCTTCCTGCATCTCCCGACCTCATTCCTGCCGGATGAGGACCAGGGATTCATCCTCTGCCAGTTGCAACTGCCCGCAGGCGCCACCCAGGAGCGGACCACCCAGGTGATACGCCAGATGGAGCGGTATTTCCTGGAGAAGGAGTCCAAAACAGTCGAGGGGATCATCACAGTGACCGGGTACAGCTTTGCCGGCCGCGGCCAGAACATGGGGCTGGCATGGGTGAGGCTCAAAGACTGGAAGGTGCGCAAAACCCCGGACCTGAAGGCGCCGGCCATTGCCGGCAGGGCCATGAAGGCGTTCTCCCAATACCGCGATGGCCTGGCATTCGCCTTTTCGCCGCCGGCCGTGCTCGAGCTTGGGGTGGCGAACGGTTTCGACTTCCAGTTGCAGGACCGCGGCGGCCTGGGACATGAAAAGCTGATGGAGGCCCGTAACCAACTGCTGGGCATGGCCATGAAAAACAAGAAATTGGTCGCGGTGCGGCCCAACGGCCAGGATGACTCGCCCCAGTTCAAGCTCGACATCGACGACGTGCGGGCCGGTGCCTTGGGGGTATCCCTGTCGCAGGTCAATGATGTCCTTTCCGCCGCCTGGGGGAGCACCTACGTAAACAATTTCATCCAGGATGGCCGGGTCAAGAAGGTCTATCTCCAGTCCGACGCCCGCTACCGCATGCTGCCGGAGGATATCAACAACTGGTATGTCAACAACAATAACGGCCAGATGGTGCCGTTCTCCGCCTTTGCCACCGCCCGCTGGCAGTACGGCTCTCCCCGCCTTGAACGCTACAATGGCTTTCCTTCAGTGGAGATCCTGGGGCAGGCCGCACCAGGGTTGAGCACCGGCGAGGCGATGGCCGAGATGGCGAAGATGGCGGCCGATTTGCCGCCGGGGATCGGGTACGAATGGACCGGCCTCTCCTACGAGGAAAAGAACGCCGGGGCCCAGGCGCCGGCGCTGTACGCCATTTCGCTCCTGGTGGTGTTTCTCGCTGTGGCGGCGCTGTACGAAAGCTGGACCATCCCCTTCGTCAACCTGCTGATGCTGCCATTGGGGCTGGTGGGGGCGGTGGCGGCGGTAAAGCTGCGCATGTTCCCAAACGACATCTATCTTCAGATCGGTCTGCTGACCACCGTTGGGCTTTCCACGAAGAACGCAATTTTGATCATCCAGTTCATCAAGGAACAGATGCATCAGGGCCATGAGTTGATGGAGGCTACCCTGATGGCGGTAAAGATCCGACTCCGGCCGGTCATCATGACCTCGCTGGCGTTTTTCTTCGGCACTCTGCCGCTGGCGCTCACCAAGGGAGCCGGCGCCGCGGCCCAGAACGCCATCGGCACCGCCGTCACCGGCGGGCTGCTGTCGGCCACATTCATTGATCTGATCTTTATCCCGTTTTTCTTCGTCCTGGTATCCCGCCTGTTCGCGAAGGAGCAGCGTCAGGTCGCCCCCGTTGGACCCGACGTTGTTGCCACCCAATCGGAGGTGAACTGACATGAAACGTAATCAGCGCTTAACGGCAGACTTCTGCCTTTCTCTCGGAGCGTTTCTCTGCCTGAGCGGCTGCGCCACCATGGCCCCGAAATACAAGCAACCCGCTGCACCCGTGTCGGCTTCATGGCCAAACGGCCCGGCTTATCAAGAGACAAAGGCAGGAGCCGAAGAAAAGGCCGTTGCCGACATCCCCTGGCAGGAGTTCTTTGTCGATCCGAACCTGCGGAAGCTGATCGCCCTGGCCCTGGAGAATAACCGCGACCTGCGTGTTGCCGCCCTGAACATCGAACGGTCACGGGCACTGTACCAGATCCAACGCTCCGACCTCTTCCCCGCGGTGGACGCAAATGCCGGCGCCAACTACCAACGGGTCCCTGCAGGGCTCTCCAGCAGCGGCAAGACCGTGACGGTAAATCAATACAGCGTCGGCCTGGGCGTCAGCTCCTATGAACTGGACCTGTTCGGCCGGGTCCGGAGCCTCAGGGACCAGGCCCTGGAGCAGTATCTTGCCACGGAACAGGCCCGGCGCAGCGTGCAGATCAGCCTTGTTTCCCAGGTTGCCGTCGGCTACCTGACCCTGGCCGCCGATCGTGAACATTTGCAACTCGCCAAAGACACCCTGGAGAGCCAGCAATCATCCTACCAGCTTACCCGGAGCCGCTTCGAGGCGGGCATCTCCTCGGCCCTCGATCTCCACCAGGCCCAGACCAGCGTGGACACGGCACGGGTAGACATCGCCCGCTTCACCACTCTGGTGGCCCAGGACGAAAACGCCCTGAACCTGGTGGTCGGCTCACCGGCGCCGGACGAACTGATCCCGCAGAAGCTCACGGAAAAGCTCACCGCCCTAAAGGACGTGACGCCCGGACTACCGTCCGACGTGCTGCTCCACCGCCCCGACATCCTCCAGGCCGAAGGACAGCTCAAGGGGGCCAACGCCAACATCGGCGCGGCGCGGGCGGCGTTTTTCCCCAGGATTACCCTGGTCTCGTCCGTGGGCTTCGGCAGCGAAGGGCTGGCGGGGCTCTTCAGGAGCGGTTCCTTTGCCTGGAATTTCGCACCACAGGTCTCGTTACCCATCTTCGACGCCGGCAGTAACCGGGCCAACCTGGTGGTGGCTGAGGTGGACCGGGATATTGCGGTGGCCCAATACGAGCAGGCCATCCAGACCGCCTTCCGGGAGGTGGCCGACGCCCTGGCCCAACGTGGGACCATCGATGGCCAGATCGCGGCGCAGCAATCGCTGACCGACGCGACGGCCGAAAGCTACCGCCTCTCCCAGGCGCGTTACGAAAAAGGGGTCGATAGCTACCTGAACGTCCTCGACTCCCAGCGTTCCCTCTACAGCGCCCAGCAAAACCTGATCGCTACGAGGCTTACCCGGCTTGCCACTATGGTAACACTCTATAAGGTGCTTGGCGGGGGGGGTGTGTAACTTTGTAACACTTAAAGTTACGTATACACTTAGTCCCCTCCCCCGCTGGGGGGAGGGGAGCCGTTACAAGATACTTTCGTTTGGAAAACAATGGTAGGTGGAATGTGAAGGGAGGACAGCGGTCAGCAATCAATCCTTTGTGTACAGCACCGCCACGGCCTTGGCCTTTTCCTCGCCTACGGCAACCCAGCCATGGGGCTGGCTTGAGTCATAGTAGATGCTGTCGCCGGCGCGCAGGCGGATGATTTCCTTGTTGTAATGGAGATCCAGCTCGCCTTCCACGATAAAGAGAAACTCTTCATCGCCCTCATGCTTGAAGAAGAGCCGCTCATCCCAGTCGCATGTATCAAACTCAACCAGAAACGGCTCCATGTGCTTGTGCCTCATACCCTGGGCAAGGGAATGGTAGACATAAGGGCGTGAAACATCGTTGATCACCGGCCGTTGAACCGCCTCAAACTCCCGGAGCGTCTCTTGTTTGGTCACGACGTATTTCTGGCGGTTGCTCTCGTCCTCGAAGAAAAAATGGATGCCGACCTTGAGCCCCTTGGCAATCTTGAGCAGCGTTGCCAGGGGGGGGACGACCTGTCCATTTTCGATCTGCGATAAAAGGGGTTTGGAAAGAGTCGTCAGGTCGGACAACTCCTGGAGGGTCAGCCGTTTCTGCTGGCGGAGCCCCCTGATCTTCTGGCCGATGCGGAATTCCTTTATTTGAGCCTTGATGTCGGTCATAGGTCCCTCCCTTGAGAATGCCTGAATGTTTGGGTAACATTATTCTAACAGATAGAACAGGCGGAAGGCCCAGCCCCGGCTGCTCTTGAATTCCGTTGACATCCGGCTTATATTTGGTCAATAGTTTCGCAATTTACATCAACTATGGTGAGTGCATTATGAAATTAAGAACCTGCTCCCGGTCATTGCTTTTCGCCGTTATCTGCACGCTGCTTCTCGGGGGGTTGGCAGCATGCGGCGGCAAGAACGAATCGCCCCTGTTTTTCGAATCGAAACGCAAGGGGGGCGAGGCGGAAGCACCGGTCAAGGATGTGCCCCCCGATATCCTCTCCACCCAGAAAGCCTTCACCGTGGTGGCCAAGAAGGTCACCCCCTGCGTCGTTAACATCTCCACTGTCAGCAAAAAGAAGATGGTGCAGCCATTCTTTGAAATGTCACCTTTTTTCGATGATTTTTTCGGTGGCGGCCAGCCGCAGTACCGCCGCGACAAGAGCCTGGGATCGGGGTTCATCATCAGCAAGGACGGCTACATCGTAACCAATGATCACGTGGTGCGGGATGCCGAGACAGTCCAGGTCAAGCTCTCCAACGACAAGGTCTATGATGCGAAGGTCGTCGGGGGGGATCAGAAGTCCGACATTGCCGTGATCAAGATCAACGCTTCCGACCTGCCGACCGCGGTCCTGGGCGATTCGGACAAGCTGGAAGTCGGCCAGTGGGCTATCGCCATCGGCAACCCCTTTGGCCTGGACCGGACCATGACGGTCGGCGTCATCTCGGCCACCGGACGCTCCAACATGGGCATCGAAACCTATGAGAACTTCATCCAGACCGACGCTTCCATCAATCCCGGCAATTCGGGCGGCCCACTGTTGAACATCTACGGCGAGGTCGTCGGCATCAATACCGCCATCGTGGCCGCCGGGCAGGGCATCGGTTTTGCCATTCCGGCAAATATGGCCAAGCCGATCTTCGCCCAGCTTATCCAGAAAGGGAATGTCAGCCGCGGCTGGATGGGCGTGACGATCCAGCCGGTCACCGAAGAGTTGGCCAAGTCCTTCGGCCTGAAGCAGGCCGGCGGCGCCCTGATCAATGACATCATGAAGGGGAGCCCGGCCGAGAAGGCCGGTATCCGCCAGGGGGACGTCATCACCGCCTTTAACGGCACCGACGTAAAGGACCCCTCGCACCTTCAGCGCCTGGTGGCCGAGACCGGAATCGGCAAACCGGTCAAGGTCACGGTCTTCCGGGACGGCAGGGCATTGCAGTTGAACCTGACGCTGACCAGTTCCGATACGGCCCCCAAGCAGCGCCGCGGCACGGGAGGCGGTGAATCCCAGGGGCGAGCCGACCAGCTCGGTTTGGTGGTGGACGACTCGGAGGAGGGGGGCGGCGCGGTTGTCGTCGATGTGTCCCGGGACGGCGCGGCAGCCGAGGCCGGCATACGGCGCGGCGACGTGATCGTCTCCGTCAACCGAACGAGGGTCGCGGGCGCCTCCGATTACCAGCGCGCCATCCGGCAGGCGCGACCGGGCAGCACCCTGACCATCCTGGTGCAGCGCGGGGATGCCAACATCTACTTTGCCTTGAGACCCCGGTAGCTCGCCTCGTGCAGTCGTCGGGATCTGTAGCCTTGTTTCTGGAGTTTTGTTCGAATTTGTGCAAATATGCACAGATAAATTTCAACGGACGGGGTAAGAGCGCTTATGACCATGATTGACAATCCCGATCAGGCAAAACGTCTGGCCCGGGCCATTATCTCCGATGTGGCCTTGTACAACACCGAAAAGGTGGAGAGCGGCATTAAAAACGACAATATCTTCGATGTGCTCCGGGAAGAGTTGGAAGAAGGGCGTCAGCACTTCTTTTCCCGGGTGGCCCCCGAGCTCAAGCCCGAGGCCATCTATGACATTGCCGTCGTGGACGTGCTCATCAAGCGGGCAGGTAAGATCGAGTCGGACATCTGGTAGTTTTCCCGTCAGGCAGCGGTTCATTTCTGGAGGCGCACCCCTGCACAGGGGATGCGCCTTTTGTTTTTTTGATACCTATTCCAAATCAAAGCGGCATCTTCGTTGGCTCGTCTTCGGCTCCTCAACGTACTTACCTGTACGCCTTCGTCGCCTCGATCCTCGCCGCCTTGATGTCATCTTTGATTTGAAACAGGAATAACGGGGGTTTGAACGCCTATGAACCAGACGATTCTTGATTTTTTACCGGGCGCGGAGCCGATGCGGCTTGACCTGTTCATCTGCCGGGAACTGGCGGGAGAGACCCGCGCCACGGTCCAGCGCCTGATCGAAACGGGCAATGTGCTGGTTGACGGCAAGACGGCCCGTCCGTCCCTGAAACTCAAAGGGGGGGAGTGCATCCGGGTGGAGATACCGCCGCCCCTGCCGGCTGAGCCGCAGCCCGAAGCGATTCCGCTGGAGGTGCTGTATGAGGACAACGACCTGATCGTCATCAACAAACCTGCCGGCATGGTCGTGCATCCAGGGGCGGGCAACAGTTCGGGAACCCTGGTGAACGCCCTCCTGGCCCACTGCAGCGACCTGTCGGGCATCGGCGGCGAACTGCGTCCCGGTATCGTCCACCGCCTGGACAAGGATACATCGGGCGTGCTGGTGGCGGCCAAAAGCGACCGTGCCCACCAGTCGCTGTCAAGCCAGTTCAGCGTGCATTCCGTCAAGCGTATCTACCAGGCCCTGGTCTACGGGAGTCCCAAGGAGGATGGGGGCAAGATCGAAGGGATCATCGGCCGCCATCCCACCGAACGGGTGCGCCTGTCGGGCAAGGCCAGGAGCGGCAAGCATGCGGTGACCCGCTGGCGGGTGAAGGAACGCTACGGCCGCGTCTCCCTGGTGGAGTTGCGCCTGGAGACCGGACGCACCCATCAGATCAGGGTGCACCTCTCCGAGGCCGGCCTTCCACTCCTGGGGGACCCGCTGTATCCCGACGGCGGGCGCTTCAACAACCTCACCGATCCGCAGCTTCGCAAGTTGATCACGGCGTTGGGGCGGCAGGCGCTGCATGCCCGCATCCTGGGCTTCATCCACCCCGCTACGGGTGAATTCATGGAGTTTACCACAGAACTGCCGGAGGATATGGCGGCCTTGATTGACTACCTGCGGAAGAGCGTCGATTGAAGGTTGCAATCACGAAAAAAAGCCCGCTTTTGGCGGGCTTTCCTGTTGAAAACGCCAGGCAGCGCTTTTCAGGCCGCTTTCCGCCATGTGGAGGCCGCGAAGATCTCGGCAAAGACCAGTGCAAACTCCTCGATGGAGGTGGGGGTCGAGTTTTCCGGTGTCCGTTGTCGGCCGGCGCCAAGAAGCCCCTCATTGATGGCCTTGCACATCTCGTTGATAAGCCTGCTCATATCGGTGCTGAGGCCCATCTCCCGCATACTCCTGGCCGCATCATCGTAGCTGAATTGCACGTATTTCAGGTCAGGCTTGCCGATCTCCCGGCCGATGACGGAAATCGCCTCGTTCAGGGAGAGGTCGCGCTCGCCGAGCAGAACCCTGACCGAGCTGCCTTTGAAACCCCGGTTGACGAGTTGCACGGCCACATGGGCGGCGATGTCCCGTGTGGCGATCATCGCGAATTTCACGTCCCCCCGTATCGCCGAGCCGGCGATGCCCTGTTGGTTGATGAGCGGGATGTTCATCAGGAGGTTCTCCATGAAATAGGTGGGTCGGAGATGGACAACGTTGACCCCCTGAAGCCGGTCAAGACGCTGTTCCTGGTCGTGCAGCCCCAGGATCGGACCGGTTCCCGCTGAACGGTCGGCCCCCAGGCTGCTCAGGTTCACCACGTGCCTGACCCCGGCCTTGGTGATGGCGGTGGCGAGGCTCTCCCCGATCTCGTTCTGGTAGGCCCGAAAATCCGTTGCCGCGTGATCCGGCGGGATTATGGCGAATACCGCGTTGGCGCCCTTAAAGGCCTTGGTGACGAAGGCACTGTCCTTCAGGTTCCCCACCGCGGCCTCGGCCCCCTTGTCCACGAACTGCCGCAGTCCGTCCGCGCTCCTGCCGATTACCCGCACCTTCTCACCCTTCTCCAGCAGGATGCCGGCCACCTTGCTTCCTATGTTACCCGATGCTCCGGTTATGACGTACATACACTTCCCCTTTCCACGCCAAAGGCGATCCATCCGCCTTCCGGCGACCGGCGGCTTCATGCCGCCGCCTTTCTTTGATTCCATTATACAAAGAAACGGAGGAATGGGGGCCGAGAAAATGCAGCCGGAACCGCGCGATAACCAAAAAAAACGGGACCCCTCGTGGGACCCCGTTCATGCTCCGATGCCGGCATCTTGGGCAACTATCCTTTCAACTCCTCCAGCTTTTCGGTGATCACCCGCAGGTGTTCGATCTCCTCGTTTCTAAGGGTTTCCAGCATGGCCTTGCCGTCCGG
>JBEKFJ010000212.1:0-4959 GCA_050013355.1 Oryzomonas sp.
AATTAGCCTGTTGCTTCTTCAGCGCAAATAATTTTAGCAGCAACAATTTTCCATTTTGCTTTAGTTTTTGGGTTACACGGAAGGTTATGAACAGGCACCATAGAGGGATCAATCACCTTTCTCACTACTCCGGGAAAGCCTCATTGAAGATATCATGATTTTGTCACTCGTCTGTTTTTCCTCCCTGCCACGCTTCTCCCGGCAAACGGGCAACCAACTCATTCATCACAAACTCCGCGGCCTTTTGTAGATCCCACCCACTGTTCTTCATCAGGAGCGGCCCGATATCCTCAAGAAATCTGGAATCCTGGAGCTTCTCGCTGAGATTCTTTTCAAACTCAGCACGGGAAACACGATGACCTTCGTGTTCCATGTATTTCAGAAAGCAGCCGACAACATGCGCCAGGTTTATCTCGGTTAAGGCAAAGGCTTTCCAGAGGTCGAACAGGTCGCGCCCTTTCTTGCGCTGGTATAAAGCCCTGACCTTGGTTCCCAGCAGTTCGTCAAGCTGATAGGTCAGAATAGTGGCACTTCCAGTGAACCAGCGTGACTCGACAGAAAACTGCCGCCGGTCGAATCCGAGAACAGTGAAATGTTCACGGGAATTGATCTCTACCTTGAGTTTCAATGGCAGGCCTTCTTCCGACTCCATCCGGTAGGTGAGCGTAACCCGCCCTTCGGACTGTTTCCGTTTCGGAATGCCGAGCCAGGGATTGAGCTTTTCCTGTAGCGCATCCATCACCGGACCGATTTGACCGGCCTGGAC
Organism: Oryzomonas sp.; assembly: GCA_050013355.1. GTDB lineage: Bacteria > Desulfobacterota > Desulfuromonadia > Geobacterales > Pseudopelobacteraceae > Oryzomonas. Next base: position 767 of record JBEKFJ010000212.1, read on the forward strand.
TTGAACCAGATCGATATCCTCAGAGTAGCGAGCCGGAGGAAGATGGAGCTTGAACAGGGCTGTACCGCCCCGGAACGCAAGTTGTTCCGTCAGCAGGGGGTGGTTGAATATCTCAACCAGCGCCCGGCAGATGACAAGGTCCTGCTCTACCTGGTAGCGCTGCGACCAAGGGGCTGTCTTCTGCCATTCGGTGATATAAGCACGATCGATCAAATTTCAGCCTCCACATCGGTATTTACAAAAACCTGCCAGCGGTTGTCCTTCTTTGCCCCCTTGATGCTCGTTCCTGGCATCAGTGGGGTCGGCATCGGATGCCCGGTTCTCAAATACTCGGCAAGTAAGTCGGCTTTCTCATGTTCTTCGAGTAGTTCAAGGAGATAACCTAACCGCTGCACCCAGGCAATGGGTGAATAACCAGCCACCTCTACCAGCCGCTTGATGTCGATCTTTTCCACCAGCTCGGCCAGCACGGTGGCAACATTATCCAGACCCGCACAATGGCGGACATATCCGATCAGATCAAGCGCCGTTGCTTCCGGAGTGGATATTTTCACTATACCAGCGGTAGTATTCTTCGGCTCGATCGGGATATTGGCTGCATTTTTCCTAAAGATGAATTCCACCCTGACCTGGCCGCACTCAATGGGGCGCCGGGCCTTTGCCACAACTACCTGAAAGACCTGGGGCCGATGATGGGCTGCACCGTGAAACTCGGCGGCGCTCAGTAGACCGACATAATAGACCTCTCCAAGATATGCCATCAGATCGGGGATGAACTGCTGTGGGGGCAGACAACCACGAGCACGGTGTTCGGGAGGAAGGATTACGTAGAATTCCCGGTAGGGTAAGGCCAGCACGCCCTTCTTCTTCAGGCGGTTCAGGGCAGACCTGATTGCCACAGGAGAAGCATCAAGCTTTTCTACCATTTCGGCAAACGAAAAACAGAAATGCCCCTGTGCTTCAAGTTCGTCAATAATCTCCATATACATCGAGATCACCCCGTATTTGATATGTGCAATAAATACCGTAAATTGCTACAGCTTGCAAATATTAATTGTGGGTCAAGGATTACGATTGCCTGCTATCCGTTGCTGTGAGGAAAACAACCTTACAGGCAAATGCGCCATTAGCCATGGGCTTCCATTACCGTTCTGAATTAGCCTGTTGCTTCTTCGGCGCAAATAATATTAGCAGCAACAATTTTTTATTTTACTTATGTTTTGGGTTACACGGAAGGTTACATGGGCAAACAAAAAGGGCTAGACTTTACGTCTAACCCTTTGATTTCTTTGGAGCGGGAAACGGGATTCGAACCCGCGACTTCAACCTTGGCAAGGTTGCACTCTACCACTGAGTTATTCCCGCTTGGTGAGTTTTGTTTTCTACCAAAATAGGACCCGCGTGTCAATATTTTTGTTCATTTTTTTCAACGAAACACCTTTTATCCACGTTCAGGCCGCGCTCTTGCCGGTAACTGCCCGATAAACAGCAGCCAAACTGTTTCCCCTGGCCTGCCAGGCGTGGTCCTTTACCGCCCTGGCCCGTATCCGCTCCCCCTGCCCCTTCAGCCCGTCCCGGTCCTCAAGCTGGGCCGCGATCCGCTCCGCAAAGTCCGCGCTGTCGCCCAGGCGCGCATAGATACCGGTATCCCCCAGTATCTCCCGGTTGACCGGCGTGTCGAAGACCACCACCGGCAGGGCGCAGGCCATGTAGTTGAAGAGCTTGCCGTTGGCCTCGGTCAACGACAGCTTGGGCGATACCGCCAAATCCGCCGCCGAGAGGAAAAGCGGCGCATCGCCATAATCGATCTTGCCGGTGAAGCTGATCATATCGCTGATCCCCTTTGCCTCGGCTGCGGCTTGGTAGCGTTCATGCGGGAAGCCCATGACCAGGAAGCGGACATGCACCCCTCGCGCCTTCAGGAGCGCTATAACGTCCAGCAGCAGGTCCGTGCCCTGGTAGGCGTTCATGATGCCCAGGTAGGCCACGACCGGGACATCCGGGGCGATCCCCAGGTGTTTCCGCGCATCCTGCCGGTCGTGCGGGCGGAACCGGTCCGTATCCACGCCGTCGATGACGGAGACCATGCGGTCGGGGGCCACCCCCCAGGTATCCCTGAGGTCGTTGTATCCGGCGCTGGAACTGGTGACGATCCGGTCGGCGCAACCGTTGATGATCCGCTCGATCCGCCCGAAGATGCGGGCCATCCGGGAGCCGGCCTTGAAGAAGCCGTGGTCGATGCATTCGCCGGAGAGGCTACCCTGGTAATCGAAGACCAGGGGGATACGGGTCATAAGCTTGAGCAGGCAGCCGATACCGGCCCCCTCGTGGAGATGGGCATGGATGACGTGGGGCCGGAAACGGAGACTCAAGGCAGCGGCCCGGCAGAGCAGCAGAAGGTCAATGTAGAGTTTGTGCCAGGAAGGGCCGGCTTCCAGCCGGTTGTACCACGGTATCCGCGGGATGCGCATCACCGGGATGCCGGGCATGTCCCGGCCGATGTGGTAGGTGGCTATCCGGACGTCGTGCCCCAGGCTGCGCAGGGCGCGCGCCTCCTCGTAGATGCGCACGTGGCAGCCCCGGTCCGCGAAATAGGGTGTGGGCGCCACCATGAGGATTCTCAGCCCGGAATCAGGCAAGGTTCACCCTGTCCCTGATCACGTAGATCGGCTTGCCCTGGGACTCGAAGTAGGTCCGGGCGTTCAGTTCGCCCAGAAGTCCCAAAACGATGAACTGGACCCCCATGAACAGCAGGAAGGCCGTCAGGATCAAGAGCGGATTGCGGTTCATGCTCATGTTATCGAAGATCTTCATGTACAGCGTCGTTCCGCCGGAGAGACAACCGGCCAGCAGGGTGTAGACCCCCCACTTGCCGAACAGTTGGATCGGCTTGGTGGAGTAGGTCAGCAGGAACTTGACCGTCATCAGGTCCAGGACGACCCGCAGCGTCCGGGAGATGCCGTACTTGCTCTTGCCGTACAGGCGCGGCCGGTGGTTGACCGGCAACTCGGCGACCTTTGCCCCGACCTGGGAGGCCAGCGCCGGCACGAAACGGTGCATCTCGCCGTAGAGGTTGATGCCGTCCAGCACCTCGCGGCGGTAGGCCTTGAGGGTACAGCCGTAGTCGTGCAGATGCACGCCGGTCAGGGTGGAGATGAGGGCATTCGCCAGCATGGAGGGGATCTTGCGGGTGACGAAGGTGTCCTTGCGATCCTTGCGCCATCCGGAAACAACATCATACCCTTCGTGGAGCTTTGCCAGCAGGCGGGGGATGTCGGCCGGATCGTTCTGGAGGTCGCCGTCCATGGGGACGATAACGCTGCCGCTCGCCGCATCGAATCCGGCAGCCATGGCGGCCGTCTGGCCGAAGTTGCGGCGGAAGCGCAGGAGCTTCACCCGCTGGTCTTCGGCGGCAATCCCCTTCAGGAGCCTGAACGAGGCGTCGCTCGAACCGTCATCCACAAAGATGAGTTCGTATTCCAGGGAGGTGGGGGCCAGGGCCTCACGAATACTCTCGTAGAGCGCCGCCACATTCTCCTCTTCGTTGAAGATCGGCACGACTATGCTCAGCTCCACACTCACCTCGTCCTCCTTGAAATCGTCATTCTGCGGCCGCATGCGCGCCGGGCGGGTCATCCAACCCCTTTACCAACCGCAGGGCAACCTCGCCGCCGGGTTTGCGCCGCTTGCCCAGGAGGGCGCCCAGCACCCCCCGCCAGAGGCCCGCCCCGTACGCCAGGTGGATGATGGCGTAGATGAGCGGCAACCGGAAGAACATCCCCGGGCTGCGCGCTTCCCGGACGGAAAAGGCGAGCACCAGGAGCCCGTAGGCGGCCAGGGGCAACCACAACAATGAACACGAAAAAAATGGCACGAACGCCGCGTAGACGAGGAAGAGAGCCGGTATCAGGCTGGCGGGCTGGATGCGCCTGCTGATGAGCGTCTGTTCGGCCCGCCCCCGCCCGTAGTTCATGAACTGGCGGCAGAGCAGGCGCCACGTGGGCCGCTGGCTGCGATAGACCGCCAGGTGCGGGTCGTGGACCAGCCCCCCCCCGGCTTGGCGCATCCGCTCCATGAGCTCGTTTTCCTCGTTGGGATAGAGCCGCTCGTCCAGGCCGCCGAATGCCAGAAACCGCTCCCGGCGAAAGCTCAGGTTGCAGAGGATCAACTCATAGTCGTTGGTCAGGCGCGCC
>JBEKFJ010000213.1:0-4912 GCA_050013355.1 Oryzomonas sp.
TCAGATCGCCGGCGCCGGATTCGTGCCTGCCGCCGGGATGCCGTCGGCCCCACAGGAACGTCGGGATGCTGAACACGTTGTTTTTGACGAAGAAGAGGAGATCATCGAGGACCTGGAAATACTGGAGCTTTACGAAAGCGACCTGTTTGAAGAGCCGCCCGAAGGGGGTGAAGAGGAACCGGAACAGGCAGGGGCCGTACACCATGACCCGCTTTCCACGACCACCCTGGCAGAGCTTTACGTGCAGCAGGGCTTTGTCTCCAAGGCGCTCGACATCTACCACACCATCCTCGCCGACGATCCTGGGAACAGCGTTGCCCTGGCACGGATTGCCGAGCTTTCTGCTGCCGGAGCGAGCCGGGGAGAACCTGGGGAAGATGTGGACCGGTTTGCTCCAGATGACTCGGATACCTTTGAATACGCCGCCGGTGAGGTGCGGTTCGAGCCGCCTCCCGCGGAATCAGCGATAGCCGATGCGGGCCTTCAGCCGCAAGGAGCGGCTGACAACGCCCTTGCGGTCCTTGAAGGGTGGCTTGAAAATGTCAGGAGGATCAAAGCATGTCGATAAGGGATACCCTGAAAGAAGTGGTTGAGAATGTCGAAGGCGCTTTGGCGGCGATGATCATGGCCTACGATGGTATCCCCATTGACGAGATTACGGTCTCCCAGTCCGAATTCGATCTTCAATCCCTGTCGGTGGAATATGCGACGGTTCTCAAGGAAATCAAGCGGGCCGCCGAACTCGTAAAAGCCGGTGCCATGGAAGAGGTTTCAATAGCTACCAACCGGACCCGGGTTGCCTTTCGCGTTCTGAACGAGGATCTGTTTGCGGTCCTGATCATGACAAGGGACGGCAATTTCGGCAAGGGACGCTACCTGCTGCGCCTCAAGGCGTACGATCTGCTCCGGGATCTGGCCTGACCATGAAATTCCTCGTCCTGCACGGCCCCAACCTTAATCTGCTCGGCCGTCGTGAACCGGAGGTCTATGGTTCGCTGACACTTGACGAGATAAACGTTTCCATTGAAGGACTGGCCGCTGAGCTGGGGTGTTCCGTAGCTTTTTTGCAGTCAAACTCGGAAGGGGCCCTGATCGACGCGATCCAGGCTTCCGAAGGGCTCTATGACGGCATTGTCATCAACCCGGCGGCCTATACCCATACAAGCGTTGCCATTCGTGACGCGCTGGCGTCGGTAGGCATTCCATTCGTAGAGGTTCATCTTTCCAACATCCATCGTCGCGAAGAGTTCCGTCAGCGGAGCCTTACTGCCGCACTGGCGGTAGGGCAGATCTGCGGCTTTGGCCGCGACAGCTATCTGCTCGGATTACGGGCTCTTTTTAGTTATGGTAAAAATCGCTAGTCTGCTGCCAGACGCTTCGTATCGTCCCCAAACCAGCAAAAATGGTGACAGGTTGTATAAAAACTGTTTGTGGTAATGGTTTCATTTATGCTAAAAAACAGGCGCTCTCGTCTAACCCGCTTCTTTGAAGATTTTTCGCTGGATTGCGTCCTGTTCACGAATCTGCACAACATCCGTTACCTGTGCGGTTTCAGGGGATCCGAAGGTGTTTTGGTGCTTACGCGGGATGGGGGGTGGTTTCTCTGCGACTCGCGATACACCACCCAGGCAACCGCCCAAGTGGGTGAAGCGGATATCCGGGAATTTACGTCCAAGCTGGTTACTATTGCCGCGCTGGTTAAGGAGCAGGGTTTTTCGCGGATAGGATTTGAGGCGGCCCACACCGACGTGGCATTCTTCACAGAGCTTTCCGTTGCCCTGGATGGACGCGAATTGGTGGCTTTGGGGGCTGAACTGGATGATATCCGTTCCTGCAAGGATGCCGAGGAGCTACAACGGCTTTCCGACGTTGCAGCGCTTTCATCGGCCGCCTTTATGGCGATCAGGCCGCTTGTGAGGCCGGGCGTCAAAGAGGTGGAAGTCGCCCTGGAGTTGGAGCTGGAGATGCGCCGCCGCGGAGCGGACGGCAAGGCGTTCGATTTTATCGTTGCCTCAGGGGTGCGCGGTTCCATGCCCCATGGAGTCGCCTCCGAGAAGACACTACGGGCCGGTGAACTGGTAACGATCGACTTCGGCGCCATTAAGGACGGCTATCATTCCGATGAAACGGTGACCGTGGCGGTCGGCGACCCCGGCGAGCGGCAGCAGGCCATTCACGGGATTGTCAAAACAGCCCACGACTTGGCCATTGCCGCTGTCAGGCCCGGTATTGCCTGCAAGGAATTGGATGCCGTGGCACGCGAGTACATACGGGAAAGTGGATATGGCGATTACTTCGGGCATGGGTTGGGGCATGGCGTCGGCCTGGATATCCACGAAAAACCGGTGCTCTCCCCGCGCGGTGATGCGGTTGCCGTCGAAGGGATGGTCTTCACCATAGAACCCGGGATCTATATCCCCGATTTCGGCGGCGTCAGGATCGAGGACACGGTTGCGGTCACTGCCGACGGCTGCCGGGTGCTGACCGCGGCGCCCAAGGATCTGCTTATTTTGTAGTACGATATCATACGGGGGCATATCCGTCCCCGGTACCATGAAAACTGCATTCAAAGGAGAACGTGATGGACATTAAAGATCTGAAAGTACTGATAAAGATGATTACCGAAACGGATATTACCGAGTTTGAAATGGACAACTCCGATGAAAAGGTCGTCATCCGGCGTGGCCAGAAGACCGAATATGTCACCGTTGCATCGCCCGCCCCCCAGGCTTTTGCGGCCCAGCAGCAGGCCCCCGTTGGCGTTGCCGCACCAGCCGTTGCCGCCATTGCCGCTGCACCCGTTGAAACGGGAGAAATTGTCAATTCACCCATTGTGGGAACCTTTTACCGGGCGCCTGCGCCGGATGCCGCCCCCTACGTCGAGGTTGGGCAGATTGTTGAAAAGGGCCAGGTATTGTGCATTGTCGAAGCCATGAAACTGATGAATGAGATCGAGGCCGAGTATCGCTGCAAGATAGTCAGGATCTGTAAAGAAAACGCCCAGCCGGTAGAGTTCGGCGATGCGCTGTTTGTTGTTGAGAAGGTCTAATTTTACTTCAGTCCAAGGGGTTAACCTCCATGTTCCATAAAGTTCTCATCGCCAACCGTGGCGAGATCGCCATCCGCGTGATTCGGGCCTGCAAGGAGCTGGGCATCAAGACCGTTGCGGTCTATTCCCAGGCCGACAGCAATTCGCTGCATGTGAAGCTGGCCGACGAAAGCGTCTGTATCGGCCCGGCGTCCAGCACGCAAAGTTACCTCAATATCAACGCCATCATCAGCGCCGCAGAGTTGACCGATGCCGAAGCGATCCATCCCGGTTATGGATTTCTCTCGGAAAACGCCAATTTTGCCGAAGTCTGTGAAAAATGCGGCATAACGTTCATCGGCCCAAGCCCTGAAAGCATGCGGATCATGGGTGATAAGATCAGCGCCCGCCAAGCGGTCATCAAGCAGGGCGTCCCGATCCTGCCCGGCACCAAGGAAGCGGTGAAAACGGTCGATGAAGCGATCAAGATTGCCAAGGAGATCGGCTTTCCGGTCATCATCAAGGCAACTGCCGGCGGTGGGGGAAGGGGGATGAAGATTGTCCATTCCCAGGCGGCCCTGCCCAACGCCTTTGCCACGGCCCGCGCCGAGGCCCAGGCCGGTTTCGGCAACCCCGAGGTGTACATCGAGAAGTACTGTGAACAGCCGCGCCACGTGGAGATCCAGATCCTGGCCGATAAACACGGCCACGTCATTCATCTGGGAGAACGGGACTGCTCCATTCAGCGCCGTCATCAGAAGCTGATCGAGGAGGCCCCATCAACGGTAATAACCCCCGAGATGCGCGACGCCATGGGGAGCGCCGCGGTCAAAGCCGCCGCTGCCGTTGGCTATAACAGCGTCGGGACGGTGGAGTTTCTGGTCGATAAGCACAATAATTTCTATTTCATGGAGATGAATACCCGCGTGCAGGTTGAGCACCCGGTGACCGAGATGGTAACCGGCGTCGATATCGTCCGCGAACAGATTCTCTCCGCCGCGGGCGTGCCGCTTCGTTACAAGCAGGAAGACATCAAGATCAACGGCCATGCCATCGAGTGTCGCATCAATGCCGAGGACCCGATTAAATTCACCCCCTGTCCCGGCAAAATCACCGCCTACCATCCGCCGGGAGGGCTGGGTGTGCGGGTGGATTCTTTCGTCTATGACCAATACACCGTTGTGCCGTATTACGATTCCATGATCGCCAAGCTGATCGTCCATGCCGAAACGCGCGAAGACGCCATCAGGCGCATGTCGCGAGCCCTTGACGAGTACATCATTGAAGGTATCAAGACCACAGTATCCTTCCACAAACGGATTATGGCTAACAAGGATTTTATCGAGGGAAACATCGATACCTCCTTCCTCGAAAGGATCGTGCTGGAGTGACATTATGGACTTTCCCGAGGAGTTGAAGTATTCAAAGGAACATATCTGGGTCAGGATCGAAGGTAATTCAGCCGTAATCGGCATAACCGATTTTGCCCAGGAGGAGTTGGGGCCCATCTCAGGTGTCGAATTGCCGGAGGAGGGCGACGAGGTGGAACAGGACGATTCCGTCGGTTCCATCGAGGCACGCAAGACCGTAGCCGATATCTATGCCCCCTTCAGCGGTACGGTGCGGAATATCAACCACGAATCCGTCGATAACCCCGTTCTGTTGAACGACGACCCCTATGACGGCGGCTGGTTGATGGAGGTTACGATCAACGACCCTGACGAATTTAAGGGCTTCATGTCGGCTGACGACTACGCCGACTACGTCGAAAACAAGGATTAATTTTTCGGCGAATATGTGCTACAAAGGGCGGGATAGGTGCTATCCCGCCCTCTTGTTTTGAACTCAGAGTGCCCTAATGGAAAATCTGGGTTGAAAGGAACC
>JBEKFJ010000214.1:0-672 GCA_050013355.1 Oryzomonas sp.
CGATTCTGCGCGAGTTCAACCAGCCTATTGAAGCGTTCTTGTTCATACGGGCGTAATGTAATCATGCCTGAGATTTTGTCTCCCTTCTGTTATAGGGCCGCTCTATGAGCACTGTCAGTGGTCAAAACATCATTGTAGTTCGGTAAGTAATGAGAAGTCGGATTGTAGGAAGCTGTTTTGGCATCCGCCGATTGTTGGGGAGTTGATTGGATTGTCATTCGGTCAGGTTTAGAGGCAGGGATTAAGCGCGGCTTGTAGGCGTTCGTGCTATCCCACCCATGACCGCGATGAGGCTGCGGTCATGGATGGGGCACCCGGCCTGTACCCTTCAACAGCGCCGAAATGCAGGTCCTTCGACTCCCCACCCCAGCGACAAAGACCCGTCGCCGGGGACCCCGGTTCCGTCCGCTACGGCGACCTCCGCTCAGGATGACAAATCCAAGAAGGGCCGCTCAGGATGACAAATCTTGGATTGGCGCGCACTAATTCCAGCGCCGCGAGATAAAACATTCAAACAACGAAATATTACCAAAGTCATGGTGTTGAATTGTCAAAGTTCAATTGACACTACGGCCAAGGCGGATTATTGTGGATTTACTTTACGGGTCATAAGAACTCCGCTGCAGTGCAGCATCCTGAGAACCTGAGTTGGATATCCAGGTTGCGTATGTT
>JBEKFJ010000214.1:682-5576 GCA_050013355.1 Oryzomonas sp.
TCCGCGTACCTGCAAAACAGGCCTCATGGCTTGAGAGGGAGTGAACTATGCCGCCAAAGAAGCCAACCCACCGTACAAAGAAACGCGCACCATCCGCCAAGCGGAAAACCGTTCAGCCCAGGCGGAGGCCCGTCGATGTCACCAGGACCGCAAAGAGCATTCATATCAAGTATGAGGACTCGCGAGATGTACTTCCTCATCTGATGAAACTTGTTCCAGAGTTTACAAATGACCATCTCAAGAGCCTGGTGTCGGATGAGGATGTATTAGGAACAGATGCAGCCAAGGAAATCGTATCCGGCTGCGCGAATTCTACGTGTTGGACATGTACTCTTGGGGATTTGAAGCTGGACTCCGCATTATTCCAGGGCTGTGTCTTTGGCGGGGTGAAGGCAAGGGGGTACTCCATAAGCAAGAACGAGATTCCTGCCACACAGGATACTCAACTCTACGCCGTGGTCATGGCAATACAGGGAGCAAAGAAAGGATGAGAAAGCTGATTTTAATTCTGCTGCTTACCTGTATCCCTTGCCAGGCAAAGAATAAAGTCGCGTATTTTAATGTCAAGGAACACGATCCGAAGAGCACATTAGAGGTCGTGCTTGACAGCAAACCGGAAGCCGATTACGCAGATAAGACCAAATATAAGGTTGTCTCCCTTTCTTCCTTATGGCCCGGTGGCCGCTGGAAAGCTATTGAGATAGTCGAGGTGAAGATCAACGGGGACAACACCGTTGACATAACACCGGCAGACCCAAGTGAGATCAAGCAAGCCGCGAAGCTGATGCTGCTGGTAGGGAACGATCCAGGAGTTTATAACTCATCGGTTCCGAAACCCCAAACCGGGCTGGTAAAGGGAACAGGCAAATCGTCCGACGTCTACGTCAACCTGAGCTATAGCCCGGGGATAAGCGGCCCGCCTCAATACTCCATTGACACTTCAGTTGGGTTGCTATTCCAGTTGCCCTCGGAGACTACGAGAGACTACGGAGCACTCGGTTTTCTAGGCGCGGTTAAGACCGATAAACGGCCTACGGCCGACCCGGACAGTTATAGATTTTTTGGCGTATATCAACATGTTTTGACACATAAGGCGTACTGGCCATTGCAGGGAGTGCTGTTCACGTGGCTGGCAGGGGGATCTGAATTTGAGAGGAAGGCCAACAATATCAACTTCATTTCGTCTCCTCTCCTGGATTTTCCGATTCGCTTGCGGGGCCGGATCGACAACAACAAACAAGTGGTGCCGGTCTTGATTCCAGAGATAGGGATGGAGATTGGGGATAACTTTATGAACGCGGTTAACCCCAACGGGCAAGGCGCGATTGCCAGGGGTGTATTGGGCGGAAATCTGACGGTTTCATTCGACCCAAAAATGAAACAACTTCAGAGCATTCACTTAATGAGCAGCTACAAACTCCGGCTGCCCGCAAGAGCCGAGGTATTCACTAACACAATGACCAATGCCTCCGGCACGACAGTTGATGTTCCGTTTCTCACGACGAAGCCAAGACATTACATCAAGAACGAATTGGATTTCACGTTATGGGATCCGATTTCGCTATCAGTGACCCATCAATACGGTGATATCCCACCGGCATTTCGCCTGGTAGATCATACGGTGACCATCGGACTTACATTGGCGCTCCAGCACAAATCACAGTTGGAATCCGGCTTTGCCGGCAAATAGGAGGAAAGATGGCGGACGAAAGCTATACGGTGACTGGAAGAGCCCTGGATGAAGCAGAGTTGGAGAAGTTTCCGGCGGAATCCAGGGTTAAAGTCAGGGCGAGCGAGCGGTTAAAAGAAATTGCCGCTACCAAATTAATCCAGGATAAGAGCGCATTTATTTTGAATCGGATGAGCTATATGGCGAAGCCTTCAACAACCTGGATGTGTCCAGTGGGCCCCCATAAGGATCCCGGTTTGGGCATGGCTGTCGGACGGGCCTGCAACATTTCCCCAGTGAAGAGTGTTGCAGTGCAATGTTCACAAGGGCATTGGGCAGAATACAAGTGTAAAGGGGGGCAGTAAATGAACAGCGTCCACAAAAACGGCGAGCCCTTATCAAATGACTACATAGAACTTCTCAAATCACAGCGAGAACTTGCCTTGCCAACATCGCGGATTGCGTCCTGCGATGAATTCGCCAAGTGGCTTTTCACAGTCACTACCGTGGTGGGCACATTGGGAGCAGCGTTTTCGAACGCCGCATTCAAGAATCTCCAGGGTTCCGGCTCTATTTTGTTTTTTGCCGCGGTTGCCATGACTGGAGTTTCGCTGGCTTTGGCAATCATTCTGAGAACGGTCGAACCTAAAAAAGCAAATTGGCAAAGCCTGGATGACATGCAGCAGAAGGCCACAGACGCGCTGATAATCAAGCAGTGGTTGGCGTTGGCGGCAGGCGTCTGCTTTGCCGTAGCTATTGTACTGGCTGGTATCAGTCCGTTAGCTTCCAGGGATCAGACGAAAGACAAGCCTGCTATCGAACGAAATCTCTCCTATTCATACGGGAAAGACGGCCTGCGAATTACCGTTGTACTGCCAAGACCTGCCCAGACAACAGGAGAGATTCGAGTCTTTGCAATCACGCCGATAGACGAAATGCTAATAGCCGCTCAGAGAGCTGCTGCCGATCAACAGGGCGCCTTGCATTTGGATGTCAGCACAACATCGATACCGCCGACAAGCACAGCATTCAAGATCACACTCATTTGCGACTTGAAGGACAGCCACAACCCGCAAGAAATTCTGCTGCCGTTACATGCTTCGGAAGGGAAGCTTATTCCAACCGGCGACCCAGGTGTTTGCTTCGAATAGCCAGTCCGGGCACGGAATCTTCAGTTCTGTAGAGACTGTGGATCGGTGAATCAATCCCACCCTAGATCACCCCAACGACGTGGGCCTGTCGCTTCACCTCAACGAGCATCCGCCACGGCGGACGCTCGCCAGGGACCTCGAGTCGCCGGGAACCCCGAAACCGCAAAATGCCAAATCGCAGGCCCCTTTCGACTCCCCTTAGCTGCGCTCAGGGTCGCTCAGGATGACAGCGGCGAGGTTAGGGCAGACGGCCATCGCCTTATTTTGCGATCATCGCCAGCATGGCTTTCACGTCAGCGGCGTGAGGGCCGTCCGGGGCGAGGGCCAGATACTTTTCAAGCGCCTCTCGCGTCTCGGGCGAGGCTTGGACCTTGCCTTGTGCGGTTACAGGCAAATCTGCAAAGAGATCTGACCCCAGGACGAACCAGGCATTCGCTCTGGTGGGGTCCGCTTGCACGCACTTGCGGCAGGCTGCCGCCGATTCCTGCGTGTTGCCGATGTTGTACAGCACTGCGCAAAGGTTGAAGTATGCCAACCCGGCGTTGGACGCGAGTTCGGCGGATTGGTTATAGGCCGCGATCGCCTCGGAGGTGCGTTTGAGCTTGAGCAGCGAATTGCCCTTGCCAATGTAGATCTGTGACAAGCTGTCTTTCCAATCGTTCATTGGTTGACCATCGGCGGGCTTTTCCTTTTCCGCCGCGGCCAGGGTCTGGTCATAGGTCGCCAGGGCTGCATCAGCCGAGCCGGAGTAAAGCTGGGCATTGGCCAGCAGCCTCAGATGCGCAGAGGTAGCATTCAGGCTCACCAGTTGCTGCGCTTCGGCCACGGCATGAGGCCAATCCCTGGCCTGCATGGCCTGGTTATATGCGGCGGTCAGCGCATCCGGATTTTGTGCCCCAGCGCTCTGGAAGGCTTGCGCTGCGATGGGCAAGGCGAAAAGTAATGGCAACAGAGTCGCTGCGAGAATTGGAATGGCCCGGCGCATGATCGACCTCCTATTATTTGGGAGCGGTGGATTGGCGGAACACATGAATCGGGATTTTTTGCTCCCCGGCTACTGGGAATATACTCCCCGTGCTGAGCGCTTGCGCTCTATTTTGCATTGGTTGCAGGGCCAAAGGCCGATGACGGGGTTAAAACCCCGGCTCTCCCTCCGTGGCTAAAGCCTGTTGATTTGCAAGCTGGTGTTCATGGGCCTGAAGGCCCCTGCTCCCTCCGGATTGAGTGAATGGGTGGGATTTATGTACGGGCTGAAGCCCGTACCCTTCAGAAGCCCTACCCTTCAAAGGGCGGTAGTCCTGAATTGCATAGAAAAGCCTGGGGGGCTGTAAACTTGCGCGCAGGGGAGGCGTCTACCTGAATGATGGCAGCCGGTACAGCAGTGGAACCGATGGAACGGACCACGGCGGAGGAGAGTGCCGGGCGAGAGCCGGAGACTGCTGCGCAGGAGTTTTCAGCCGTTGTTACGGCGCACCGGCTGCAGATCTTCCGGTTTCTGCTGGCTTCGACGCGGGATGTAGACCTGGCCGAGACGCTGACGCAGGATTGCTTCTTGAAGGCTCACCGGAACTGGGGAAGCTTCAGGGGCGAGTCGAGCGCGATGACGTGGTTGATGCGGATCGCGATCAACCTGCAGAAGGACCACTGGCGGAACCGGCGGATGCAGTTCTGGCGGCGGACGCAGACCAACGCGGTGGACTTGGACGAGGCCAGCGAGTGGCTGCCGAGCGGCGAGCGGTCAGCGGAGCAGCAGATGCTGACGCGGGAGCAGGTGGCCCGGGTTTGGAAGGCGGTTGAGGGATTGAGCGAGCGGCAGAGGACGGTTTTTCTGCTGCGGTATGTGGAGGAGCAGGAGTTGAGCGAGATTGCGCAGGCCGCCGGGTTGAGCGAAGGCACGGTGAAGGCGCATCTTTCGCGGGCTCTGGCCAAGGTGAGGGCTGCGCTGGGGGGAAGGCGATGAAGCTGGGCGATAAGGCGGACGAGATGGGCGAGATAGAGCACCACCCCAGCGACGTAGACCTGTCGCCGGGGGCCCCGGAACTAGAGCAGGCGCTGAAGGAGTTTCGCGCCAGCG
>JBEKFJ010000215.1:0-4889 GCA_050013355.1 Oryzomonas sp.
GCGCGACAAGAAGGCCATCGACGATGATCTGAAGGCCAGGATCGTTACCGCGCTGGAGCAGTTCAAGAAGGAATTCACCGCGTAAACAAGGACGGTTTGAGACATGGCAAGCCTTAAAAGCATTAAAAAACGGATCGTATCCGTAAAGAATACCCGCCAGATCACCAAGGCCATGAAGATGGTCTCGGCCGCCAAGCTGCGCCGCGCCCAGGAGAACGTCGTTGCGGCGCGCCCCTACGCCGGCAAGCTGGCCCAGGTGCTCCAATCCCTGGCCGGCAGTGTGGAAGGCGATCTCCATCCGCTCCTGGAGAAACGCGACGCCAAGAAGCTCCTCCTGGTGGTGGTCACCTCCGACCGCGGACTGTGCGGCGGCTTCAACGGCAACCTGTGCAAGGCCGGCGAGCGCTTCATCAAGGAGAAGCAGGGCGAGTTCGAGCAGATCTCCCTGATGACGGTCGGGCGCAAGGGGTACGAGGCGCTCAAGAACCGCCACACTATTGCCAAGAACTTCCCCAACGTGCTGGCCAAGCCGAGCTACCAGACCGCGGCCATGCTGGCCCATGAGGTGATCGACAGCTACCTGGCCGAAGAGTACGACCAGGTCATTCTGCTCTTCAACGCCTTCCGCACGGTCATGTCCCAGGACATCACCTTCCAGCAGCTCCTGCCGGTGGAAGCCGAGGAGAAGACCCTGGCCGACGAGACCCCGGTGGAGTACATCTACGAACCGTCGGTTGCCGAACTCCTGGCCGAGATCCTGCCCAAGAACATAGAGGTGCAGATCTTCAAGGCCATGCTGGAGTCGGTGGCCGCCGAGCACGGCGCCCGCATGACCGCCATGGACAGCGCATCCAAGAACGCCAACGAGATGATCGGCAAGCTGACCCTGCAGTACAACCGGGCCCGCCAGGCCGCCATCACCACCGAGCTGATGGAGATCATCTCCGGCGCCGAATCGATCAAGGGATAACAAGAACCGAATCACTATATGAGGCTTCACGGCCACAGGAGGACAGAGTTCCATGAGTCAGAACATCGGTAAAATTTCGCAGGTCATCGGCGCTGTTATCGACGTCGAATTCGAGCCCGGCAAACTGCCGGAGATCTACCACGCCTTACGGGTGACCAATCCGGCCATCGATGCCCGCGAGAACAACCTCGTTCTTGAGGTTGCCCAGCACCTGGGGGAGAATTCGGTCCGCACCATCGCCATGGACTCCACCGACGGCCTCAAGCGCGGCCAGGCGGTCATCGACACCGGCAAGCAGATCTGCGCCCCGGTCGGCCACAAGACCCTGGGCCGCATCATGAACGTCATCGGCGAGCCGGTTGACGAAATGGGCCCCATCGGCAACGAGAAGGAATACGCCATCCACCGCGAAGCGCCCTCCTTCGAGGACCAGTCAACCAAGGTCGAGGCATTCACCACCGGCATCAAGGTCGTTGACCTCCTGGCGCCCTATGCCCGCGGCGGCAAGATCGGCCTGTTCGGCGGCGCCGGCGTCGGCAAGACCGTTCTGATCATGGAACTGATCAACAACATCGCCAAGCAGCACGGCGGTTTCTCCGTCTTCGCCGGCGTCGGCGAGCGCACCCGCGAAGGGAATGACCTCTGGATGGAGATGAAGGAATCCGGCGTTCTCGACAAGGCCGCCCTGGTGTACGGCCAGATGAACGAGCCCCCCGGCGCCCGTGCCCGCGTCGCCCTGACCGCTCTCTCGGTTGCCGAATACTTCCGCGACGAAGAAGGGCAGGATGTTCTCCTGTTCATCGACAACATCTTCCGTTTCACCCAGGCCGGTTCCGAGGTCTCCGCCCTTCTGGGCCGTATCCCCTCGGCCGTCGGTTACCAGCCTACCCTGGCCACCGAGATGGGTGAATTGCAGGAGCGCATCACCTCCACCAAGAAGGGTTCCATCACCTCGGTACAGGCCATCTACGTCCCGGCCGACGACTTGACCGACCCGGCCCCGGCCACCGCCTTCGCCCACCTGGACGCCACCACGGTTCTGTCCCGCCAGATCGCCGAGTTGGGCATCTACCCGGCCGTTGACCCGCTGGACTCCACCTCGCGCATCCTCGACCCCCAGGTCATCGGCGACGAGCATTACGGCGTGGCCCGTTCCGTCCAGTACGTGCTCCAAAAGTACAAGGACCTCCAGGACATCATCGCCATCCTCGGTATGGACGAGCTCTCGGAAGAGGACAAACTGGTCGTGGCCCGCGCCCGCAAGATCCAGCGCTTCCTGTCCCAGCCGTTCCACGTTGCCGAGGCCTTCACCGGCTCCCCCGGCAAGTACGTCGAACTGAAGGACACCATCAAGGGTTTCCAGGAGATCGTGGCCGGCAAGCACGACGCCCTGCCCGAGCAGGCATTCTACATGGTCGGCTCCATTGAAGAGGCCATCGAAAAGGCCGCCAAACTGGCTGCGGTATAAATTAGTTATGGGAAACGCAATTGTTTCTCATCCGGAGTTTCCGTATGGAAACAATTAACCTTACGGGGCATCCCCCTTTCAAGGACTGATATATGGCTGAAAAGATGAAGCTGGAGATTGTCACCCCTTACAAGAAGGTGGTTGACATGGAAGTCGAAGAGGTCACTGCTACCGGCAAGCTGGGCGAGTTCGGCGTCCTGCCGGGCCACGCCCCGTTCCTGACCTCCCTCAAGATCGGCGAACTTGCCTATAAGTTTGGCGGCAAGGTCGAGCACATGGCCCTCAACTGGGGTTATTTCGAGATCAGGGACGACAAGATCATCGTCCTGGTGGAGACCGCCGAGGCCGCCGAAGAGATCGACGTGGAGCGTGCCAAGGCCGCCCAGGGGCGGGCCGAGGAGAAGCTCAAGCACCTCACCCCTGAGGACAAGCAGTTCAAGGTTTACGAGGCCGCCCTGGAACGGGCCCTGATCCGCGTGCAGGTCGCTGGCAAGGCTGTTCGCAGGTAGGTTTTATTCACACTACTTTTTACAGGGAGCGGCAGCAATGCCGCTCTTTTTGTTTTTACGGTTAATAATTTTTCCAGGAACTGCCATGCCACCTGCCAAATGCCCCCCAGCGAAATACCAGCCCAAAGGGCTCACGGTCCTGCACGAGGACCGTGCAATCATCGTGGTGGAGAAACCGTGCGGCCTTTTGACCATCGGCACGGACCGGGACAAGTCGCGGACGGTCCACACCATTCTCAACGAATACGTCCGCAAGGGCGATCCCCGCTCCCGGAACCGGGTCTACATCGTCCACCGCCTGGACCGGGAGACCTCCGGCATCCTGATCTTCGCCAAGAGCGAAGCGGCCAAGATATTTCTACAGGGGCACTGGCAGGAGACCGACAAGCGCTACCTCACGATCGTCCACGGCACCCTTGACCCGAAGAGCGGGACGATCAGCAGCTACCTGGCCGAGAACAGCGCCTTGACGGTCTATTCCACCCCCGATCCGGCGCTGGGTAAGCTGTCCCTGACCGAGTACACGGTCCTGAAAGAGGCCAAAGGTCTCAGCCTGCTGGAGATCCACCTGCTCACCGGCCGCAAGCACCAGATACGGGTGCACCTCTCGGAGCAGGGGCACCCGGTGGCGGGGGACAGGAAATACGGCAAAAACGACGGCTGCGCTACCCTGGCCCTCCATGCCCGTTCGATCTCGTTCACCCACCCGGACAGCGGCAAGCGGCTCTTCTTCGAAACCGCCATCCCTGATCTTTTCACCCGCCTCATGGGGAGGATCGACGCGCCTGCTCGCCTCGACAACCTTCCTTGAAATTGCGTGCGTCACGCTGTAAAATCAATCTAACCTGAAACGGCCAGCAAAACGGTTATACCAATTCCAAATCAAGGCGCTATCTGCGTTGGCTCGTCTTCGGCTCCTCAACGTACTATCTGTACGCCTTCGTCGCCTCAATCCTCGCCGCCTTGATTTCATCCTTGATTTGGAATCGGTATTTACAGTGAAAGGAGCGCGACGCATGACGCCCCAGTTCCATCCAAGCCTGGTCAATGATCCTTTTGACGACCCGGCGGTCTACGTGGATTTCCTCTATGAGCGCAGGGCGCTCCTGTTCGATCTGGGAGACATCCGGGCTCTCTCTCCCCGGAAGATACTGCGGATCACCCACATCTTCATCTCCCATACCCACATCGATCACTTCATTGGCTTCAGCCAGGTGCTGCGCCTCTGCCTTGGGCGCGAAAAGAGCCTTCATCTCTTCGGTCCGCCCGGTTTCATCGGCCAGGTGGAGCACAGCCTCGCCGCCTTTACCTGGAACCTGGTGGAGAGCTATACCACCGACTTCACCGTGATCGCCGTCGAACTCCACCCGGACGGCACGGGCAACTCCGCCGAATTCCACTGCCGCAGCGGATTCAGGCGGGAGCAGGAGCAAACGGAGCAGGTTGCCGGCGGCGTCATCCTGGACGAGGAGGCCTTTCGCATCCGCGCCGCCTTCCTGGACCACAAGACCGTCTCCCTGGCCTTTGCCCTGGAGGAGAAGGACCACGTGAACATCATGAAGAACCGGCTGCTGGAACTGGGGCTGCCCACCGGCCCCTGGCTCGCGGACCTGAAACGCGCCATCATGCGGGGGGAGGATGACGACAAGCCGTTCCGGGTCTGGTGGCCCGGTGAGGCGGGGACGGAAGAGAGCCACTTCACCCTGGGGGAGTTGAAGGCAACGATCCTCAACATCGTTCCCGGCCAGAGGATCGCCTATGTCACCGACGCCGCCAATACCCCGGCAAACGCGGCAAAGATCGTAGAACTCGCCCACGGGGCCGACTTTCTCTTCATCGAGGCGGCTTTTCTCGATACAGAGCAAGCCCAGGCCAGCGAAAGGCATCACCTGACCGCCCGCCAGGCCGGGCTGCTTGCCCGACAGGCGGGGGTCGCCAGGGT
>JBEKFJ010000216.1:0-4869 GCA_050013355.1 Oryzomonas sp.
CCACGGCAGGCCCACGATGGATCTCAGCAGCCAGGTGCTTGCTGAAGATCGTCCCGAGATGGAAGTCGTGGTTGCCTTCGAAGTATACAATGCGGCAACCGTTGCGGGCCAGACCCAGAAGCGCTTCCAGCACGGCATCGTACTGGCGGAAGGGATGGGAGGGAAAGCCCAGCCAGAAATCGAACAGGTCGCCCATGATGAAAAGGGTTTCGGTATTCCCTTTCAGGGAGTCGAGGAAGCGAAGCAGCAGACGGTAATTACGGTCCGTCGGGGCTTTCAGGTGGGCATCGGCCAGGAAGATGGTGCGCATGGTTGGGATTGTGCTGTCACTTGCGTGATATGTCAACAGGATAAGAGGTACGGGCGTCATGGCTATTATACATAATGTCGAAATTGTCTGGGATGAACTGATGGACGCCTTCACCAGCGGATTGAGCGACCGGGTTTACTTTCTCGACCGCTACACCGGCGAGATATTTTTCGTTCCAACCACGGTGGAAGACGATGAGGTCTGGCGACAGATGGAAACCGGCCGGGATCGTTTTTTGGAGATTCCCCGCTTTGACTACGGTGTGGAACGGCAGTTCATGTCCGGTTTCGTCGGGGGCATCCAGGATACGGGCCTGCGCAGCATACTGGAAGGATCGTTGGGCGGCAGAAAATCCTACGGCAACATCAACGAGATCCTCTCCTTTTTCCCGGAAGAGGAGGAACGACTCATGGCGATGAAGGACGATTTTTTTGCCAGCCGGGTAAAAAACTGGCTTGAGGTGAACAACCTGTTCACGGCCGATACGGAAGCGCAGCTTTCATCGTGCATGTAATACCGATTCCAAATCAAGGCGCTATCTTCGTTGGCTCGTCTTCGGCTCCTCAACGTACTATCTGTACGCCTTCGTCGCCTCAATCCTCGGGCCTTGATTTCATCCTTGATTTGAAATCGGTATAAGGAAGGCCTCACATTGGCGCACCACCATGAACACCAGGGCGCTCCCCGAAACGACTACGGCCGGCTGATAGCCGCCATTTTGCTGCTCTGCCTGCTGGCAGCCGCCGGATACGCCCTGCAGCACACCATCTCATGCTTCCTGCTCTCCTGGGTGATCGCCTATCTGCTCGATCCATTGCTCATGCAAGCCGAACGGCGCGGCATGAAGCGGCTCTTTGCCCTGGGGCTGCTCTACGTTGTTCTCGGCGTCCTGATCATCTTCTTTTTCGCCTTCATGCTTCCCAAGCTCACCATCAGTTGGAACGGTATCCTCGGCGAACTGCCTGCCTACATCCAGAGGATCAAGCAGGCTGCCCTGGAGTGGAAGTCGCAGCTTCCCGACCGCTACGGATCCGAAGAGATCGAGTGGCTTCTGGACAAGGTCTCGGCCAATCTGGATACGGCCGCAGAGAGGGCCGGCGCGTGGGTCTATGTCTTTGCCACCCGGATATTCTTCAACATCTTCAATATCGTCCTTGCACCGGTCCTGGTCTTTTTCATGCTCTATTACAAAAAGACCATCCTGGAGACCGCTGCCTCCTGGATCCCTGAGCATCGGCGCAACATGATGCTTCATATCGGCCGCGAGGTCAACACCAGCATCGGCGGGTATCTGCGGGGCCAGGTGGTCGTTTCCGTCATCGTGGCGATCCTGTCGATGACGGCGCTCTTCTTCCTGGATGTCCCGCACCCCATAATCTGCGGCATCTTTGCCGGCGCCGCCTCGGTGCTCCCCTTCATCGGGGTGTTTATCGCCGCATTGCCGGCGCTGTTTTTTGCCTGGTTCAAATACCAAACCATGGCTGGCCTGGCCCAGGTCGCCATTATCTTCGGGGTGATCTATTTCCTGGAAGGATACGTCATCAAGCCGCTGGTCTTCAAGAGTTCCATGAACCTTAACCCGCTGATGACCATCGTCATGGTCATGGCCCTGGGCGAACTGCTCGGCTTCTGGGGTATTCTGCTTGCCCTGCCCATTGCCGCCGCCATTAAGATAACATGGGAGCACCTGCATGGCGGCGACTTCAGGGATTGATCCTAATAACGGCACTTCTGCCACAGAGACACAGAGGAAATCAGAGTTTTTCAAATATTCTCAAATCAGGAATGGTGAAGGGAAATTAGACCAAAATATTGTTTAACCCTCTGAAATGCTTATCTCTGTGTCTCTGTGGCACATGCTTTTTCTGGGTTAACTCGTCAAAGGCGTTCCTGCCGATACCCGCTTTCTCTGTTCCTACAGTATAATGATGGATGAAGGATAATCGTCGCTACCTCCGGAAAGTCCGCCTATGACCACGATCAGCATGAGGATCACCGGCATGTCATGTGCCGAATGTGCCGCCCGGATCGAGAAGGAGATCGGGAAACAGCCCGGCGTCTCCACGGCAGCCGTCAATCTCGCCACGGAAGAGATGGCTGTCAGCTTCGATGAAGCGACTGTTTCATTGGAAGAGATCGCCGGCCGCATCGAACGGCTCGGCTACGGTGTGATTCGCCCCGAGCCGGCAGATGAGCTGACCTTCGGCGTTCGTGGCCTGCATTGTGCCTCCTGTGTCAACAGGCTGGAGAAGAGATTGTTGGAGAACCCGGCCGTCAGCGCCGCCATCGTCAATCTGGCGGCCGAGACCGGTTTTGTGCGTTTCGACCCGCAACAGCTCGGCATGGCGGATATCTTTGCCATGGTTCACGAGGCCGGCTACACACCGGTCGAGCTGCGCGGCGCCGAGGCCTCGGCCGGGGATGCTCTCCACTTGCAACGCACCTGGTTCCTCTTCTCCCTGGCGGCCTCGCTGCCGATCATACTCACCATGGGCATCCACTCCAACCGGGCCGTGATGCAACTCAACCTGCTGCTGGCCACGGCGGTCCAGTTCTCGGCCGGACTGGACTTTTACCGCGGAGCCTGGAGCGCCCTGAAAAACCGCAGCGCCAACATGGATGTGCTGGTGGCCCTGGGGACCTCGGCGGCCTTTTTCTATTCGCTCCTGGCCTATGCCGGCCTGCTGGGGCCCCATCGGGAGGTGTTCTTCGAAACCTCGGCCATGCTGATCACCTTCATCCGCCTGGGCAAGTACCTGGAGGCCCGAGCCCGGGGCAAGGCCGGCGAAGCGCTGAAAAAGCTGCTCCACCTCCAGGCCGACAAGGCCCGCCTGGTGACGGAGGAGGGGGAAAGGGAGGTGCCTGCCTCCCGGGTCCGTGTCGGCGATGTGGTGCTGGTGCGGCCCGGCCAGGCTATCCCGGTGGACGGCGAGGTCATCGAGGGGCGTAGCGCTGTGGACGAGTCCATGGTGACCGGCGAGTCCCTGCCGGTGGAGAAGAAGGCCGGCGACGCGGTGACCGGAGCGACCATCAATAAAAGCGGCGTCCTGCGGGTGCGGGCGACCCGCGTCGGGGAGGCCACGCTCCTCTCCCAGATCGTCCGCATGGTCCGTGAGGCCCAGGGGGACAAGGCCCCTATCCAGCGTTTCGCCGACGCGGTTTCCGGCTGGTTTGTGCCGGTGGTGCTGCTTCTTTCGCTTGCGACGTTTTCCGTCTGGTTCTATACGCTCCACGCCGGTTTTTTGCCGGCCTTCCGCTTTGCCATCGCCGTGGTGGTGATCGCCTGCCCCTGCGCCATGGGGCTGGCCACGCCGACCGCCATCATGGTGGGGAGCGGCGTGGCCCTGGCCCGCGGCATCCTGGTCAAGAAGGGCTCGGCCCTGGAGGCCATCTCCCGCATGCAGGTGCTGCTGCTGGACAAAACCGGGACGCTGACCATCGGGCAGCCGACGATGACCGACCTGGCTGCCGTGGCGGGGGTTGACCCGGTGCGCCTGCTGGAGTGTCTGATAACCGCCGAGATCCACTCGACCCACCCTCTGGCCCAGGCTGCGGTGCGGGCGGCCGAGGAGGCCGGCATCAAGCCGGGCGCGGCAACGGACTTCGAGGAGCGGGGCGGTTTCGGCGTCACCTGCACCCATGAAGGTTTTCGCCTGGCGGTGGGCAATGAGCGCCTGATGGAAGACGAGGGGATAAGCCTCAGGGCGCTGGCCGACAAGGCCAGGGAACTGGCCTCGGCCGGCAAGTCGCTGATCTACGTGGCGGCAGGCACGACCCTGGTGGGGGTGGCAGCCTTCGCCGACACACTCAAGCCCGGTTCCGCCAGGGCGGTGGCCGAATTCCGGCGTATGGGCATTCATACCTGCATGATCACCGGCGACCATGCCGATGTGGCCGGGATTGTGGCCGGGCAGGCCGGGGTGGACAGCTTCGAGGCCTGTGTGCTGCCGGAGCGCAAGCAGGAGGTGGTCAGGGGGTTTCAGCAGCGCGGCATGATCACCGGCATGGTGGGCGACGGCATCAACGACGCCCCGGCCCTGGCCCGGGCGGATATCGGCATTGCCATCGGCGGCGGCACGGACGTGGCCAAGGAGACCGGCGATATCGTCCTGATGCGCAACGACCTGACGGACGTGGTGCGGGCCATCGCCATAGGCCGGGCCACCCTGGCCAAGGTCAAGCAGAACCTGTTCTGGGCGCTGTTCTATAACATCCTCGGCATCCCGGTTGCTGCCGGCATGCTCTCCCGCTACGGCATAACCCTCAAGCCGGAGTACGCCGGCCTGGCCATGGCCTTTTCCTCGGTCTCGGTGGTGCTCAACTCGATCCTGCTGAAACGAGTGGAGAAACGGCTGTAAATAACATTTCTGCCCTCTGCGGCAACCAAAGGAGGTTTTTTATGAAGGTCATAGCGTTCAACGGCAGTCCCCGCAAAGAGGGCAATACCTCGTTGCTCATCAGCCATATCTTCACGGAATTGAACCGGGAGGGGATCGAGACCGAGTCGGTACAGGTGGGCGGCGAGACGATCCACGGCTGCACCGCCTGCTACAACTGCT
>JBEKFJ010000217.1:0-4847 GCA_050013355.1 Oryzomonas sp.
GGCGCTGCCCGAGCGGAGCAGGGCGTACTCGTCGCGGATATGCCCCAGGGCGTGGTAGGAGACCTTGGTGACGTCCAGTTCGCCCTTGAGGGCCAACTGGTTGAGGGTTTCCACGTCCTCCAGCCGTTCCTTGTAGGAGATGCCGGCGCTGTCCACCAAGCCGTGGACGAGCGGGTAGAACATGAAGGTGTCGTTGGGGCAGGGGGAAAAACCGAGGGTCAGGGGAGTGGTCATAATGGCTCCTTGATATTAATACCTGAATCCGTGATGACTTGAGTGGCAGATGGAGTGACATGCCGGAGTCAATCGCTGCCCATGATGCACCAGGCCGAACGTCCGCGCATTGTGGATCACAGGCTTGGTTGAGGCTTCAGGCGCCATCGGGTGCGTACCTCACAGAGAACCGGGAAGGATCAAACCAGCATGCGCCCGTCTTCAATAATGACCTGCTCGCCGCCATCCGCCATGACCAATGTGAGGGTAGGGCGGTAGAAGACGTAATCCTCGTGGAAGGGCGCGCTGACCTTGCCGCCGAAGCCGGAGTTGTCCCCCAGGGCGATGTGGATCGTGCCGAGGATCTTCTCGGCCTCCAGCACATTGTCCGGCCGGCTGGCCTTTTCGTTGGTGCCGATGCCCAGTTCGGCGATATTGCGGCAGTCTGCGTTCTCGCTGAATTTGGCCTCAAGCTTGGCGCGAAGCGGGTCTGTCCCTTCGATCCGTACCACGATGCCGTTCTCCACGAAGAGCCGCAGCGGTTCGTCCAGTTTGTAGGTCGAGCCCCACTCGACCACCATGACGCCGTGGCTTTTCCCCTCCAGCGGCGCAAGATACGCCTCGCCTGCCGGCAGGTTGCCGAAGCTGCCGGCAGCGTTCAGCAGGCCGTCGTCCCCCTCGGCCTGGCGCCCCTGCTTGCAGATCGTCATGTCGGTGCCGTTGGGGCAGGCGACATGTACCCACTCCGCCCGGTTGACCGCCGCCACCAGCCGGGCGGTACGGGCTGCCAGGGCTTGCCAGTCCACGGTCATGGAGCTGTGGAACATGTCCGGGTCGAAGTGCGGCAGGCTGGCGCAGCGTGAGCCGGTGTCGCAGGCCAGGGCGCGGTAACGGGTGTGGCTGGTGGAGTTGTTGGAAAGGGCGATGATGATGTCCGCCACGGCCTCTTTGCGGGCCAGGATGATCTCCCGGCCGGCGGCGACCTCGTCGGGAGTGGCCTGTTTTGCCAGGAGCTTTGCCAGCAATCCCGATTGTTCCAACAGGGCTATGGCCTCGTCACCGAAGGTCTCCAGCCAGAGTTCCCGCGGCGGCTCGGCGCCCGAGGCGGGGGTGGCGGGGAACTCCACGAAAACGCCGCTACCGTAAGTTTTTGCCGCGAATGCCGCTACCTGGCGGGCTGTGGCGTTCAGGCGCATCCGCCGGTCCCGGTCGCTATCGGAGATCGTTTCGTCGGGCCGGATCGTGTCGCTGAATACCAGGACCCGTTCGTTGTCGCGTATGCCCATGTTGGTTTCAAAGAGTGATCGAAATGCTCCGTCGAGAGAGGCCATGGCAATATCCTTCCGTTGCGTAAAGTGTCGTCTGTCACCTTTCTATACCACAGAATGGCGCAAAGGTGAAACCGCTTGAAAGGCAAGGGAATGCAAAGATTTTTTTTCCCTTGATTTCTGGAACATTATTATGCTACTCATGCATACTGTATACACATTTTTTGGGTAGATTTGAACAATAATTGCAAGAGCTTAACCCCTTGATTCACGGGGTCCGGTTTTCGGAGGTTCGAGTGGCTTCAGTAGTCTTTTCCACGTGGGGCAGAAACGTCGTTGACAACAGGAATGTTTCCGGTGAACCGCAGGCGGTCGCCTTCAAGCTGCCGGTGGCCTTTGACGGTGAACGTCCGCTGCGCGCGTTCATGGGGTGGGACGGCATCATCCTGTTCGACAATGCCGTAGATGTGCCGGCCATGACGGCCGAATACATGAAGCGCGTCCAGACTCTGTACTGCTGCGGCAAATGCACGCCGGGCAAGAAGGGCACCAAGGTGCTCATGGACCTGTTCCAGAACGTGGTGGCCGGCAAGGCTGCCGAGGCCGATCTGGATATGGTCGGGGATCTGGCGGAGCTGCTCAAAAATTGCAAGTGCACCCTCTGCCAGAGCGCCACGGTGCCGGTCTTCGATGCGGTGCAGCATTACCGCGCCGACTTCGTCGCCCGCATGCGCGAGCGCCGCGCGGTCAAGAGCGCCGACGAGTACATCCACAAGATCACCGCTCCCTGCATGGACAAGTGCCCGTCCCATATCGACATACCGAGGTACATCGAGGAGATCAAGAACCTCCGCTTTTCCGATTCCCTGGCCGCCGTCCGCGAGAACATGCCGCTCCCGTCCGTCTGCGGGCGGGTCTGCCCGCACCCCTGCGAGACCGCCTGCCGCCGCAAAAACGTGGACGAGGCCATCAACATCATGGTGCTCAAGCGGTCCGCCTCGGATTACGAGCGTCTGCACAAGCTTGCACCCCCCATGCAGCCCAAGCCGAAGAAGGGCAAGACGGTCGGCATCGTGGGTGCAGGCCCGGCCGGCCTGGCAGCCGCCTATTACCTGGCCCTGGAAGGGTACCCCTGCACCATCTACGAGGCCCTGCCGGAAGGGTACGGCGGCGGCATGATCGCGGTCGGCATCCCGGCCTACCGCATGCCGCGCACGATCCTGCAGCGCGACATCGATATCATCCAGTCCCTGGGGGTCGAGATCGTCTACAACTGCCGCGTCGGCACGGACGTCTCCCTGGCGGACCTGAAGAAAAAGCATGACTCCGTGTTCGTCGCCCCCGGCGCCCACCGCTCCAAGCCCATGGGCGTGGAAGGGGAGGATAAGGGGTACAAGGCTTCCTCAAGGGTGGGATCGACTTCCTGCGCGAGGCCTATATGAACAAGCCGACCGGCATGGGCAAGAAGGTCGTGGTGGTCGGGGGCGGCAATACCGCCATCGACTGCGTCCGGGTCGCTCTGCGCGAAGGGGCCGAGGATTCCTACCTGGTCTACCGCCGCTCCCGCAAGGAGATGCCGGCCGATGCGTGGGAGGTGGACGGCGCCGACGAGGAGGGGGTCAAATTCGAGTTCCAGGTGCTTCCCACCCGGATCATCGTCAACGACAAGGACGAGGTAACCGGCGTGGAGTGTGTCCGCATGGAGCTGGGAGAGCCCGACGCCTCCGGCCGCCGCCGTCCCGAGCCGATGCCGGGCAGCGAATTCGTCATCGAGTGCGACACGGTCATCCCGGCCATCGGCCAGGACCCTGACCTGGGGTTCATCCCCGCCGACATGGGTATCGACATCACCAAGTGGAACACGGTGGTCACCAAGTACCTGCCGCTCAAGGATGCGGCCGGAAAGGACCTCAAGGACGGCATGGGCAACCCGCTCTCCCGCTCGTTGATGACCGACTGCGACGGCGTCTTTGCCGGCGGCGATGCCGAGATCGGCCCCCTGACCGTGGTGGCCTGCGTCGGCAACGCCCACCGTGCCGCGCGGGTCATCCAGCGCTGGCTGGAGGAAGGCAAGGCCTATCTCACCGAAGACGACATCTTCGACGACTTGCTGACCTACCTGGGGGTGTACGACAAGGGTGAGAAGGTCGCCTGGCTTGATTCCGCAGGGCGCGCCAACCAGAAAGAGGTCCACGGCAAAGAGCGGGCCAGCCTCAGGAACTACAACGAGGTCGAGTTGGGCTTCAGCGACAGCGTGGCGCAGGCCGAGGCCGACAGGTGCCTGCGCTGCTATCGCATGGCCATGGTGGCGGTCTAAGAGGTCGTTGAAAAACAGCCATCTCGCCGCCATCCTCGAAAGCCCTTTTGTGCGGCGTAGCGCCCGGCCTTCGCAGCCAAAGCTGCTTCGGCGGAGTAGGCCTGCTACGCCTCCGCAGGGCCTTCTGCGGGTGCGACGATCTGACTATTTTTGAACAACCTGAGTTTTGTTGGCTAAGTGTAAAGGGTTATTCCTTCTCGCCGGCGTAGATGGTGGCGATGCCGAAGGTCAGCGGGTGGATGTGGATGTTGCGGAAACCGGCGTCGGCGACCATCCGGGAAAATTCCTCGTGGGAGGGAAACTCCAACACCGAGTCCGGCAGGTATTTGTAGGCGTTGTATCTTGAAATGAGCCCGCCGATGACCGGCAGAAGGCGGCGGAAGTAGAAGTAATAAATATGTTTGAAGAATTTCGAGCGCGGAGTGGAAAATTCCAGGATGATCATCCGCCCTCCGGGCCGAAGTACCCGCCACATTTCCGCCAGCCCCAGTTTTCTGTCCACTACGTTCCTGATCCCGAAGGCAATGGTAATCGAATCAAAGGTGTTGTCCGGAAAGGGAAGATCCTCGCACGGGGCCACCTTGAAGTCGATTCGTCCGGCATAGGGAGAGGTTGCCACCTTGGCCTGGCCTAGGTCTACCATCTCCCGGCAAAAGTCGGCCCCGGTAATCTTTACCGACGCAGGGGTCGATCGGGCGATCTCCAGTGCTACATCGCCGGTGCCGGTCGCCACGTCCAGGATCCGGGAACCCTCCCGGTATTTGACAAGCCGTACTGCCTTTCGGCGCCAGCGCCGGTCGATGCCGAAGCTGAGCAGGCGGTTGAGGAAGTCGTAACGCGGGGCGATACTCCCGAACATCACTTGAATCTTCTCGCCCTTTTCGGAAAGTCTGAACATGAGTTTATACTACCTGTTACGATGATTTTATGCTATAAATACAATTTAACCTTGTAGCATATTTTCGGGGCGTAAACCAGAAAAAACCAGTGGAGTGTCGTGAGTGAAAAATGTTGTCGCCCTTGCCGTTAGTGCCGCCCTGGTCATCGTG
>JBEKFJ010000218.1:0-4778 GCA_050013355.1 Oryzomonas sp.
GCGGTCAAGAACGTGATCGCCATTGCCGCCGGCATCAGCGACGGCCTCGGGTTCGGCCACAATGCCCGCGCCGCCCTGATCACCCGCGGCCTGGCCGAAATGAACCGGCTGGGCCGCGCCATGGGGGCTCAGCCGGCAACCTTCGCCGGTCTGGCCGGCATGGGCGACCTGGTCCTGACCTGCACCGGCGACCTCTCCCGCAACCGCACCGTCGGCTTCAAACTCGGCCAGGGGATGCAACTGGCCGACATCCTCGGAGAAATGCGCATGGTGGCGGAAGGGGTCAAGACGGCGGAATCGGTCCATCAGCTTGCCCTTCGCCTGGACGTGGAAATGCCGATCGTCGAGAAGACCTACCATATCCTCCATGAGGGTAAACCGGCCCGCCAGGCCGTCACAGAACTGATGGGGCGGGATCTGAAGGCTGAATGAGCCTAAAACGGCACTTCTGCCACAGAGACACCGAGAAAATCACAGAGTTTTTTCAAATATTCTCAAATCCTTACATGGTGAAGAGAAATTAGACCAAAATATTGTCTAACTCTTTGAAATATTTATCTCTGTGACCCTGTGGCAAATGCTTTTTCTAGGATAAACTGCGGAAAGGTTTGGAAATATGCGCATAGGCCACGGCTACGACGTCCACCGCCTGGTGGAAGGGAGAAAACTGATCATGGGCGGGGTGGAGATTCCCTGGGAAAGGGGCCTTTTAGGACACTCCGATGCCGACGTCCTGCTGCACGCCATCGCCGACGCCATTCTGGGCGCCATAGGCGAAGGCGACATCGGCAAACACTTCCCCGACACCGATCCGGCCTTCAAGGGGGCCGACAGCCTCAAGTTGCTGGAACACGTCATGGCTGGTGCCGACAGCCACGGATATAGGCTTGGCAACCTGGACGCCACCATCATCGCCCAGTGCCCCAAGATGGCGCCCCATATCTCCGGAATGCGGGAGAACATCGCCCGCGTGCTGAACGCCTCCCCGGAGCAGGTCAACGTCAAGGCCACCACCGAGGAGGGCCTTGGATTCACCGGAACCGGCGAGGGGATATCCGCCCACGCCGTGGTGCTATTGGAACGGAAAGAGTAATGCCGGCCCAGCGACACCGCACTCCACGATAAGGGACCCGGAATTTGCCGATGTACCAGTTTTGCGCTCAGATTCAGGTCAGATTTGTCGTTCCTGATTGAGTAAAACCGCAGGCGTAGCCAGAGCTACGCTGAGGATTTTACGATTGAAGGAGCGGCAAAGGTGGCCTGGAGATGAGTGCTAAAATGGTATATTGGCAAGTTCCGAGTCCCTGAGGTTTCCCATGAGCACCTTTGAACACCTAGTCGTAAAAATCCGCGCCAACCAGCGCATCAGTGCCGAAGAGGCGCTTTTCCTGTTCAACTCCAACGACCTTCTGGCCGTCGGAGAACTGGCGGCCCTGGCCAACGAGCGCAAGAACGGCAAAAAGGTATTCTTCAACGTTAACCGCCACATAAATCCTACCAACATCTGCGTCAACCGCTGTGCCTTCTGCGCCTTCTCCCGCACGCCGGAGGACGAGGGGGCCTACACCCTGGCGCTGGAGGAGATTTGCCGCAAGGCCAAACAGGCGGAAGAGGAGGGCGCCACCGAGGTGCATATAGTCGGCGGGCTCCACCCCGACCTCCCTTTTGAATATTATGAGCAGGCCCTGGTCGCCATCCGCCACATCGCCCCGTCGTTGCACATCAAGGCTTTTACCGCCGTGGAGATCGACTATTTCGGCCACATCTCAGGGCTTGCTATCGAGCACGTCCTGGAGCGGCTCAAGGCTGCCGGGCTCGGCTCCATGCCGGGCGGAGGGGCCGAGATCCTGGTGGAGGAGGTCCGTCAGAGGATCTGCCCGGAAAAGATCTCCGGGGCTCGCTGGCTGGAGATCATCCGGCTGGCCCACGTGGCCGGGCTGAAGACAAACGCCACCATGCTCTACGGCCATGTGGAAGGCCCGGCCGACCGAGTGGCGCACATGGAGATGCTGCGGGAGTTGCAGGACCGGACCGGCGGCTTCCAGGCATTTATCCCCCTGGCCTTCCAGCCGGAAAATTCCGACCTGAAGCTGAACATCAGGGGGACCTCCGGACTAGATGACCTCAAGACCCTGGCCGTGGCCCGCATCTTTCTGGACAATTTCACCCACATCAAGGCCTACTGGGTAATGCTGGGGGAAAAGATCGCCCAGGTAGCACTGTCCTTCGGGGTCAACGACCTGGACGGCACCGTGGTGGAGGAAAGGATCGGCCACGACGCCGGGGCACGCAGCCCGCAGTCATTGAGCAAGGAAGGCATCATCCGCCTTATCGGCAAGGCCGGCCGGACCCCCGTGGAACGGGATACCCTCTACCGGCCGATCAAAAGCTATTGATGATCCAAAAAATGGCGGTTTGGCCACTGAGACGCAGAGACACAGAGGGAATCACAGAGTTTTTTTCAAATATTCTCAAATCCTTAAATGGTGAAGAGAAATTAGACCGAAATGTTGTCTAACCCTTATAAATGTTTATCTCCGTGTCTCTGTGGCTCTGTGGCAAATACTTTTTCCGGGATGATTCGTTACTCCCCGTCCCTCGACCATGGGGATGCCCATTGCCGCCTCGAAAGGCTCATTCCGCCCCACCTCGACCCTTCCCGCTTCCAACCCGCCCTCCGGCGGCTCCAGCGCATGTCCGCCGCCTTTGTCGCCTTCTGTCCGCCCCCCTGGCCCTCCCCCGGTCTCTGCCTTTCCCCGGAGATCCACTACCAGAGCGAGCTCTGGTTCCCTCTGGCCGAGCTGCAACCGATCTTCGACCGCTTCCGGCGGGCGGCCCTCGGTTATCCGCCGCTCCACGGCGGCACGCCTTTCAGCGAGGCGGCCAGTTGGGCCGGCGTGGCAGCCGTCTTGCCGTCGCCCCTCTCCTGCTGCCCGAGTCCGGCCCGCTTGCTGCTGATGCTTTTGACCGATAGCCAGGCACGCGTGAGGTATCTCTTTTGGTCCAGCATGCCGAGACGTTTTTACGGCGAGGCCCTGGACCGCTACCCCTGCCAGATGCTCCTGATCCGGCAATGGCTGCAACAACGTCAAGCAGGGGGACAACCGGTGCGCTGCCTGGACGCCGCCTGCGGAGACGGCGCCGTTACCTATGGCCTGGTGCGATTGTTGCTCGACTGCGGCATGGCGCACGAAGGTTTCGCAGTGGAGGGGTGGACCATTGATCCTTTGGAGGTGTGGGCCGCAGCCCATTGCACCCTCCCCCATGACCCGTTGCGGCAAGAGGCCATCAGGCGTTGGACGGCGCCGGTATTCGCAAGCGGCGCAGAGCGGTCCCTGTCATTCCGGCAGGCCAACCTTCTGGCCATGTCCCCGGACCGGCAGCACTTCGACCTCATCCTCTGCAACGGACTGCTGGGAGGACCGCTCATTCACAAGCGGGAGGAGATTGGGCAGATCGTGAGCAACCTTGCGGAGATCCTGATGCCGGGGGGGCTGCTGCTGGCTGCGGAAAGTTTCCATGGAGGTTGGAAAAAGAAATGCCCCCATCATGAAGTGCAGGCATTGTTTACTTCAGCGGGGCTCGCCGTATTCGAAGCGGGCGAGGGGGTTGGCGGTCGGAAACAGGGCTAGTGTACTGTGCATTTAGTCGTGGGAAGTAATTCCCTAGCTATTTTGGCTGATGCCAAGGCGCAGCGAAGTAGGTGTTGCAGGGTCTACATCAAGGAGCAGCAACAACGGCAAAGGCCTTAAGAGCCGGAATTACGAGTACGAACTAACCGCACAGTAAACGAGATCAATCGTGGCCCCGTTCGCCCTCGGGGGGCTTGTGCAGCTTTCGTTCGGCGATGATCCTGTCAAATTTTTCGCGCTGGTCCGGCCGCAGCACCGCTTTGATGCGATCCTGCCCCGCAGTGAGCAGGGCCTCGATCTGGGGACGGATCCTGCTTCGCGCCTGACGGATGCCATCATGGGTTTCATGCATGATGGCCCTCACCTGCTCCTGCTGCCGGCCGTCCAGGTCAAGCTTATTGGTGAGCCGTTCAACGATAACGTCCTCCCGCATCCTGTGGCCGCCGCTGATGAAATGTTCAAAACGGGCCACGTGGATCATGTGGGTGACCAAGGCCCCCCCAGCGGCTCCGAGGATGAACACCAGCAGGATTCCCGATATCGCCTTGAAATTCTTCATATCATTCACCCGTCAGAACGTTCTGCGCCAGATATTCCTCCTGACCGGAACTGATGGCCGCAAACAGATCGCCGGAAGATGGCGGCTTGTAGCTTGTGCTGTACACCGCGATGAGGATCACCAGGACGGCAAACACCGGCACCATGCGCCACATCAGCGCATACCAGGGAATACCCTGGGCACGGCGTTCCCGCAACCTGGCCATCAGCCTGGTTTCGAAATGCTCTTCCAGCGCAGAGGTGTCCACCCGCGCATTACGCGCCGCTGCAAAAAGCCGGTCCAACCTTTCATCACCGTTGTCGTTCATCGCTCTCCTCCAGCACCCTCTTCAACACCTGTCGCGCCCGATGGGCCCGCACCTTCACATTTGATTCGCTCCACCCCGTCAGTGACGAGATCTCCCGTACCGAGTACCCCTCCAATTCCAGCAGGGTAATGATGACCCGCTCTTCCTCCTTTAAGCGCGACAGCGCCCACTTCAGGAGTTCACGGGCCAAGCGTGCCTCATGGCGCGCCTCGGCGGCGTAATCCCGCACCTCGAAAACATAGTCGTCGAAACCGCTCTGCCCCTTTTCGCGCCGCCGGCG
>JBEKFJ010000219.1:0-4766 GCA_050013355.1 Oryzomonas sp.
TGCTGCGCGGCGCGGCCGGCCAGCATGAGGTCATAGAGGTGCAGTTCCGTCTGCTGGACGAAAAGCGGCGGAAACAGCAGGAACAATCCCGCGCAGAGCGTCAGAAAAAGGCCCACGGCAATCAGCAGGGGGCGCCCTCCCCTGAGCGGCAGGAGGCGTTGTGCGGTGATGCGGGGGAAGGATGAAGAGGGCATACGGGCCGCGCCTAGCGCACGATAACCTCAACGCGCCGGTTTCTCGGTTCCGGAACCCCGTCGGGCGTTGGGACAAGGGGGTTTCCCTTGCCGTGGGAGGATACGGTCAGGCGTTGCGGATCAACCCCGTTCCGTATCAACAGGTTCCTGATCGCCAGGGCGCGATCCTGGGCAAGCCTGTCGTTGTACGGGACGGTGCCGACCGCGTCGGTATGCCCGCTGACGCTGATGCTGACGGCGTTGCGCTGCTTGATGGCGGCGAGAATTGCGGGAATAAGGGCCTTTGATTCGGCAACCGGAACAACGCTCTCGGGATCGAAAAACAGGATGAATTTTACGGAAGGGAGCGGTTCGACCGCCAATGCAGCGGCGAAGGTTGCGGCGATGTAGCCGGGATCGGCTACCGTCGGCGGAGAGGGGGGGGTCGAGCGGCCGGAAACGACGGTCATGCCGCCGGATGTTTCAAGAAGTTGCGTCCCCCCTTGGGTGGCCACCACTGCCTTGCCAACGTGTCCATCCGGGTCGGGCATCATGACAACCACCTGCCTGGATGGCATCTGGGCAACCACCTGCCTGGACGCGCAGCCGCCAAGCAAGGCCAGGAGCAGGGCCACAGCCAATAAGGCGGACACGATGACGCCCAGAGAAGACGCCGTGCTATGGGCATTGTCCCAAGGCACTATTCCTGGACCTCCACCAGCAGCCTGGTTCCCCGCACGGAAATGGTCGCGTCCGGGATTTCCAGGTGGATGGAGTTGGGGGCCAGCTTGGCGATCATTCCGGAGAGATAGACAAAGGTTCCTTTGGCCATGCGCGCCAGAAGGGCGAATTTACCCTCCTTTGGATCAAAGGCGTACTCCTTTATGGCAAGTTCGCTGTTGGGACCCAGGGAAAGGGTCGTATCGTCCGTCAGAACAATTCCCAGCGAGCCATCCCTTGAGGTTCTGATCACGTCGCCCCGGCACACCGCTCCCCCGATTGCGGCGGGCTGCGTAACCGTTCCCCGGAGGAAGGATGCCGTCCCTTTCAGGGTTTGTACGTGACCGATCACCTCGGTCGGCGCGGCGAATGCCGGAAAGGTGGCGAACAGGAGAAGGAAAAATCCGAATAGCGTAGCTTTCATTGCGCGACTCCTTTATCACAGAAATTCACGACGTTAAAAAGCATACTCTTGTAAACACAGATTCGCAACAGGGGAGTAAAAATATGGGGGCTGTCCGGATGTATTTTGCAGAATTTGACCTGTTTTGCTTTTATCGCAGGCCAATCCGGCACTGAATTCATGTTCAATGTGCGGCCTTGCCCCCACTCAACAGCAGGTTGTACTGCAGATACGCCTTCAGGCGTGCCGGCGTGTTGACCTCCTGCCCGAACAGAAACTCGTCCATTTCATCGGCCCCGCTTTGGGTAAGCCCCCGAACGAGCTTGAGCATCATGGCGGCATCCTTGTAGGATTGATTCAGGCTCTTCGCCTCCTCCGGCGTCCTGGGGGGGGTAACCAGCACATTCTGCAGGGCGTTGGCCATTGTCATGAGGATGGTGCGTTTCACGATTGTCGTGTAATTTGCATAGATCCAGATATGTACATCATCGCGTACGCCGATGCCGGCCGTATCGATCCCTGCCAGGGTGGCATCGTTGGCCTCCGGGTCGGGCATGGGCGGCAGGTCGCTGTTTGTTGCCGTGACCGCGGCAGCGGCCGGGGCGATCTTCTTTTCCGGCCGGTAGACAAGATGACCCATACAGGCGGCAAGGGAGCACCAAAGCACAGCCCCGAGAACCAGCCTCATGATATGTGCCCTCTGTTTGACGATTACGGCCACCTTTGACTCCCGCCCGGACGGCATTTTGCAACACCTCCACGATCGTTGCAACTGTAAATATGGCTACCGCCGAAAGAGCGCACGTCCTTCGGGCGCTAACGCGGCCTGGGCCGCGGCTTTGCCGCGATGCCCCCGAGGTGGAACCACTTGACCGTTGCTAAGGAATTGAGAGAAGATAAGAGTTAGGGAGGGATCAGAATGTCGAATTATATTGTCACCTGCACATCATGCGGCGCAGCAAACCGAATCCCGGCCGACAAGGAAGGCAAAAGGGGACGCTGCGGCACCTGCCATACCGTGCTGCCGCAGTTGTACCTCCATCCGCAGCAGCTCACGGACCAGACCTTCGACCGCTTTGTGGGAGACTATCCGGGGCCGGTGCTGGCCGAGTTCTGGGCACCCTGGTGACCGCACTGCTCCTCATTCGCGCCGGCGGTGCGAACAGTTGCGGAGAAACTGGCGGGAAAGGCAGCCGTCGTCCAGATCGATACCCAGCAAAACCCGGCCCTTGCGGCACGCTTCGGTGTACAGGGCATACCGGACATCATGCTGCTCCGCAGCGGCAAGATCGTCTCACGTCTCGCAGGGGCGCAGAGCGTCGAGGCTGTTCTCGCCTGGTTCCGGCAACATTCTTAATGGCCCCTCTCAGAATATCTTTTCCGCAGGGTTCAACAATCTCAGTGGGCCGGCGAAGAAGCATTATTCGGATTAACAACCGCCCCCAGTTTCTTTGCCGCCTCTAAACTGGCTTCAAATTTCTCTCCCTTTGCAAATTTCAAACTGCCCTTTCTGATCTCTTCCCACCTGTCCGGATGGGCGTCATATGCGGCAGCGTGTTTGTCTATTTGGTTGTAAAACGAATCCGGACCTCCGGCAGCCTTTGTAGCGTAGCGCATGGCCTGCGCCGATTCCGCACCATTTTTAAAGGGTCCCTGAACCGCCCAAACAGCATTGATTTTGACAAAAACATCATCCGCCTGGCTCTTCGTCTTGTTCAAGTAGAGGTATCCTGCGAAAACCAAGACAACTACAACGACGATTCCACTTATCACAATCTTTTTCAATATTGCCGCCTCCATATTTTTTTAACCAAAAAAATTATTTTAGACCAAATCACCCCAAAATTGAAACATAAAATACACGAATGTGACATCTGTTATGTATCCGTCTGCGCGACCAGGCAGATGCACGGTTCGTACATGGCGTTCCGCGGCAGGGCCGGTTCATCGTGTCGATAAAGCGGCAAGCCCGGGATCGCGGTCTCGATCAGGGCGCA
The DNA here is from genome assembly GCA_050013355.1 of Oryzomonas sp. GTDB lineage: Bacteria > Desulfobacterota > Desulfuromonadia > Geobacterales > Pseudopelobacteraceae > Oryzomonas. The sequence goes on from JBEKFJ010000219.1 coordinate 3,294, forward strand.
TTTGTCGGCCCATCAGGCAATGCCCTTCCCCAACACCGCAATCGCAATTTCCATGCTTTCATTCTCAAGATCCTGCATAACGCCCTCATTTCCCGTCTATTCCTCTCACCTGAATATTATCCCCCCTCACCAGGCGTTACAACCATTATCCAATGATTCGGACTATCGGGCAAGAATTGAACAGGATTGCTCTACCGGCCTGTATTCTTTCCGGAGTACGGTATAATCATCAGCAGGGTGGATCTGAACAGGTGAAAGGAGAAACAAATGCAAAAGCGTATATTGGGAAAAAGCGGTCTGGAGGTTTCGGCCCTCGGGTTGGGGTGCATGGGGATGAGCTTTTCGTACGGACCGCCCAAAGACAAGCAGGAGATGATCTCGCTTCTCCGGACAGCCGTGGAACGCGGTGTCACCTTCTTCGATACGGCAGAGGTCTATGGGCCGTTCACGAACGAGGAACTCGTCGGTGAGGCGCTCTCGCCCCTGCGCAACCGTGTGGTGATCGCCACGAAGTTCGGCTTCGATACCACGGTCGCCCCCAGGGGGACAAAGGGTGCGCCACGCCTCAACAGCCGGCCGGAGAACATCAGGCGGGTGGCCGAGGCGTCGCTCAAACGCCTCAGGATCGATGCCATCGATCTGTTCTATCAGCACCGAGTTGATCCGGACGTGCCGATCGAGGACGTGGCGGGAACGGTAAAGGAGTTGATCAGAGAAGGGAAGGTCAGGCATTTCGGCCTTTCCGAGGCCGGAGTACAGACGATTCGCCGCGCCCACGCCGTCCAGCCCGTAACGGCGCTCCAGAACGAATACTCCCTGTGGTGGCGACGCCCCGAAGATGAGGTGCTGCCGGTACTGGAAGAGCTGGGGATCGGCCTCGTCCCCTACAGCCCTTTGGGCAAGGGATACCTCACGGGTAAGATGGACGAGAACACGACCTTCGACAGCACCGACTTCCGCTCTACCCTCCCCCGCTTCACGCCGGAGGCCCTGAAAGCGAACCAGGCCATGGTCGATCTGTTGGGCACCATCTCACAGCAGAAGAAGGCAACCCCTGCCCAGGTTGCACTGGCATGGCTGCTGGCCCGGAAGCCGTGGATCGTGCCGATCCCCGGCACCACGAAGCTGAATCGCCTGGACGAGAACATCGGAGCGGTCACCCTCGAACTCACTGCCGGCGACCTCCACGAGATCGACAGCGCCGCCGCACAGATCAAAGTGGAAGGGGCGCGGTACCCCGAAAAACTGGAGCAGTTGACCGGTCGCTGAGCGGAGATAAACAAATATAAGGATCTATTTTTACCAGGCGATTGTGACGGGATGCGTCTCAAACAAACCTTTCTTTATTAGAACCTGAATCCGTGACGCCTCCATGCCTCCGTTTGACCGGAAGGCCTCTGCCTTTGCATGCATGGAGATAATCGACTGTTCGTCGGAGGACCGGCATGGTGAGTGGTCTGCTACAACATGGGC
>JBEKFJ010000220.1:0-8937 GCA_050013355.1 Oryzomonas sp.
CCTGCTACAAATGCTTTGCCCGCAAGGACCGGCGCTGCGCCATGGACGACGACATCGCCAACGCCTGCGTCGAAAAGATGATCAATGCCGACGGCATAATCATCGGCTCGCCGACCTACTTTGCCGCACTGACCCCCGAGACCAAGGCGCTCATCGACCGCTGCGGCATGGTGACCCGCGCCAACGGCGACCTGCTCAAGTACAAGGCCGGCGCTGCGGTGGTGGCGGTCCGCCGGGCCGGCGCCATCCATGTCTTCGACACCATCAACCACTTCTTCACCATCAGCCAGATGGTCATCCCTGGTTCCAGTTACTGGAATATTGGTATTGGCCGCAATGTGGGCGATGTGGAGCAGGATGAGGAAGGGATAAAGACGATGCGGGACCTGGGGGCGAATATGGCCTGGCTGTTGAAGAGGATTGGAGAGTGATGCGGGGCGATTCCCAAATCGCCCCGACCGGACGGAAACTACAGGAGCGCCTTGGCAGCCGCGATCACGGCGGCGTAGTCCGGTTCGCTGGTCACTTCGGGCACGATCTGGATGTAACGGACGACATCGTTGGCATCCACCACGAAGATCGCCCTGGTCAGCAGCATCAGCTCTTCGATCATGATGCCGTAGTTCGTGCCGAAGGAACGGCTGCGGTAGTCGGACAGGGTGACCACACGGTCGATACCGGCTGCGCCGCACCAGCGCTTCTGGGCAAAGGGGAGATCCTGGCTGATGGTCAGCACCACCACGTTGCCCGGCAGGTTGGCAGCCTCCTGGTTGAAGCGGCGGGTTTCGGTGTCGCATACCGGCGTATCCAGGGACGGCACGGCGCTGATGATCTTCACCTTGCCGCTGTAGGTCGCCAGGGATGTGGCCGCCATGCCGTTATCCGTCACGATGAAGTCGGGCGCCTTGTCGCCGACCTTTACCTCCTGGCCGACCAGGGTCATGGGGTTTCCCTTGAAGGTAATGATTCCGGTGCGTTCGCTCATTGCAGTATCCTCCTCTGAAGAGATATTAAGTAGTGTTTCGAATAACTGTAATCCATTGTTGAAGAAATGCAACCCCTTGTCGTCAAAACAAACCGTGAATCTCAAGGAACTGCATCACCAGCCGGTAGGTAATACCCCACAACACCGGCTTGCCCGGTTGCGGAACGCGAATGGCGGGGGCGGCCGTCGAACCGCCGTGGAAGTGAACCTCGGTGGTGATATGCCGCCGCTGGTCCGCAAGGTCGTCCAGGTTGACCCAGAATGCGTCCCGCGACTCGTGGTTGATGGTCACTGCCAGGGGGACATCGCCGAAGCCGTAAACGAAACAGGCGATCCGCATCGGCTGGTGCGCACCGACGCAATCGACCAGTCTGCCCAGATAGCGGGCCGCGGCCAAGTCGATAGCGGCCTCCTCGCGGGTTTCCCGCTCGGCGGCATGGCGCTGTGTCTCGCCCGCCTCGACCCGTCCTCCGGGAAAGGCCAGGTTGCCTGACCATGGGTCGCGCTCATCGGTTGCCCGCTCCAAGAGCAGCAGTCGCAAGCCGGCCGGCCGTTCGGCCAGGATCATGGCCACCGCGGCCCGTCTGCGTCCGTCTGCGGGCGTTTCGTCGTGCCGCAACCGGGAAAGCGTTGTGGAGATGGTATCGAAGGTGAGAATCATGCGGGTCCTGCCCTGTTTTTCTTTCGACTGTAAACGGCACGGGGCGGTGAAGTCAAAACCATTTTCCCGGTATCGGGCCAAGGGACAAAGCGATCCCATACATTTTGACTTTTCACACCTCCTATGTTATAAATATCCACTTTTTTCTCTGATTTCTTCTCAATTTGTTTTACATACGAGCATATTGCCCATACAGGGAGGCCATGCAATGAACCACTTTCAGTACAAAGGTAACGAACTTTACGCCGAGGAGGTGCGGCTTGCGGATATCGTCGCCAAGGCAGGCTCTCCGGTCTATGTCTATTCCCACGCCACGCTGGAGCGCCACTTCAAGGCCTTTGACGATGCCTTTGCCGCGGTGCCTCACACCGTTTGCTATTCGGTCAAGGCCAACTCCACCCAGTCGGTGCTCAAAACCTTCGTCAATCTGGGCGGGGGGGTGGATATCGTCTCCGGCGGTGAACTGTACCGGGCGCTCAAGGCCGGCGTTGACCCCAAAAAGGTGGTCTACTCCGGGGTTGGCAAGAAGGACGATGAGATCGAATACGCCCTGAATACCGGCATCCTGATGTTCAACGTGGAGTCGGAGCAGGAACTGACCAGGATCAGCGAGATCGCCTCCCGCGTGGGGAAGAAGGCCGGCATTGCCATCCGGGTCAATCCGGACGTGGATCCCGGCACCCATCCCTACATCACCACCGGCCTGAAAAACGCCAAATTCGGCATCACCATCGACCGCGCCATGGAGGAGTACAAACGCGCCGCCGGCCTGCCGGGCATCGACGTGATCGGCATCGACATGCACATCGGCTCCCAGTTGACCAAGGTCAACCCCTTCGTCGATTCCATCGAAAAGCTGAAGGTCATGATCGGCAAGCTGAAGGATATGGGCATCATCCTGCAGTACTTCGACTGCGGCGGCGGCCTGGGCATCCAGTACAACAACGAGGAACCGCCCCTGCCGGCCGACTACGGCAAGGAGATCATCGCCGCCACCAAGGACCTGGGCATGCACCTGGTGTTCGAACCGGGCCGCAACATCGTCGGCAATGCCGGCATCCTGGTGGCCCGCTGTCTCTACACCAAGGAGCGCGACGAGAAGAACTTCATCATGATCGACGCCGGCATGAACGATCTGGCCCGCCCGGCCCTGTACGGTTCCTTCCACGGCGTGCAGCCGGTGAAAAAGGACCAGGACGGCGTGATTACCGCCGACATCGTCGGGCCGATCTGCGAAACGGGCGATTTCCTGGTCAAGGACCGGGAGGTGCCGATGTTCAAGCAGGGCGACCTGATGGCCTTCATGTCGGCCGGCGCCTACGGCTTTGCCATGAGCAGCACCTACAACAGCCGCCCCAGGGTGGCAGAGGTGATGGTCAAGGGGGGCGCATTCGAGGTGATTCGCGAGCGCGAGACGATCGAAGACCTGCTCAAGGGCGAGAAGATCGCCACATTCCTGTAGCTGAAATCACAATACTCCACCCGCAAGGAGGAAGAGCGTATGTTTAGGGGAAGCATTGTCGCCATCGTGACACCATTCAAAAACGAGGCGGTTGACGAAGAGAAATTGCGTGAGCTGGTGGAGTTCCAGATTGCGGGCGGCACCGATGCCATCGTGCCTTGCGGCACCACCGGCGAGTCGTCCACCCTGGACTACGAAGAGCACGACCGGGTGATCGAGGTTGTCGTGCAACAGGTCAACAAGCGGGTCCCGGTCATCGCCGGCACCGGTTCCAACTCGACCCGCGAGGCGATCGAGATGACGGCCCATGCCAAAAAGATCGGCGCCGACGGCGCCCTGCTGGTCACCCCCTACTACAACAAACCGACCCAGGAGGGGCTCTATCGCCACTACACGGCCATTGCCGATGCCGTCGAGCTTCCGCTGGTCCTTTACAACGTGCCCGGCCGCACCGGTGTGAATCTGCTGCCCGAGACCGTGGCCCGTCTGGCCCCCCACAGGAACATCGTGGCCATCAAGGAGGCCACCGGCTCCCTGCAGCAGGCGTCCGAGGTCTTGGCCCTGTGCGGCGACCAGATCGACGTGCTCTCCGGCGACGACTTCATTACCTTCCCGCTGATGGCCTGCGGCGGCAAGGGGGTCATTTCGGTCACTGCCAACATCATGCCCGCGGAGGTTGCGGCCATGGTGGATGCCTTCATGGCCGGCAACATGGCAGAGGCCCGCCGTCTGCACCTGAAGCTGCTCAAAATCAGCAACGCCATGTTCCTGGAAAGCAACCCGATTCCGGTCAAGACCGCCCTGGGGCTGATGGGCAAGTGCAGCGACGAGTTGCGCCTGCCGCTCTGCCCCATGGGCGAGGTCAGCAAGGCCAAGCTGGTAGCCATCATGAAAGAGTATAATCTGATATAAATCTTCATAATCATAATCCGCCACGGAGACTCAGAGGTACACAGAGAAAGCAAAATCGAAAACTGATCGGGGTAACCCGGAATCTCAGCATATAATTTGTTTGTTTCTCTCCCGTCTTTCTCTGCGTCTCTGTGGCAAAAACAAGGACGTTACCATGATCAAGATCACCGTTTGCGGCGCTGCCGGCCGTATGGGGCAGCGCATCATCAATTCCATCATCGAGGCGGAAGGGGTCCTGCTCTCCGGAGCGCTGGAGCGTCCGGGACACCCGTTGGTGGGCCAGGATGTCGGCCTGATCGCCGGCTGCGGCGAACAGGGGGTCGCGGTTTCCGACGACCTGAACGGCGTGATTGCCGCCTGCGACGTGATGATCGACTTTACCGCTCCCAAGGTCTCCCTCAAAAACCTGGAGGCGTGCGGCCTGCAGAAGAAGGCCATCGTGATCGGCTCTACCGGCTTCACCCCCGATGAGCGCGCCCTGGCGGCGGAACTGGCCAGGGCAATCCCGGTGGTGCTGGCTCCCAACATGTCGGTGGGGGTCAATGTCTGCTTCAAGATCCTCAGGGACATCGCCGCGACCCTGGGAGACGATTTCGATGTGGAAATCGTCGAGGCGCACCACCGCTTGAAAAAGGACGCCCCTTCCGGCACGGCCGTGCGCATGGGCGAGGTGGTGGCCGAGGCCCTGGGGCGTGACTACAACAAGGTGGCCAACTTCCACCTCGGCATGGGCGAGCGCATCGAACTGTCCCACCGCGCCATGACCCGCGACATGTTTTCACGCGGATCGGTCCGCGCCGCCAAGTGGGTCGTATCGCAGAAACCGGGTCTATATGATATGCAAGATGTCCTGGGTCTGCGTTAGCAGGTTGTGAAAATCTACTGCGGGGCCGTTCTGCTGCGTTGCCGCTCACTCGAAAGCGGGAGCGTACCGAGGGGTACGCCTCGCTTCCTCGTTTGCTTGCTCCTTGCATAACGGCCTCCTCATGACGATTTTCAACAACCAGTTAGTAACTCATCCTCCACGGAGCAAAAGTCAGCGGCCATGCCGTGCCAACTATAGACGGGGAGCTTTCCTGATCAATGAATGCCGGGATTCCGCTCAGGCGGCACAGCATCACCGTAAGGATGACCGTGGCGGTTTGTACGTTCATCATCCTGTTTTCGTCGCTTTTGGCGGTATCCTCCCTGTACTATTTCAAGCAGGAGCTCAAGGAGACGATCTCCAACCAGCAAATGACCCTGCTGACTGTCGTGGCCCAGGGTATCGATCAGAAACTGACTGCCGCCCAGAAGATGGTCGTCGAGGCTTCCCGTGACGTTACGCCCGGAATGGTTGCCGATCCGGAGGCGGCGCAGCGTTTTCTCGACAGCCTGCACAGCGTCAGGAGCCTCTTCGATAACGGCATCTTCCTGTTGTCGAAAGACGGACGGATTATCGCCGAATCGCCGTTTCTACCTGGCCGGCGAGGCAGGGATGTCTCTTTCCGGCAGTTTTATCTAAAGACCATTGCCACCGGGAAACCGGTCATTTCGGACCCTTTCATTTCAACGCACACCCCCGGGACCCCGGCGATCAGTATCACCGCTCCGGTGCGGGACAAGAACGGCGCATTGATTGCCATCATGTGCGGCAGCGTCAACCTGCTGCAGGATAATTTTCTGGGCGATCTGTCGAATACCCGCATAGCAAAGAGCGGCTACCTCTTCCTGGTGTCCGGCGACCGGACCATTATCATGCATCCGGACAGGTCGCGGATCATATCGACCAAGGTCGAGCCGAGCGCCAACAAACAGCTTGACAAGGCGCTGAAAGGCTTTGAAGGGGTGGCTGAAAGCAGCAATTCCCAGGGAGTGCGCTCCCTGTCGTCCTTCAAACGTCTCCAGACCGTCGACTGGGTCGTCGGGGCGAACTATCCGTTGAACGAAGCCTACCGGTCGGTCCACCGCATGGAGAAGTATTTTGCCGTGGCGGTGGTTGTCAGCGTCTGCCTGATCATCCTGATCGTCAGGTTGATCATGGGCAGTTACACCAGCGCCCTGGTGCGCTTTGCCGAGCACGTCAGGCAGATCTCATCCAAGAGCGGAGCGGACCGGCTGTTCAAGTCCGAAAGCGAAGATGAGGTCGGGCTCGTGGCGCAGACCTTCAACGCCATGATCCAGGACCAGGACAAGAAGAACGAGGAACTGTTCTACATCAGCACCCACGATGCCCTTTCGGGCCTCTACAACCGTGCCTATTTCGACGATCAGATGGACAGGTTCTCCGCCGGCCGCGTCTCCCCGATTTCCGTCGTGATAGCCGACATCGACGACCTCAAGGTCTTCAACGACAGCCACGGCCATTCGGCCGGCGATGTGCTGATCACGACCGTCGCCCTGATACTGTTGGAGGCGTTCCGCGCCGAAGACGTGATTGCCCGTATCGGCGGCGACGAATTCGCCATCCTGCTGCCTGGCCTGGATGCCATCCAGGCGGAGATCGCCCTGAGACGGGTCAGGAGCGTGGCGGATAAGTACGCTGCCCAGGCACGTGGCCTCACCCTCTCCATCTCGCTGGGGTGTGCCACGGTGGAGGACCCGGCCAAGCTGGATGAGGCCCTGCAGCATGCCGACCAGCAGATGTACCTGGACAAGGTGAGCCGCAAACTGGTGGAAAAGGAATCGGCACTGTAGTCTTCCGTCACGTTTATATTCATTCTTAAAACGGCAGTTAGGCCACAGAGCCACGAAGACACAGAGAAAATCACGGAATTTTTTACTGAAACCATTCACCGAAACGGAGAATCACCAATAGGTTCCATAATGATGCAACCTTTTTATTTTGTTACCTCAGTGTCTCTGCGACTCTGTGGCAAATGCTTATTCCAGGTTCATACATTTCAAGGAGGATTGAGGCACCAATGGCAAAAATAAACGACAACTACCTGAAACTGAAGGCCGGCTACCTGTTCCCGGAGATCGGCCGCCGCGTGCGCGCCTTTGCCGAGGCCAACCCGACCGCCAAGGTCATCCGCCTGGGCATCGGCGACGTCACCCGCCCGCTCCCCCCGGCCATCCTCAAAGCCTTCCACGACGCCGTGGACGACCTGGCCAGGGTGGAGACCTTTGCCGGTTACGGCCCGGAACAGGGGTACGACTGGCTGATCAACGCCATCATCGACAAGTCCTACAATCCGCTGGGGGTCAGCCTCAAGACCGAGGAGATGTTTATCTCCGACGGTTCCAAGTGCGACTGCGCCAACATCCTGGACATCTTTGCCCTGGACAACGTGGTGGCCATCGGCGATCCGGTCTACCCGGTTTACAACGACACCAACGTCATGATCGGCCGCACCGGTGAGGCCGACGACAAGGGGTACTACAAGAAGATCGTCTACATGCCCTGCAACGAGGCCAACGGCTTCATCCCGGCCCTGCCGGCCCAGAAGGCGGACATCATCTACCTCTGCTTCCCCAACAACCCGACCGGCACCGTGGCAAGCAGGACCGAGTTGAAGAAGTGGGTCGATTACGCCAATGCCAACGACGCGGTGATCTTCTTCGACGCCGCCTACGAGGCTTTTATCACCGATCCCGCCATCCCCCACTCCATCTACGAGATCGAAGGGGCCAAGAAATGCGCCATCGAGTTCCGCTCCTTTTCCAAGACCGCCGGTTTCACCGGCGTGCGCTGCGGCCTGGTGGTCGTGCCGGAAGAGGTCATGGGCACCACCTCCGCCGGCGAGAAGTATAGCTTCAACAAGCTCTGGCTGCGCCGCACCACCACCAAGTTCAACGGCGCCTCCTACCCGGTGCAGCGTGCCGCCGCCGCGGTCTACAGCGACGAGGGGTGGCAACAGACCAGGGAGATCATCGACTACTACATGGAGAATGCCCGCATCATCCGCGAAGGTCTGGCCGCCGCGGGTCTGACGGTCTATGGCGGGGTCAACGCCCCCTACATCTGGCTCAAGACACCGGGAGGAATGACCAGTTGGGACTTCTTCGACAAGCTCCTGAACGAGGCCAACGTGGTCGGGACGCCGGGCAGCGGCTTCGGCCCCAGCGGGGAAGGGTTCTTCCGGTTGTCGGCGTTCGGGAATCGGGATAATGTGATTGAGGCGGTGGAGAGGATAAAGAAAAATTTGAAGTAGGATTGAGGGAGGGCGGCCGATTGGCTGCCCTTCTTGCTTTTTGGCCCATGTCTCAGTATACTTCCCTTTAGAAACATCAAGGGGTTATACATGTTCAAGAACCTGAATGAAAAAGAAGAACAGGCCCTGCGGGATTTTCTGGCCAAGGTCGCCCAGCGCTTCGGGGGCAATTACCTCTACAGCCTCATGTTCGGTTCCAAGGCCCGCGGCGATGCCCACCCAGGTTCCGACATCGATGTGGCCGTGGTCATGCAAACGGCTGATTTCGACACGAAGCGCGCCATCTACGCCATTGCCTACGACGAGCTGTTGGAAAACGATGTGGATATCTCGCCGGTAATCTTTTCGCGGGATGTTTTCGAACGACAAAAGGCGGCTCACTTTCCATTGCTTCGTGAGATCGAGCGGGATATGGTGCTGTTGTAAATGACGCCAACTTTTTCGACGGTTTCCGGTTAGCATCTCTCATGTGATCTATACATGAACAAAAAAGACCTCGACATAGCACGCAGCTTCAAACATCTCGTCCAACAGCGGGTAAGACTGCTCGATGTACGCATGTTCGGTTCCCGCGCCCGTGGTGACGCCACAAGCGATTCCGATTTGGATGTGTTTGTGGTTGTCGAGCATGCGACCTCCGATCTCGACCGATTCATCAGCGATTGCGCCTGGGAGGCCGGTTTTGCGCGGGATGTGGTCATTGTTCCGGTCGTGGTCGGCAAGGACAGAATCGATGGTCCGCTCAAGGAGTCGGTGTTCATCCTTAATGTCTATCGCGAGG
>JBEKFJ010000221.1:0-8202 GCA_050013355.1 Oryzomonas sp.
ATCCGTTAATTCATCGTGCTCCACGACGCTTATCACCAAAAGCCCCTTGTGAACGTGTAATCCAAGCTTTTGCCACATAATGAGATAACCGGACAATTCCTTGATATTGCCGATCCGGTCTGTCAAATGGTCATATAGGTCTCGACTTGGGACAATGAGCACTCCCACCTGTATTTCCCCTGTTTCCAATGCTATTGCAAGCTTATTCATACTGCGATGAGATGAAGAAATATTTCCTGTTTCCCATTCTATCGCAACATGCAGTCCGCTTGGCGTAGTAGTTACAAAATCGAAATCCCCAAACATAGAGGTAATTGGTTCGCGGTAAGACTCCAAACTTGGATACAGACTGACCACTGTTTGTATTTCGCTCTTTTCAATTTTAAACCCACCTTCAGCTCGCCAATGTTCAACTTTAATCAGGTGATCCAGAAATCTCTGTTTAAGATAACCTACTCCATTACGTTTATACTTGCCGTCAGGTTTCTTGGTTTTGCGCCGAAGTTTAAGAAAACCTTTTCCCTTTGGGAAGTCAATGCTTTCAATTGATCGAACATAGCTTTCGTGGATCTTTTCCCAATCAGGAGACGAAGCCACGCCACCACGGTCAAAAATAACCAAAGACCTCAACCATTTCATTTTTGGATCTCCGGTATACCACTTGTAAGGTCGGACACTTCACACTTCAACGCTTCGCAGATCTTACAGAGCATAGTAAAAGTAATATTGCGCTCTCCTCGCTCGACACCACCTATATAAGACCGGTCAATACCCGCAATGTCGGCAAGTTCTTCCTGCGTCCATTTGAGAGCCTTGCGTTGCTCTCTTATCCGGATACCCAAAATTTCAAGAACGGAAGTTTTCATGCAGGGAACAATGCCATTGATGGGGATTATATGTCCACGGACTATACTGCCCATTTATAATTTATGTATCCCTGCCTTTATCAGGAAGTGAATACAAAAATGCCCATATCCAAGGACATGAGCATGGAAAACTTCATATAGTCCCGACGGAGAGACTGGCGAAGCTATTGCCCCTACATCATCGGTTGTGATGTTTAATTGCCGGAGTAATATCCGTCCCCCTTACTGAAACCTTCACGGTACGATTAAAGGATTGACCTGATTTTGAAGGGATCGAAACGGATTGCGCCGGACGGTTTTCATACAATAAATTTTCCCAACGATTCAAATTTGGCGGGACTCAGCCGGTAAGGGCATTGAGTATCTTGGTCGCGACGTCCTTGCCGCTGATATTGTAAGTGCCCGCAGCCAACTGGTTCTTGATGGAGGTCACCTTCTCCCAGTTGATGGGTTCTTCCGCTGGAGTGCCCGATAAAAGCTTTGCCGTGGTCGATGAGAGCTTCACGCTGAATGCGTCTCCATCCTCCTGTGCTGACTGGGCATCGGCGCTCTTCTGTGCGGAGGAATCCTTGATTGTTTTATTCTGCGGCCTGACCGGGGGCTGAATTCCGGTGTCGATCTTCATGGCGGCCTCCTTCAAACCCATATTCTGCTCTTTTTATCTACATCGGCAAAGTAGGGGTAAATCTTTAATTGAATTTGGAACCTCCCGCGAACTCCCGGATAAAACGGCCATTGCCCTGGTCGGTTCGCCCCCCTTACTTTTCGGGTTGCTGCCTGAGATCCAGTTCCCGGACAGGGCCGAAGGCAGCGAGCGGCTTGTCGAATTTGGCGGCATCGCCCACCACCACCAGTTTGAACGCCTCGGGCTTCAGATGCCTCCGGGCGGCTGCCAGCACGTCCTCCTTCGTCACCCGGGCGATGTTGTCCCGGTAGTTCTCCAGGTAGCCGGGAGGATAGCCGTAGAACTCCAGCCGCGCCCGCTGGGTCACGATCGAGGCAGGGCTGGTGAAGCCGAACATGAAGGAATTGATGATGTACTCCTTGGCGGCTTTCAACTCCTGGTCGCTGACCGGCTCCCTGGTCATACCGGCGATGATCTCCTTCATAAGGGAGATGGTCTTGCCGGTGGATTCGGCCTTGGTCTCGGTTTCGGCGATAAAGGTGCCGGTGAAGCGCCGGCCGACGTCGAAACGGCTGTCCACGTTGTAAGCCAGGCCCTGATTGGTGCGGATCTCCATGGTCAGGCGCGAGGTGAAGCTGCCTCCCAGAATATAATCCAGGATGCGCAGGGCGTAAATGTCGGGGTCTGTCTTGGTGATCCCCAGGTGACCCATGCGGATCACGGTCTGGTTGACCTCTTTATTACCGTAGATCACCTCGGGCCGGGAGTCTGCCGTCGGCTGGGGGATGTCCGGCAGCGCCGGCAGGGCGGTTGCGGCCGGTTTGCCGAAAACGGCATTCAGTTCTTTGAGCAGGGCCTCGCGGTCGAAATCGCCCGACACCGCCAGGATCATGGCGTCCGGCCGGAAGAAGCGGCGGTGGAAATCAACCATGTCCTGGCGCGTGATGGCGTTGGCCGATGCAAAGGTGGGAACGACGCCCAGGGGATGGCCAGCGTACATGGCCCGGTTGATCTCCCGTCCGGCGATCCCCTTGGGGTCGTCGTTCTGCCTCCGCAGCCCTTCGATCAGGTGTCGACGGGCGATATCGACCCGTTTCTGGCTGAAATCGGGCCGCAGGAGCACATCGCAGAAGATTCGCAGGGTGCGGGTGAAGTTCTTCGTGAGCGACGTCAGTGAGACCGTGCCCATGTCGGGACCGATGCCGCTTTCCACCGCCGATGCCATGAACTCCAGTTCGTCGTCCATCTTTTCCGGCGAGAGCCCGCCGGCGCCGCCGCTGCGCATGACGCTGCCGGTCAGGGAGGCCAGGCCGGCTTTAGCGGCCGGCTCATAGACCGATCCGGTACGGACCATGGCCGTGATGTTGACGATGGGCAGCTCCGTGTCCCGCAGCAGGTAGACCGGCATGCCGCAATCCAGCACCACCCGCTCGGCAGCAGGTATCTCGAAGCGCAGCTCCGGGAAGCTCATAGTCCGTGGATCGGCCTTTCCGCCGGCAGCGGTAGCCATGGTCGCACCTAACGTGAGAAGGAACAAAAGGGAGAGGACCAGTCGTTTCATTTGCCTTCACCCCCCTTTTTGGTGATGAACCCGACCATGCGGTTTTCCCTGGTGAAATACTGCCTGGCCACCCGCTGGATGTCGGCGGCAGCGACCGCGGCCACCTTGCTGCGGTATTCGACCATGTAGCGCCACGTGCCGGCGACCGCCTCGTACTCGGTCAGGTTGCGGGCCAGGCCGCCATTGGTGCCCATCCGGCGCGCATCCTCGTACTCGATCTTGTTGAGAACGCGCTGCAGGTCGCGTTCGGCGACCGGTTCCGTCTTGAGCAGTTCCAGCTCATTGAGGATGGCCTCCTCCACCTCCGAGGCCGAATGGGGCGCACGGGGGGTGGCGTTGACGATGAAGAGGTTGGGGTAGCGGCTGCCGGGGGCATCGAAGACCTCCACCGCGGTTGCGATCTGCTTTTCGATGACCAGCTTTTTATACAGGCGCGAGGTCCGGCCGTTGCCCAGGATCATGCTGATCACGTCGAAGACAAAGTCGTCGGGCGCATTGATGGCAGGTTTATGAAAACCAACCATCAGGGTCGGCTCGGCCTCGGCCACGAGCTCAATGCGCCGCTCCCCCTCCTGCTTCGGTTCTTCGGCAGTGACGGGAGCGTGTACCTTTCCGGGCGGGATGGCGCCGAAATAACGCTCCACCAGGGCGATGGCTGCCTTGGTGTCGATATCCCCCACAATGGCCACGATGGCGCTTTGGGGGCCATAGTAGGAATGGAAGAACCGCTCAGCCTTGGTGCGGGTCAGATTCTCGATATCCGACTGCCAGCCGATGGTGGGGTGGCCGTAGGGATGGACCAAAAATCCGGAGGCGACGAAGGTCTCCCACAACTTGTTCTCAGGATCGGCGTCGGTGGAGCGGCGGCGCTCCTCCATCACCACGGCGCGCTCTGAATAGAACTCGCGCAGCACAGCGTTCTGCATGCGGTCGGACTCGATGGCCGCCCACAACTCCAGTTTGTTGGCAGGCAGGTTGATCAGGTAGGTGGTGCCGTCGCGGCTGGTGAAGGCGTTGTATCCGACACCGCCGTTTTTGGCGTAGAGTTCGAAGAATTCATCCTTTATGACGTACTGGGACGCCTCTGCCTCCAGTGCCGCCAGGTGCTTCTCCAACTCGGCTATCCTGGCCTTGTCCCCCTGGTCCCGTTTGGCCTTCTCGGCGATCATCGCCTGGGCGGTCTGCTCGATCTTGTCCAAAAGCGGTCTTTCAGCGGCATAGTTCTTTGTCCCCAGGGTGGCGGTGCCCTTGAACAGCATGTGTTCCAGCATGTGGGCGATGCCCTGCTCGTCACTGCGCTCGTCCACGCTCCCCACCCGGAAACGGATCCAGGCCGCCACGGTCGGGGAGGTGTGGCGCTCCACCAACAGAAGTTTCATGCCGTTCTTCATGGTATGCTCGACAACCTTGTCTTCCAGCCCCGAGGCCCAGAGGCTGGTCGAACACAGGCAGAGCGCTACGGCAAGCAACAGCATCCGTTTCATAGGCTCACCCCTTGTTTTCCTTTCATTTATCTACAGTGTTGTCCGGTTTGGTATTTGCAGTTAGCTCCCCCTCCCTTGACGGGAGGGGGCTGGGGGGCGGGTGAAGCTGCCAACTGAGTCACATATGGCAATTTCCCCCTCCCCCTAACCCCCTCCCGCCTGAATCTGTTAAAACAGCGAGAATTTGATGTACTTGCGGGGATGCTCCTTGAAGTCTTTCACCAGGGCATCCAGGTTTTCCACCATGCGGTTCATGCGCTCATACAACTCTTTGTCGGTCACCAGCTTGCCGGCTGTTCCCTCGCCCTTCCTGATGCCGGCGGCGACCTCTTCGATGGATTTGACGGAATTGTCGGCCCTGGTCAGGAGCGACAACCCCTTGTCGTAGAACTCCCGGTCATTGATCAACAGGCCGAGGGTGCTGTCCTTGGATGTGATTTTTTTGTTCAGTTCGCGCACGTCGTCCGCGGCCTCGTTGCTCTTTACCGCGAGGGTGACCAGCTTGTCGTAGAGCGCCTTGTCGTAGATCAGTTTGTTCAGGGTACCGTTGGACTCCTGGATGTCCTGGAGCGTCTTGTCGGCCCGGTTGAGGATGCTGACCAGTTTGTCATAGGGCTCGGAGCTGCGGTTCAACTTGCCCAGGGTACCTTCTCCGCGGTTGATGGAGACGGCCAGCGAATGGAGTTCATCGGTCAGGTTGACGATGTTGGTGTAGAGGGTGGCGTCGGTGGTCAGCTTGCCCAGCGTCCCCTTGCCCTGGATGATATTGTCCACGACCGTGTTCAGGCGATCGAAGGTGGTGCCCGCCTTCCCCATGACGTCATCCAGTTTCATGACCGGCGTGCCGCGCAGGACCGCGGCCGGTTTTTCGAAGTAGTGCTGCGACGGGGTGATGTCCACGTATTTTTCGCCCATCAGGCCGCGGGTCTTGATGGTGATCGTGGAATCTGCACCGATCTTTTTCAGCGCTTCATCATCGATCTCCAGGCGGATGTTCACCTCGTTGCTCTTTTTAGGATCGGCAAAGCGGATATCGGTCACTACCCCCACGTCCACGCCGGCCAGCCAGACCGGAGCGCCTTCCTTGAGGCCGGCCACATCGTCTATTACCACCTGCAGCTTACCCTTGGGGACGAACATCTTGTTCTTCTGCCCCATCAGCAGCACCCCGCCGGCAACGATTACCAGCGCCACGAAGATGAACACGCCGGCGCGTACCTGGGCCCAGCCTATCTTGTTGCTCCGTTCCATAAAGATTCCACCTGTTCCGGTTTAAAATCACAATCTGCCACTGAGACACGGAGACACAGAGATCGACGTTAATCAGCAAATCTATTAACCAGGGGATCAAACGCTGAGAACTCCGCGATGTCCTGTGGCTCTGTGGCAATAATGCGTATTTACACAAACAGCGACTGTTCCGTCGGCTGTAAAAACTCCTGCACCTCCGGGATCGTGCTGGCCCGCATCTCCGCCTCGGTCCCTTCGAAGATCATCCGCGCCTGGTGCAGGAAGGTGAAGCGTTCCGAGGTGGCGAAGGCTGTCACAAGGTCGTGGGTCACCATCAAGGTGGTCTTGCCCTCGGCCTGGAGGCGCTGCATCAGGTTGCAGATGTTATAGACCCCGATGGGGTCGAGGCCGGTGGTCGGCTCGTCGAAGAAGATGTAATCCGGGTTGGCCGCCAGGGCGCGGGCGATGGCCACCCGTTTCTTCATGCCGCCCGACAGTTCGGCCGGATAGAGGTTGACCGCCTGCTCCACGCCCACGAAGGAGAGCTTTTCCAGCACGATCCGCTCGATTTCCCCTTCCGGGAGCCGTCCCTCCTCGAACATGCGGTAGCCCACGTTTTCGCCGACGGTCATGGAGTCGAACAGCGCCCCTCCCTGGAAGACGATGGCGATTCGTTTGCGTTGTTCACTGAATGCCGACTCCGGCCGGCCGGAGATGCAGACGTCACCGATGCAGACCCGGCCGGTTTGAGGGGTCAAAAGCCCCAGGAGCAGTTTGAGGATGGTGGTCTTGCCGGCGCCGCTCACTCCCAGGATGGTGCGGTTGACGCCCCGCTCCAGGCAGAAGTCGAAGTCCTCCAGGATCTTCCGCCCCCCTACCGAGTAGCTCAGTTTCTCCATGCGAATGCAATCGCTGCCGCTCATCGGGTCTCCACCCCGCCCATGGTCAGGATGATCCGCCACTCATCCGCGGTTACCGGCTGGATGGAGAGGCGGCTGCGATTGACCAGCGGCATGTGGGCCAGGAGGGGATTGGCCTTGATCCGCTCAAGGGGGACCGGCCGGGGCAACGGCTCGCCATAGCGCACGTCCACCATGTACCAGATCGGGTTGTCGGGCGACGCCTTGGGGTCGAAATGCTCGCTGTCCGGGTCCAGGGCCGTGAAATCCGGATATCCCGCACGCACCACCTCTGCGATGCCCACGACGGCCGGCTCGGGGATGCTGCTGTGGTAAAACAGCACTCCGTCGCCCGGCTTGACCTGATCCCGCAGAAAGTTGCGGGCCTGGTAGTTACGCACCCCGTCCCAATGCTCGGTCATATTCGGGCGGGCCTTCAGGTCATCGAAGGAAAAACAGCCCGGTTCGGTTTTGAAGAGCCAGAATGCCATGGTTGCCTTATCCCCTGAAGACCACGAAGATCTTGGTCAGGAAGAAATCGAACATCAGGATCAGCACCGACGAGATCACCACCGCCTCTTTGGCCGCGTTGCCCACCCCTTCGGCGCCGCCGCGGGTGTTGAGCCCCACGTAGCAACCGGTCATGGCGATCAGGAAGCCGAAGACGGTCGGTTTGACCAACCCTTCGATCAGGTCCTGGAAGACCATGAACTGGGGTATGCCCTTGAGATACATGGTGGGGTTGATGCCGTAGCCCGAAGACATGATATACCCGCCCAGGAGCGAGATGACGTCTGCCACCGCGGTCAAGAGCGGCAGCGCCAGGAGCATGGCCTTGAGCCGCGGCGCCACCAGGCGTTTGACGATGTCGGTCCCCTCCACCTGCATGGCGTCAACCTGCTCGGTGACCACCATGGTGCCCAGTTCGGCGGTAATGGCGGACCCGACCCGGCCGGCCACCATCAGCGAGGCCAGCACCGGCCCTAACTCCTTGATCATGGTCACCGCTACCATGCCGCCCACGTAGCTGGTGGCTGCAAAAGGCTTGAGCTGGACCAGGGCCTGAAGAGCCATGACCATGCCGGTGAACAGGCCGGTCAGAATGCAGATGAACAGGGAGGAAAAACCGAGCTTGTCGAACTGCACGGCGAATTCGCGGTAGTAGAAGGGGCGCTGGAACATGCGTGCAAAGGTCTTGGCCGCAAGGGCAAACCACCCCTGTAGCTCGGCGAAGAAGCGCAGCATGATCCTGTCGATGATGGTGGTGTTCATTCAGTACCTTTAAATAGTTTTCATCCGGAAACGGCCCTTTTCCGCCATGGCGGCGTCAATCTTCGGGCTTGCTTGTGACTTCGGCCGTTGGCCTCACCCTTCGGGCGCCTTCGCGGTCCAATTTAGCAAGCAAAATTGTGCGTCGTACCGATGTACGCCTCCGCGCAATCCCTTGATTTCCTGGCCATGACGACAACGAGCAGAGCGAGTTGGACCGCGAAGGCGCTCCGAAGGAGGCGACCGTAAGGTCGAGTCAAAAATTGCT
>JBEKFJ010000222.1:0-4665 GCA_050013355.1 Oryzomonas sp.
TCCTTGATGATCCGGCCGGGCAGCGCCCCGATGTAGGTGCGGCGGTGGCCGCGGATCTCGGCCTCGTCCCGCACCCCGCCCAGGGAGATGCGCACGAAGTTGCGGCCCAGCGACCGGGCGATGGATTTGCCCAGGCTGGTCTTGCCCACACCGGGAGGACCGACGAAACAGAGCACCGGTCCTTTCATGTTTTCCTTGAGGGAACGCACCGCCAGGAACTCCAGGATGCGCTCCTTGACCTTTTTGAGGTTGTAGTGATCCTCGTTGAGGATCTCTTCGGCCCGGACCATGTCCAGGCTGTCGGAGGTCGATTTGATCCAGGGCATGCCGGCCAGGTAGTCCAGGTAGGTGCGGGATACGGTGTACTCGGGCGAGGCCGGGTTGATCCGCTCCAGCCGTTTCAGCTCCTTGTCGGCGATCTTCTGGACCTCCTCCGGAAGGCCGGCCTCCTCGATCAGCCGCCGCAGTTCGTTCATGTCCGAGGCGCGGGGATCTTCCTCGCCCAATTCCTCCTGGATGTGCTTCATCTGCTCGCGCAGGATGTATTCCTTCTGGTTCTTGCCGACCCGGCGGGTGACCTCGCTGGAGACCTCGTTCTTGACCTGCATGCGCTGGACCTCGTTGGTCAGATGCACATAGACCTTTTTTAGGCGGTCCAGAGGATCGACCGTCTCCAGCAGTTCCTGCAGATCCGAGGCAGGCAGGTTGACGTACAGCGCCACCAGGTCGGACAAGCGTGCCGGGTTGTCGATGTAGTCGATCATCTTCATAACATCATCCGGCAGCGGCTTGCCGTGGGAAAGGGATATCTTCAACAGGGCGTTCAGGCTCTGCACCAGCGCCTCGGATACCAGGCTCTTCTCCACGAACTCCCGCACCAGTTCGCAATGGGCCAGCATGACCGGAGCGGTCTGCTCGATGCTCAGGATGCGCAGCCGTGCAATCCCCTCCAGGGTCACCTTGAATCTGCCGTCTCCCAGTTTCTTGATCTGGTTGACCCGGCAGAGGGTTCCGATCTCGCTGATATCCTCCAGTGTGCTGCTGCCGGCGGCATCCGGGCGGAACAGCACGATCGCCACGTATTTGTCGTAGTTGTCCGCTTCGGAGAATACCCGCAGTTCACGCTCGTCCATGTAGAGCGGGAAGATCATGTAGGGGAAGGGTACCATCTCCTTCTGGGGGTAGAGTGGCAACCTTTCCGGTATTTCGATGTTTGTATGAGGCATGGAAGATCATCCCTTGTTTTAGGAGGCTAGCAACATTGTTCAACTTTATTATTGCTAGCCTCCTAAGCAGATATTAACAGTATCGTATCCTTGTAACATATTTTGAAGACTTATTCAAAAAACTAAACCTAAAAACGACAATCCTTGCGGCGTGGTCATGTATACCGCAACAATTTCAATCAGCCATGCTGAAGCGTGATAACCGTGATAGACCGGCCTTGCAGAGGATTTTCAACAACCTGCTAAACCGGCCGGCCGTCCCGTACCTTGACGCCCACCACGCGGACGCGGGCGGCCGATCCGGCCAGTTCCCGATAGAACAGCGCCAGGAAACGAACCGTCACCAGACGGTGGATGGCCGCCTGGGAAACGCGGTAGAGCAGCCGGCGGAACGTAGAGGGCGGGGGGCTGCCGAGGATCAGCGGACAATACCCGGAGAGCTCCAGCGAAACACGGATGCCGGCCGGCTCTTCTCTGATGCCGAAGCGCAGTTCGCCGCGTTCGCAGTGGCCCGGCTGCACCAGTATGCCGCCGCAGATGCGCAGCACCACAGCATGTTGCTCTTCGTCCGGCGCTCGGAAGCTGATCAGGCTCCAGCGGCTGCCGAGCAGGCGAAACCGGATGCCCGAGGCCGAGCAATGGGGGCGGATGATGGTTGCGGTGCACCTGCGGATGTAGGCCAGATAGCGGTTCAGGAGCATTTCCGGGGTTAGCCGCGCCGCAAGGGGGGCCGGGAAGACGCTCCACTGGATGGAGAAGACCGACGAATCCTCCACCAGGACCTGCTGGCAGGCGATCTCCTGCTGGAGCGGGGGGGACACAGTCTAGTTCCTGGTAAGGCGCCTGATGAGCGCCTCGTGCTGCGGGAAGAGTTCTGCCAGCTTGCTGCGTTTGCCCATTTCGAAATCGGTAAAATCAAAGCCGGGTGCCACCGTACACCCCATCAGGGCAAAATCGCCGGAGTCGGCCAAATCAGCCCCAAACCAGCAACCGGCTGGCGCTACGGCCTGGAGTTGCTCTCCCTGCTCCGGATCGCGGCCGAGCAGGATGGGGCGGTACTCGCCATTTTGGGTGATGAGATGCACCGTCAATGGCGAGCCGTCGTAGAAGTGCCACATTTCGTCGGACTTCAGGCGGTGCAGCGCCGAGCAGTCGTCGCGCTCCAGCAGAAACTGGATGGCGGTGGAGAAGGCCCGTTCGCCCTGAAAGCGGGTCGGCAGGCCAGCCTCGGGGATGGCCTCGGCGGCGCGGTAGGTTTCGCGGAACCAGCCGCCTTCGGGATGGCGGGTGAGGTGCAGCCTTTCGATCCAGTAAGCGGCGGTTCGGGTTTGCATGGAATGTTGTGCCTCGCTCTTTGCCGGGATGGTCGATTGTGCCATCGGTATGGGATATTGCAATCATTTTTTCCTGAATCCGCGATGCTTGAATGGCGTATCGAGCGACATGCCGGAGTCAAACTCCGCCAATGAAGTACCATGCCGACTGTGCCGTGTGCACTTCGCCACGGCTGAGAAATAATGCCTGCAACGCCGGGACAGAGGCATGCAGAGTGAGAGGAGCCGTGATAGCGGCTCGGATTCAGGTTTTAGACAATGGCACTGCCGTATTTTTTATGCTACTCTACCACCGTTTATTCAATATCCCGATAGTCAGGCAGGTGACACCTCCTCATGACCATGATCCAGATCCTCATTCTTGCTGCAGTCCAGGGTGCTGCCGAGTTATTACCCGTGTCCAGTTCCGCCCATGTCATTGTGATCGCGAAGTTGATGGGGCTCGACCCGACCACCCCGGAGATGACGCTGCTTCTGGTCATGCTCCACACCGGCACCATGTTTGCGGTGATCTGCTATTTCTGGAAATCCTGGAAAGCGGGGTTCTTTGCCTCGCGCCGTCAATTCATTACGGCGCTCAAGCTGATCGTGCTCGCCACGATCCTGACCGGAGCGGTTGGACTGGCGCTGAAGGCATTGATCGAGCGTTTTGTCCTGGGCAACGTCCCCCACGCCGAGATCGAGATGCTCTTCGGCAACCTGGGCCTCATCTCGGCGGCCCTGGCGGCAGTGGGGATTTTGATCATCATCGCCGGCCTGAAGGGAAAACGCCCGGTGGAAACCGGCGAGATAGGGACCGGGGAATCGATCCTGATCGGGGCCGTGCAGGGACTCTGTCTCCCGTTCCGGGGTTTTTCCCGCTCCGGGGCGACCATCTCCGCCGCCCTCTTGCTGGGGGTCGCCAGGGTAAAGGCCGAGGAATTCAGCTTCGCCTTGGCCGTGGTGCTGACCCCGCCCGTCATCGCCCGTGAGGTCCTGCGGCTCTTGAAGGCGCATTCGCTCCCCGCATCAGGGCAGGGAGCACATCTGGCTGGTCTCTTTCTTCCCGGTATCGTGGGGATGGTGCTGAGTTTTCTGGCGGGGCTTCTGGCCTTGCGCTGGCTCTCCAACTGGCTTGAGAATGGGCGCTGGCATTTCTTCGGCTATTATGGCCTGTGTTCCTCGCTCTTCGTGTTCGTGATCCATCGACTCGGCGTATGAAAAATGCCCCGGCACTTTTCCTCTGTTGGTTTACGTCCGCCAGACCCGACTGAAGCAATGCTACAGAAGATCTATGAAAGTTCGATGAATTGACCCGGCCCGCTCCTTTTCAGGAGAGGCCGGGTCATTCAGCTATTTGTTTTCCTTCAAGGCCAAGTCCAGAACCTCGTCGAAATTGGTTAACCGACCGTCGTTTTCCTTGATGAATTTTTGCGCATCCTCTTTCCGGGCAAAGGCCCATTTCGGCATTGCGGTCATTACGCCAGGCTTGTTCCCGCCAACCACCCACGATGCCGTCCGGGCATCAACAAGTGCCTTAGTCGCGTAATCGGCCACCATTAGCGACTTGACCTGCTTTTTCGGGTACTTTTTCATTTGCTCTACGGCACAGTTCAGGCTACAGACCCCGTCACTCGTTCCGTCCGCGTAGTCGATGACCATGCGGCTGTAAGCAAATGTGATTCGACTCATTCCACACTGTTGACAGGCTTTGGGGGCTTCAACTCTTTCGGCTGCAACGCCGCTCCCCGTAAGCAACAGCAACATGACCACTCCCAGCAAGAATCGATTCATGGGAAACTCCTTTTTTCAATGTAAACTTCAGAAAGAATACCGAACACCTGCCGATACGGTGTAACGAGGTGCGAGCTGAACTCCATTTACGTCCTGATAAATGGGCACCTGAACGAAACTGTACACGGACATCTGCTTGATGACCGATACGGTGACGCCCGGACTGATATACAACAATGTGCCGCCGGTACTGATTGTATCCGCGTTCATTCCCTCATCGTGCAGAATATAACGAAAGTTGAGTTGAAGTTGAGGGGTGACACGGGGAATTCTGGCGTAACGAACACCCAGATTGACATTCACTCCATCGCCCGGCTTGTAATCATTATTGT
>JBEKFJ010000223.1:0-4660 GCA_050013355.1 Oryzomonas sp.
TCCTGCAGGTACAGACGGGTAAAGGCGTCCAGGGCGGCAAAGGGCTCGTCCATGAAGAGCACGCTCGGCTCCACCGCCAGGGCGCGGGCAATGGCCACGCGCTGTCTCATGCCGCCGGACAGTTCATGGGGGTGCTTGCCGGCCGCCGCCTGCAGGCCAACCAGTTCAAGCGCCGCCCCTGCCCGCTCACGCGCCTCCGAGGCGGGCACCTTTCGTGCTTGGAGTCCGAACAGGATGTTGTCCAGGACCGATTTCCAAGGGTAGAGGCCGTAATCCTGGAAGATCATGATGTGGTCCGGATCCGGCCCGGTGACCGGGCGGCCGTCGATTGTCACGGTGCCGATGGTCGCCTTTTCGAACCCGGCCATGAGGTTGATGAGGGTCGTCTTGCCGCAACCGCTGGGCCCTACCAGGCAGACGAACTCGCCGGAGGCGATATCCATATCCACCTGGGACAGCGCAACCTGCTCTTCGCCTCGGGCCGAGACAAAACGCTTTTCCACGCCCCGAAGGCTGATCTTGGCAGTTTGCCCTGTTGTACTCACGCTTTCACCCCCCAGCGGCGGCCAATGAGCCGTTCCACCGCCTTCATACCCTGATAGATGGCCAGGCCGAGCAGGCCGACCAGCAGCATTCCGGCCATGATCTGGTCGGTGCGCAGGAAGTTGCGGGCGTCCACGATCATGAAGCCCAGGCCCGACTGCGCCCCCAGCATCTCACCTGCCACCAGATGGATCCAAGCCGTGCCGACCGCGATGTGCAGGCCGACCATGATGCCCGGAAAGGCGGCCGGAACGATCACCTTGAGAAAGGTCATGGCTGAATTGGCCCCGAAGTTTGCAGCCACCTTGAGGTAGACGGGAGGTACGGCCCGCACGGCGCTGATGGTGGAGAGCAGCACCGGGTAAAAGGCGGCCAGGAAGATGATGAACACCGCCGGGGCATTGCCGATGCCGAACCAGAGCACGGCCAGGGGAAACCAGGCAATGGGCGAGATCGGGCGCAAAACCTGGATCAGCGGGTCGATGGCCCGGTGGCAGCGGCTGAAACGCCCCAGGAACAGGCCGAGCGGGATGGCTACCGCCACCGCCAGCAGGTAGGCCCCGGCGAAGCGGGCCAGACTGATGGTAATGTTGTCCCAGAGCGTGCCGTTGGCCGCCAGTTCGGCGATGGCCTTGACGACGTCCGACGGCTTCGGAAACTGCTCCGGCGGGTAGCGCCGGGCCGCCAGTTGCCAGATGGCGGTGAAGGCGATCAGTGAACTGATTGGTAGAAGTATGCGGGTAAGTTTCGTTTTCATTGGTTCCCGTGGATTATGCGTTTTATCAGGCCTTGCGGGCGAAACGGTCGTCCAGATACCCGGCCAGATCGACCTTTTCCCTGGCGATGCCGAACTTGATCATATAGTCCTGGGTGGCGGCAAAATCGGCCCTGTTCGGGACCAGGTTCAGGAAACTCAGGCGGTCGCGGGGGGTGGTGAGCACCCTTTCGATGATCTCCGGCCTCTGGCCGAGGATTTTGGTGGAGGCCTTGGCCGCCTGTGCCGGATTTGCCTCGATAAAGGCGGCGGTGCGGATGAAGCCCGACACCAGTTCCTGAACCGCCTCGGGATGCTTGGCAATGACCTGTTCGCGCAGATTGAGCACGCAGCAGATATGGTTATGCCAGATGTCCTTGGAGAGCATCAACACCTTGCCCACCTTCTGGGCCTCGGCCTGGGCGCCGAACGGTTCAGCCACGATGTAGCCGTGAATGCGGCCGGTTGCCAGCGCATTGACCATCTCGGGCGGGGCCATGTCGATGATCTTCAGGTCGCGGACCGGATCGATGTGCCGTTCGGTCAGAACCTTGCGCAAAAGGATATTGTGGGTCGAGAAGGGGCTGGGGATGGCAATGATCTTGCCTTTCAGGTCCTCGATCCGGTTGATCTCGCCGCTGTTCTTGACGGTTATGACACTGCCGTTGCGATGCCCCAACAGCGCCACCTTGACCGGGACCCCTTTCTGGCGCAGGGTCAAGCCGATGGGGGTCAGCAGGAAGGCGCCGTCCACGGCCCCCGCCTTGAGGGCCTCGGCGATCTCCGGCCAGGACGAGAATCTGACCGGCTGGATGCCGCCGCTTTTGAACTGTTCCCGTTCAGCGGCGATCATCAGCAGGTGGTCGGTGATGGGCAGGTAGCCTATCTTGAGGTTGAGCTTGGCCCCGCCGGCCCAGGCGAAACGGTGCACGGGAAGCGTGGCAGCCGCGGCCAGGGTCAGGCCGGATGTCTTCAGGAATTGGCGTCTATTCATGGCGATGATCCTCCTTGTGCTGGTGGTCGTGAGTATGATGGTGCCCATTGGCATGGGCCCGTTCATGTTCCTTCTGGAGTTGAAGCACCGAAAGCCTCTGGGGCGGAGCCGTGGCGGCAGCGTCCCATCCCAGTTCGGCCCTGCGCCGGTCGAAGTCGGCGATGATCCGTTGGGCCAGTGAGACCGGGTCCGGGTCCACCACCATCACCGACCCGAGGATCTGGGCCGTATCTTCGTAAAAGAAACGGGAAACCTTGTCCGAGCCGGCCAGGGGCGGTGCGATGCAATGATAGGAGTTGAGCCCCAGCAGGCGGAACCCCAGGGCAGCGCCGATTCCCTTTTCGTTGGACCACTCCGGGCTGGAGAAGGCCAAGGGCAGCCGGGTAAGCGGTTCGTCGGCCGCAGCCGCAATGGTGCGGAAAAAGGCCGAGGCGCGGGCATTGTCCAGGCATTCGCCCATGTGCCAGACCGGGGGCAAGTCATGCGCTCCCAAGGCCGCATTCAGGCCGCTGCCGGCCCCGGCCAGCCCCTCGGGGAGGCAGAAGCCCATCTTGAGCAGGGCAAAAGCGGCGCAGCCATTGGTCAGAGCAAGGATATCGTGGGCGATCAACTCGTCGGCGACCTTGACAATGGCCTCCTCGTAGACCACCTTGGGGTTGTTGCATCCCACCAGATTGACCACGCCGCGGATGCGGCCGCTCTTCAGGTGATCCAGCAGCGTGCCGGCGCCGCCAAAGGTCTCCAGGATATTCTCTACGGAAAAACCGACCTCGGCATCCATGCGGGCCTGGGGGATAAAGACCTTGCCGGCTTGCCGTTCGCCATAGGCCTGGATGCCGCGCCTGACGATACGTTCGGCCAGGGCGTCGGCCTGATCCAGGTTGGAGTGGTGATGGTCGAAGGCGATATGCTCGGCGCCCGGCAGGCGGGCCGAGTCGCTGGTGGTGACCACACGGGTGTGGAAGCAGGCTACAACGTCCATGATGCCTGGAAAGACGTCCTGCACGTCGGCCACCCACAGGTCCAGGGCACCGGTGGCCAGGGCCAGTTCTGCCCCCATGGCGCTCGCCAGAGGGGTGATATCGCCGAATTTGGCCAGGGCTGAGTGGCCCGAGCAGCAGATGCCGTAGAGTTTGATCCCTTCCGACCCAGCCGCCTGCGCTTCTGCGATCAGGCTGTCGCGGCGGGTCGCGTTTACGATGGCCGCAACCAGTACCGGCGAGTGGCCGTGGACGGCGATATTGACCGTCTCAAGCCGGATGGCGCCCAGGTTGGTGGTGATGCGGCTCCGCTTGGGCAGCCCATAGAGGCAATCCATGGCAATGGCGGAGCCGACCACGCTGCTCCAGGCAAAGGCCAGGCCGCAGCGAAGCATCTGCCGGACAATGTTTTCCCAATCGCCGTCGGTGCCGGTGGTGGTGCGATGCAGTGCCTCGAAGACCTCGTGGTATGCGCCGATCGGCAGGATGTCCAGTTCCTTCCAGACCGCCAGGCGTTCCGGCGGGGCCATGCTCTCCAGTGTCTTGTACGGTCCAGGCAAGGTGCGGCACAGGTCTTCCAGGAGGATAAGGGCTATCTCGCCGGCCAGTTGCTGCGTGGTTTTGGCTTCATCATAGATGCCGAAGCTTTTTGCCGTGGCGATCACCTTCTCCGGCCCGAGGATGGGCAGGTCCAGTGTCCCTTCGGCGGCGCCCTTGAGGGCCAGCATTACCTCGCGGCCCCGTGCCCCGTGGGCCGCCACTCCGGCCGCGGTCCAGCGCAGGATATTGCGCGCCACGATCAGGTGGGCGTCTGCGCCGCATACGCCCCGCGGACTCTTGGGGGTGATCCGGCAGGGACCCATGTGGCAGTTCTTGCAGCAGGTGCCGTTGAGGCCGAACCCGCAATGCGGCTTTTGGGAGTCGAAACGGTCGAAAGGGGTCTCGATGCCGGCCTGTTCCAGATGCTGGAGCATCTCCCTGACCGCCGGGTCGGGGGTGCGGGCGATGACATCCGCCTTATGGGGGAATTTTTGTGTCGTGGTAGCCATGCGCTTCCTCTCGCTCGGGATCATGCAGCAACTACGGTATGTGTGGCAGAGCAGGCAATACCTGCTCTGGTATCTTCCAGTCTTTTAGGGAATGCGCATTTTTTGCAAGATCAAGGCCGTCGAGGGAGAACGAGGAGGCGTAGCAGCGCTACGCCGCACGAGTGATCCCGAATTCCCTCTATTTTGCGGCTCCGTAGATCTGGTCAAATACCCCGCCGTCGGCGAAATGGGTCTTCTGGGCCTTCTGCCAGCCGCCGAAGGCCTGGTCGATGGTGTAGAGCTTGAGCTTGGCCAGCCTGGTGGGCACCTTATTGTCGATGGGGCGGTAGTAATGCTTGGC
>JBEKFJ010000224.1:0-4627 GCA_050013355.1 Oryzomonas sp.
CCTGGAACTCGGCAACGACACGATCCAGGTTCATCTTGCCGTAAAAGATGTTGTCGCCCAGGATCAGACATACCGGTTTGCGGTCGATGAAATCCTCTCCGACCAGGAAGGCCTGGGCGATTCCCTTGGGCTCGGGTTGCACCTTGTACGTGAGGGTGATGCCCCAGCGCGAGCCGTCTCCCAGAAGCCTCTCGAAACGGGGAAGGTCGTGCGGCGTGGAGATCAGCAGGATATCCCTGATTCCGGCAGTCATAAGGGTCGCCAGGGGATAGTAGATCATCGGCTTGTCGTAGACCGGCTGAAGCTGCTTGCTTGCCACCAGGGTCAGCGGAAACAGGCGGCTGCCCGCGCCGCCGGCCAAAATGATGCCTTTGGTGATGCCGTGGGTCATGGGGAAAATCCTTTTACCGGTAAATTTACCAGAATAATAATTATTACATGCCGGGTCGCAACCTGTCAAACCTTAGCAGTGTAGCAGGGAGAGGACACCGGCCAGCAGGTCGTCACACACCACGGTTCCCGGCGGAACGCACGCCTCGTCGGCGGCGCCATAGCCGGTTCGCACCAGGATCGTGCGACAGCCGGCGGCAAGCCCTGTCTCCACATCGACCAGCTTATCGCCGATCATGACCGATGCCGCAAGGTCGATGTTGTGGCGCCGGGCCGCCTCCAGAAGCATGCCCGGCATGGGCTTGCGGCAACGGCACGGCAGAGAATAACTGCCACGTCCCGATGGGTGGTGGGGACAGTAATACCAAGCATCCACCCGGGCGCCTGTTTTGGCGAGTTGGGCGGCAATATGGCGGTGCAGGATGTCCACATCCTCCTCGGTAAAATACCCCCGGGCGACACCGGACTGGTTCGAAACGACCACCACCAGAAAACCGGCTTCGTTCAGCAGCCTGAGCGCCTGCGGCGCTCCCGGAATGAACTCGAATTCATCGACCCGGTAGAGATACTCCTTCTCCACGTTGATGGTGCCGTCGCGGTCTACGAAAACGGCCCGCTTCAGGTCGCTGTTTCCTAAAACCATGTGCTCGAACCGCCCACCAACCGGCGAAACTCTCTCTTTATTTCGGCAATCATGACAGGAATGCGCATTTCGAACGTACTCCAGGACCTTTGGATATCCGTAATCATCTTCTGTTCATCCTGAAACGCGCCGGCCGATGCGCCGACCCTGGCGGTGATATCCGCGACAGCACCTTCATGCTCTGCCATGAAGGCATTCATGACAGAGCAAAACTCATCGCTGAAATAGATGCCGTTTCTCTGATAGGCATCGTAGAACACCTGGAGGGATGTCAGGAAATCCAGAGCATGGGAGACGACGGCCGTGAGATCGCTCTGCCCGAGCTTGGAGAGCACCTTACCGTTTTTGGCAATGTCGATCATGGTGCTGTACAACTGAACCAGTGCATCCGACCTGCTATCCTGCATGGCACCGAAGATCATCTTTTCCTCGGTCAGGGCATTTCTGAACTGTTCGAGAGAGTGGCTGACATCCTGCTGAAGCTGCTGCTTGAATAGGTCGTGCCGCTTGTTGACTTCATGAACGATGACCGATTTGGTTGACCAGGCCACTGCCACAATGATGGCAATAACCACTCCGCCTACCGTCAGGAATTGAATGATGACGTCACTAGAAAACATAGCAGGCTCTCCCGTGGGTGATTGGCAAACCAGGCGCAACAGCGATGTAAACAACCAATTGACAAACCGGCGCTAATCATTCTATGTTGCAGAAACTGTGTGCTAATCCATTGAACAGGGCAGAACTCTATCATGATCAAGACCAACAACCTCAAGATCACCGCCATTACGCCCATCATCGCCCCTGCCGAGCTTCGCCAGGTCTTTCCGCTCTCCGACCTTGATCGTGAGTTCGTCAACACCAGCCGCGAATGCGTCAAGGAGATCATTCATCGCCGTGACCGGCGACTGATGGTGGTGGTCGGCCCCTGCTCGATCCACGACCCGCTGGCCGCCGTCGGGTATGCCAAACGACTGGCAGTGCTGTCTCGCAAGGTTGAAGACCAACTGTTCCTGGTCATGAGGACCTACTTCGAGAAGCCGCGCACCACCATCGGGTGGAAAGGGCTTATCAACGACCCGGACATGAACAACAGCCACCTGATCTCCAAAGGGCTCGGCATCGCCCGCGGCCTGCTCCTGAAAATCACGTCGCTCAAGGTGCCG
This sequence comes from Oryzomonas sp., assembly GCA_050013355.1. Lineage (GTDB taxonomy): Bacteria > Desulfobacterota > Desulfuromonadia > Geobacterales > Pseudopelobacteraceae > Oryzomonas. Next base: position 2,200 of record JBEKFJ010000224.1, read on the forward strand.
GTGGCCAATGAGATGCTGGACCCGATTACGCCCGAATACGTGGCGGACATGATCAGTTGGGGCGCCATCGGGGCTCGGACAACCGAGTCCCAGACCCACCGCGAGATGTCAAGCGGCCTCTCGTTCCCGGTCGGTTTCAAAAACGGCACCGACGGCAACCTGCAGATCGCCATGGACGCCATGAAGGCGGTCCGGCATCCCCACAGCTTCCTCGGCATCAACCGCGAAGGGCGTATCTCCATCATCCAGACCAGCGGCAACCCCGATGTCCACATTGTTCTGCGGGGCGGTTCCCGCAAGGTCAACTACACCCCGGAAGATATTTTCGCCACCGAAGAGAGTCTGAAAAAAAACGGGCTTGCACCCACCATCATGGTGGACTGCAGTCACGGCAATTCCAACAAGGACTACCAAAAACAGCCCGAGGTGCTGGAAAGCGTCATCCAACAGGTTGTGGACGGCAACAACTCCATCTCCGGCATCATGATCGAAAGCAATCTGGAGGCCGGCAGCCAGAAGATCCCTGCGGATCTCAGCCAGTTGAAATACGGCATTTCCATCACCGATGCCTGTATCGACTGGGATACCACCGAAAAGATCATACTCGCGGCCCACGACCGCCTGCGTAAGGCTAAAAGGTGAATGGTTAAATGTGAATGGTGAAAAGAAAATGTAAAAGGTGAAAGGTAAATGGTGGGGTTTCACTTTTAACTTTTCACCTTTCACTCCGCTTCGTACATGAGCCGCATCCCGCCGGCGGCGCTCCTCAGGGTGCCGCTGAATTTCTCTTCCATTCCGTCTACCAGCACATCCCAGTAGTCGATCTTTTTCTTGGGAGGCTGGATGACCTCGGGTTCGCCCTTGATGCCGGCAAGACGGCCGGCCTCCTCAATGGCGTCCTGATACGTTCCCAGCCTGTCCACGAGCTTCAACCCCATGGCCTGTTCACCGGAGAGGATGCGGCCGTCGGCGATCCTGCGGACCTCCTCGATCGGCAGCTTGCGTCCGGCTGCCACGGCCCGGATAAATTGTTCATGGGTGTTGTCGATTACCGCCTGCAGCATGGCCCGGTCTTCCTTTGAAAGCTCCCGCAACGGTGAACCGGAATCCTTGAACCTGCCGGTCTTGAGGGTGTAGGACTTGATGCCGATCTTGTCCATCAGCGCTTCGATGTTGGAAAGCTTGAGGATCACGCCGATACTGGCGGTGATAGTGCCGGGATTGGCGTAGATCAGCGTGGCCGGAGAAGAGATGTAATAGCCTCCTGAAGCAGCCAGGCTGCCCATGGAAACGATGATCTTCTTTTTGACGGCAAACTTTTTGACCTCTTCGTAGATCTCCTGGGACGGCGCCACCACCCCCCCTGGTGAATCAACCCGCAGCACCACGGCCTTGACCCCCTCCCGTTTGAGGAAATAACGGAGTTGGCGGATAGTATCCTTGGAGTCGAGGATCATCCCCCGAACCTCAACCAGGCCGATACCTTCCTTGTCCGTCAATTTTGTTTCCGCCGTGCCCATGATCATCCTGGCAATCAGTATCGAGACAACAAAAAGCATCCCGAGGGCAACCATAGCGGCGAGGAGGATCACTACGATTTTTTTTGTCATGTAAGGCCACCTGAATCGACAATATTAGGGAGCCACGACTCCCCGACTTCTGCTACACTACCATCATGAAAGTATTGGTGGTGTCCGATACCCACGGAAATTTCATCCCTGTTTTGCAGGCCCACAACCTGACGGAGCCTGTGGACGCCGTCATCCATCTCGGTGACGGCGTCGAGGACGCGAACCTGCTTCGCAGCCTGATGCATCTGGACGTCATCGCCGTTTCCGGCAATTGCGACCACGACTCCACGGTGCCTCGGGAGATGCTGTGGGAGTGTGAAGGCAAACGTATCTTGCTGGTGCATGGAGACGCGTATGGGGTCAAAAGGGGACTTGAGAGGTTGAAACAACGAGCGGCCGAGATTCGTGCCGATATCGTACTGTTCGGTCACAGCCACCGTGCCACCTGCATCACCACATCAGGCATCCTGTTTCTCAACCCCGGCACGCTGATGCAGACATCAGACAGCAAGACCTTCGCCACCCTTGAAATTTCAGGGGATTGCATCGAGGCCCGTCTGCACGACATCCCATGACCCCCTAAGAGGTTGTTGAAAAACAGTCATCAGGCCTTCGTCCTCGAAAACCCTTTTGTGACTTCGGCCTGCGGCCTCACCCTTCGGGCGCCTTCGCGGTCCAATTCAGCAAGCTGAATTGTGCGGCGTAGCGCCCGGCCTTCGCAGCCAAAGCTGCTTCGGCGGAGTAGGCCTGCTACGCCTCCGCAGGGCTTTTAGCAGAACCGTTCCGGTTCTGTCCCTACGGGATGAACTCCGCTGCGCTTCGTCACCGATAATCGCCGGAGGCGATTATACTGCGGG
>JBEKFJ010000225.1:0-4620 GCA_050013355.1 Oryzomonas sp.
GGTTGCGCTCATACTCCTCGGACCAATGCATGGCATCCAGCAAGGCCCGGTGGGGGTAGCCCAACGGCTCGATCTTTTTGACAAAGGCAGCCGGCAGGCGGGGGTTGAGCTCGACGCCGTTCATAACCGCCCAGGCAATGGTCCAGGCGCGGGCCGTGTTCATCAGGTCGTATCCGCCACCGCCCAGAGCAACCCAGGGGATCTTGAGCGCCTTGAGCTTGCGCATGATATAGCCGTAGCTGTGGGTCGTAATCTCAAGCCTGGTCAGCGGGTCGGTGCGAAAGGAGTCGGCGCCGATCTGGGTGACGATGACATCCGGGTCATAGGCCGCTATGAGGGGATAGGCCACTTCATCAAAGGCCTTCATGTAGAGGGCGTCGTCGGTGTGGGCAATCAGCGGCACGTTAACTGAATAGCCCCGGCCCCTGCCATGACCGGTTTCATTCTCAAAACCTGTTCCGGGAAAGAAATAGATGCCGCTTTCATGTAGGGAGATGGTCAGGACCCGGTCGCTGTCGTAGAACCCTTCCTGCACCCCGTCGCCGTGGTGGGCGTCGATATCCAGATAGACAACCCGCCGGCCCCGTGCCAGCAGCCAATTGATGGCGAGAACGGCATCGTTTACGTAGGAAAACCCCGAGGCCCTGGCCCGATGGGCATGGTGCCAGCCGCCGGCTAGGTTGAAGGCGACATCGAACCCCTCCTCTTCCACCAAGCGGGCCGCCTCGAAGGTCGCCCCTGCTCCCAATGCCGCGCAATCGTAAAGCCCTTTGAAAACGGGGCAGTCGGCATCGCCCAGGCCAAAACGGAAGTCGGCCCGAGGTTCGTCGGAGGCGCTGAACTCCTTGAGGCGTGCCACATATTCAGGGGCATGAAAGCTCAGCACCAGTTCGTCGTCGATCGGCCGGCAGTCGCGGATCTCCATCCCCGGCAGCTTCAGCAGTCCGTAAGCCTCCATCAGGTCCCGTACGAGACGATAGCGCTGTAACTTGAACGGATGGTCATCTCCATAGCTGAAATTTCCGAACAAGGGCGAATATATCAGGGCGGTGCGTCTGGCCGGCACGGCGACTCCTCTGCTACATGGCACGCAAGACCACGGCATAATGCCTTATTTTTTGGCGTTCGTCTATGGGGAAAACCGAATGAATCCGGCTTGGTTGTCGTGAGAAGGGGATTGGGGAGAGGGGTGGGACGTAGTCGCGTCGCTTAAAAGTGAATTGCGAACTTGGCTTTGGGGACCACGCCACGCTCACGCTTGAACATGCAGTTTGGGGAACAATAATGGAGTGCGTCCGGAAGGATCTCCCCCTCCATTATTTCTATCAGATAGCCCTTGCTGTCGACACGGACAGAATAAACTCCATCATAACTGTCGGATTTGACGGAATTTCCGCAATGGCTGCATTGTTCCCTGGTAAGTGCCATAAGTTAAATAGTGCACCGATCAAAACCCGGTGTCAAGCACACAATATATTAAAATTGGGACATTAATCCGTCTATCGTACACCTGCCTCCCAGTTGCCCAGATGGTCAGGCGAGCAAGCGGGAGGTGAGGCGCTGAATGCACTGGGAGAGGTCCGGGTCGCTGATCATCTTCAGGGCCTTGTTGACAGGCAGCACCGCGCGCTTCCGCCAATCCATCTCCGGCCATTTTTTCAGCACGGTCGTGACCTTCAGCGGATAGATATAGAGCGTCTTCTCGCCCTTGCGGCGGCAGAGCACGCGGAATCCGGGGAGACAACTCCCTATGGTCCCGGCCTCCTCCATGGCCTCCATGACGGCCACATCCTGCCGGGACATGTCCGGCTCCGGCTGCCCCTTGGGGATGATCCAGCGGGTCTGGGCGGTATTGGTCACGATCACGAGGTGCAGACGCCCCCCGCGAAACAGGAAGGGGAGCGCCCCGATCTGGTACTCCAGGGCCGGCCCTTCGGGGATTCCGTGGATGGCGAGGGAGATGTTCTTGTAGGCCTCCACCTCCGTGATTTCCTGCCCCAGGTAGTCCGGCTTCTCGAAACGCTCGCTCTCCTCAGCCGAGGAAAACTCCACCTCGGCGACAAGCAGCGGTTCCAGGTCCCCCAGGTAGCGGTCCACCTCCACCCGGCACGAACCGTGATCCACCAGCGAACGGACCTTTTCCAGCCGCCGCCCCTCGGTGGACGGCCACAGCGCTTGGAACTGCCGGGGCGAGATCTCGACCTCGGTCTCACGCCGCATAAGCCCCGCCCCCTCCTTGACGGTGAGAAAGTACTTCTCACCATACTGCCGGATGCGCACCTCCAGGTGCTCGTCGTGGGCCAGGTACCCCTGCAGGATCGGCGTCCCTCCCTGCAATCCGTCGGGCAGGGACTTCACCAGGAATTTCCGTTCGATCTCGACCATGGTCATGGACCCGCCAGGGAAAGGATCTCGTCGCACAGCGCCCGGTAGGCCATCGCCGCCGTGCCGGCATGGGAATAGGCCAGAAGCGGCATCCTGTGCAGGCCCATCTTTTCCACGTCCGCAGAGAACGGAATCACTGTCTTCAGGAAACCGGGATACGACACCGGAAGGTCCTCCATGATCTCACGGTGCATCCTGTTCCGCTTCTGGACCATCGAGAAAAACGGGCGCAGCATCCCGCCGGGCAGGTTCTCGTCCCGGAAGAAACCGGCCAACTGCTCCAACGTCCTCCGTGAAAGCACAGTCGGGATGACCGGCACCAGGATCGCGTCCGACGCCCGGAACACGTTTTCCGAGAGGAGCGTGATGTTCGGCGGGCAATCCATGAGGATCACGTCGTAATCGGGTTTTAACTCCTCCAGCACCTTCCTGAGCTGCCTGCGGCGCTTGGCCATGCCGTCGAGCAGGATGTCGAAGTGCCGGTAGCCTAAGTTGGAGGGGATGATGTCGAGCCCGGGGAAGTCTGACTCCCGGATGTTCTTGCGGAGTCCCTCTGCCAGGGAGTCCGCGTCGCGCATCCGGAACTTCTCCGCACTGGCCACACGGAAGTAAAAGGTGGCGGCCCCCTGCGGGTCCAGGTCCAGAAGAAGGGTCCTGCGACCGGCCTCGCGGAATGCGAACGCCAGGTTGACCGCAAGGGCCGTTTTTCCCACCCCGCCCTTGATGCTGTAAGAAGAGAGTATTTTCATTGTCGTGCCGGCCTTTTCATATCCGTTGCAGAAACCAGTTTGAAGGTGTGCTTGAAGGCTTGTGCCGTCGAACCGCCGCAGAACCCTTCCAGGGCATCGTCGATAAGGCCGCGCGCCTCCTGCTGCCGGCGGTAGAGGACGGCGACGAGCCCCCCCACCCCCAGGGCGACATCGGACCCGGACCTTTTCCTCTCCCAGTAATTCATCAGTGATCTTTGCTGCACCAGGGCATCGTTGAACTCGCCAAGCCGGTTTTGCAGCCGGCGTAGCAACCTCAGCATCCCTGCCCCTTCTTCCCTTGGAAAGAGTTCGGCGAAGAACTCCATGAGGTAGCGCAGCTTTTTGCACTCGATGCGGAGCCGGTGCACCGCCTCGTCCGGTGTCTCGGCCCCGATACCGGCCGCGATCTTGCGAATCTTCCGGTACCGCTTGCAGATGCGGCGGAAAACCAGGGGCCCCACGGGGAGGCCGGCGGCCGGCGAAGGCTCGTGGAGGGTTTCGCCGGAGAAATACCCCTCCACCTCCCGGAGAGACCGGCGGGTGGACGGCGAGCGCAGCTTCGAGACTGTCCGCCGCGCCTCCCGCTCCCTGTCCGCCGAAAAATCCTTGAACATCCCGTCCAGGGCCGGACGGAGTGCGGGAGGCAGCAACCCCAGGTATTCATCCCGCGCCAAGAGGTACACGTCAAGATCGCGAAGCCGGTTGGTCTGCCGGGCGAGGTCCCCGAGGATCTTGCGCATGCGCCGGGTTCCCTCGGCCGGGTATACGTCCTTCACCAGGCTCAGCACCGAACGAACCTTCCGGAGGCAGATCCGGTAATCGTGGAGAAACTCCGTGTCCAGGTCGTCCACAATCCCCGGCACGTTGCTTTCGGCGATCTCCAGGATCGTGCGCACGATCCGCCCCACGGCCTCACGGGCCGGCGTATCCGCATCCAGGCCAAATGCGGGCCGCAGGGTGTGCTTCCGGGGCACGCTGCCGGCGTATCGCAGCAAGACCTCCACTGGGCCGTCCCCGGACGTTCGCGCGCCGCGCCGCACGAGATGCTCCACCACCCGCGCGGCCTCTGCTTCATAACCGAGCAGGGGCATTACCCGGCAGGAATTGAGCAGCCCCTCATCCCCTCGCTTCCCCGCGGAAACCGAAGCCCACTCCAGCCGGCACACAATCTTCCCCGCCCCATTACGCACGTCGCACCGAGACAGGCGAAAGGTCCCCTCGGCAACCGGAGCGAGCCCTCTCAGCCCGAGCATCCCCTCCAGCCTCGCCCGCATCGCCCCGGTCTCGAAGTCCCTCCAGAACCGCCGCCCGCCCCCGGCCCGTTCTTCGTACACCACCGTCCCCAGCCAGCCCCCCTCGTGGGCGCACAGGTGATACACCCCGCCGGAGCTGTAAAGGACGTGCCCGCCGAACCACAGGCCCCACTCGAACGTATCCCAAAACGCCAGGACCCTCGACTCCTGCGGGTGGATCTCCACACTCCACT
>JBEKFJ010000226.1:0-4604 GCA_050013355.1 Oryzomonas sp.
CTTTATGCTGGATTACGGGCTGAAGCGGGCCGACTACATCGAGGCTTTTTTCGGAAACATCGACTGGAAGGCGGTTGATGCGCGGCTCGGGTAAGCGGCAATGGAACTCTCGAAAATCGCTGTCACGGTCTTGAAGGCCCGCTACCTTACATCTCATCTTCAGGCCATCTTTGCCGCTCCTTCAATCACAAAATCCTCGGCGTAGCCCTGCTACGCCTGCGGTTTTGCTCAATCAGGAACGACAAATCTGACCTAAATCTGAGCGTAAAACTTGGTATATCAGTCAATTCCGAGTCCCTTAAGCACGAACACGGGGGTATTAACGGGATCGGGATCATTCGTTCTGCCAGCCGAGGGTGGTCAGCAGGTTGCGGAAAGAGGGATCGACAAGGGAGACCGGGGGGAAGTAGACCCCCACCTGCTCGCGCCGCCACCAGCATCCGGTGTTCCGGTGTTCCGCCGGGGTGGTGAAGTGGTAGCGGTAATATGTGGCGCGGACAAGGCGCGGCGGGGCATCGGGAAAGGGATTACCCTTCATGAGCGCAAGGGTGGCCCTATCCCCCTGCAGCACCCTCTCCACCAAGTGGATGAACCAGGGATCGTAATAGGGTGACGGCATGGCGGCAAACCACATGAGCCAGTCGAGCCGCAGGTGATAGGGTGCGACCTGGGGCGGCATGCGGCAGGGATCACCCGGCTTGCCCTTGAACTCGTAGGCCCGCCAGTCCGTGGCAGGGGTGGGGGCGGCCTCGTCGCTCCCCTCCAGCATGATCTCAAAGCGTTCTCGGGTAATGCTGCCGAAGGCGCCATAGCTGTTCACCAACTGCAAGGGATTATAGCTGGTGTTCATGATCTGGTGCGGCGAAAAGAGGTTGAGCGCGGGCTTGACGCTCAACACCCCGACGAGCAGCGCCACCCCCCACACCGCCCAGGTGTGGAACATAGCCGGTGGGACAAACGCCGGCGCCCCGATGGGTAGGACCCTGGCCAGTTGCGCGTCGTTGAAGGTGCTGAAGCCCAGGACCAGGGTCAGCAGGTTCAGCCAGGAAAAGTTGCCGCTTACCATGAGCGAACCCTGGAAGAGGATGGTCAGGCCGCCGGCTATGGCGCTGAACGGCTGAGGGGCGAAGAAGGCCACCGGGGCCGCCACCTCCGTCAGGTGGTTGAAAAGCACCCCTGCCTTGTGCACCCAGCCGGGCATCCAGTGGAAATACCAACTGAGCGGGTTGGGCATGGGTTGGGTCTCGAAGTGGTAGTCGAGGCAGGTGAGCTCGCGCCAGCACGAGTCGCCGCGCAGCTTGATCAACCCCGCCCCGAAGATGACCCGGAACAGGAGCCAGCGGAACAGCCAGATCATGATGCTGTTCGGCTCGCTGTGGGCCGATCCCAGGAAGATGGCCAGGAACCCGCTCTCCAGGAGAAGCGACTCCCACCCGAAGGCGTAAAAGGTCTGGCCCATATTCACAAAGGAGAGGTACAGCAGCCAGAGCAGGGTCCAAACCGCCATGGAGGCGAGGTCGCCGAACCGCTCGGACAGCCCGGCTGCGGCCACCAGGGACAGACCTATCCCGACCCAGCCGCACGCGGCAAAGGCGCTGTCGTGGGGAAACAGGAAGAAGATGCTGGGCGACTCCGCGAACGAGGTCTGGCGGAGAAACCGGCCCACCGGCAGGAGCCCCTTCTCGCCGCACAGGGGGCGGAACTGGTTCACTGCGACGCTGAAAGCGATCAGGTAGACAACCCCCAGGCTCCTTTGCAGAACCAACCGTGTCAGCCAATATCCCGTCGTACCTTCCATGACGACCACCGGCCTTCTTAACTAATCCATAGTATCCTGTGTGTCTAGTATAAGTATAGCAGGCATCACGTCTGTGGCGTCGTGACTTTTATGGGGGTGCCGGATCCTGACAAATACCCTCATGACCCCAAAGGAGATCTATGAGACCTCTGCCGCTGCCACGGCCGCCTCGCGCTCCCGGTCGCTGCTGTGGTCGCGGGCGATGAGCATGTAGATGGAGGGGACGACGAACAGGGTAAAGAGGGTGCCGACAAACATGCCTCCCACCAGCACCAGACCGATGGAGTTACGGGCGGCAGCGCCGGCGCCGGTAACCAGGGTCAGGGGAAAGTGGCCGGCGATGGTGGCGGCGCTGGTCATCAGGATCGGCCGCAGGCGGGTCATGGCTGCCTGGTGCACGGCGTCCAGCTTGGGGAGACCCTGCAACTGCAACTTGTTGGCAAACTCGACGATCAGGATCCCGTTCTTGGACACCAGCCCTACCAGGGTCACCAGCCCGACCTGGGAGTAGATGTTGAGCGTGGTAGTCCAGCCACGGGTCCAGAAGGGGGTGTTGGGGTCGGGGATCTTCAGGAAAGTGAAGATCAGCGCGCCGAACATGGCCAGCGGCACCGAACCGGCCAGGATGACGAAGGGGTCGCGGAAGCTGTTGAACTGGGCCGCCAGCACCAGGAAGATCAGGATCACGGCCAGGGCGAAGGCGGGCAGGAATTTATTTCCCTCGGTGCGCAGTTGGCGCGACTCGCCGGTGTAGTCCAGCACATACCCCTTGGGCAGGATCTTGCCCGCCTCGCCCTCCAGGAAGCGCAGCGCCTCGTCCAGCGGCCTCATGGCCACTCCGCTGATCGTGACGGCGTTCAACTGCTGGAAGCGGTTCAGGGAGCGGGGCACGACCGATTCCTTCAGGGTGGCCACGGAGGAGAGCGGGATCAGTTTACCCCCGGGTCCGGTAACGTAGATATCCTTCAACTGGCCCGGATTGAGGCGGCCGACCCGCTCGATCTGGGGGATGACCTTGTAGCTGCGGCCGGCGATATCGAAACGGTTGACGTAGTCCGCCCCCACCATGCCTCCCAGGTCGGCGCCGACCTGCCCCAAGTTCAGGCCCAGGGCAGCGACTTTATCACGGTCGATGGCAAACTCCGTCTGGGGCTGGTCCACCTTGACGTCGATCAGGGGGGGAAAGGCGAACATCTTGCTCTGGATGGCCTTGAGCTGCAGTTGATTGGCGAACTCCAGGATCTGGTTCGCATCGGCGGTGGATGCCAGGACAAACTCCACCGGGAACTGGCCGCCGCCCGGCAGTGCCGGGGGGGTGACCGGGAACATCCGGATGCCGGGGATCCCCTGCAGCTTCTGCTGGACCTCGGGCATGATCTGGAAGACCGTGCGTTTGCGGTCATTCCAGGGCTTGGTGACCATGCCGCCGAAACCGGAGTTGGGCATGGTGATCTGGAAGGTGAAGTCGGTTTCGGGTATGCCCATGAATATCTGGTTGGCTGCCGCGGCATAGCGGCTGTTCTGGTCCAGGGTCGAGTTGGCCGCGGCGTCCAGGATGCCGAAGATGACCCCCTGGTCCTCGGCGGGGGCCAGTTCGCGCGCCGACATGGTGAACATGGGGATGGTCAGGAGGGAGATCACGATCCAGACCGTGTAGACCGCCGGCCGGGCGGCCAGGGTGGCGGAGAGCAAGCGGCCGTAAGTGTTTTTCAGACGTTCGAAGTCGCGGGCGATGCGGCCCGCCAGGCCGTGCTTTTCAATGTCCGGTTTGAGCAGTTTGGCCGACATGACCGGCGACAGGGTCAGGGCCACGATGCCGGAGATGGTCACGGCGCCGGCCAGGGTGAGGGAAAATTCGCGGAAGAGCGACCCGGTCAGCCCACCTTGCAGTCCGATGGGGAGGTAGACCGCCGCCAGGGTAATGGTCATGGCAATGATCGGTCCCACCAGTTCCCGGGCACCGAGCAGGGCCGCTTCCAGGGGGGATTTCCCCTCGCCCAGGTGGCGTTCCACGTTCTCCACCACCACGATGGCGTCGTCCACCACCAGGCCGACCGAGAGCACCACCGCCAGGAGGGTCAGCAGGTTGACGGTAAAGCCGAAGGCCTGCATCAGGAAGACCGCCCCGATCAGTGAGACCGGAATGGCCACCACCGGTATGAGTACCGAGCGGAAGGAGCCCAGGAAGAGAAAGATCACCACCATCACGATTATCAGGGTATCCCCCAGGGTCTTCAAGACCTCGTGGATGGCGGTGTTGATGTAATCGGTGGCGTCGTAGGCCACGTGGGCCTGCATGCCGCTGGGCAGGTCGCGCTGGATGGCAGCCATCTCGGCCCGCACCTTTTTGATGACGTCGATGGAATTGGCGTTGGGCAGGGGCCAGATGCCTATGAATACGGCGGTCTGGCCGGAGAAGTGCACCTCGGAGTCGTAGTCCTCGGCCCCCAGCGCCACGTCGGCGATGTCCGAGATTCGCACGATGGCGCCGTTCTGTTGGCGCACAGCCAGGCGTTTGAATTCGTCCACCGTGTTGAGATTGGTGTCGGCGGTCAGGTTGACCTGGATCAGCGACCCCTTGCTGTGTCCCAGGGCCGAGAGGAAGTTGTTGTCCGCCAAGGCTTGGCGCACCTGGGCCGGAGTGATGTTGAGCGCCGCCATGCGTTCCGGTTTCATCCAGATGCGCATGGCAAAGGTGCGGGCGCCCAGGATGTCGGCCCGCTGGACACCGGCGATGGCCGATAGGCGCGGCTGGACGACGCGCACCAGGTAGTCGGTGATCTCGTTCTGCTTGAGGATGTCGGAG
>JBEKFJ010000227.1:0-4574 GCA_050013355.1 Oryzomonas sp.
AAGCAATTTAAATACCAAACAACATTAATGTTTTATATGGCTGTTATCATTGATTAAATGTTGTTGTACTTTATAACGATTTACGTTATTGATCTTAAAAGTGATGCAGCTAGTGACAAAAACTGTCATGTTTATATGAATGCATCACCCTGAGGCAACTAGGACCTCCAACCCATTGATATTAAATATTATTATTGTGGAAACAAAAATTACATGCAAATCATATAAAATAAATGGCCGATTTTATTACGAAATCAGACATTTGATTTTTGGCGTCCCCTAGCCAACTCACTTCTAACTTTTCGTCATTAACACGCATCCTTATCCGTTTAATATGGCGCCCGGTTTTCCTATATAGCTTAAGCTGTAAATGTATATTGGGTTCCTGCCGTATTCAGAACGAATTCGTTGGGCATCTCTCTGCTGAAAGCCACGATCGCCTCAAATCCGGTGCAATGGGCCGGTACGATCATGTCCGGCTTCATTGCCTTAATATCGGCTACCGTATTTTGGATGACCTCGTTTTTCGCATTAATCAAATGGAAGCCACCCATGACCGCATGGATTTTATCTGTGCCTGCACTTTTCTGCGCCTGCTTGATCGTATTGACTATCCCGGCATGCGCACAACCGGAAAGAACCACCAGGCCTTTCCCTTTTATATGAAAGAAGACCGCCTGCTCCCCCGGAAACGTATCGTGTTCGATCTTTTCGCCGCGCTTTATTTGAAAATTTGTCGATACTTTCTCAAAGGTGGTAACACGGGCGATGTTCCCGGTAAAGTACGCGCCGGGGATGATCTCTACTTTGTTTTTCACCTCCACAACCTTTAGCCCAATAGCTTCTATATCCTCCTTCATCAGTTGTCCGAGGTCCGAAGGTTCAACTGCTCCGGGACGAAGCGAATATCTACGGGCAAAGGCCTCTTCACCTACGTAGAATGGCGTTCCTTCGGTGATCCGTGACTGGTTTCTTTTGAGAATGCTAACTGCACTCGTATAGTGATCGTAATGACCGTGGCTCAGGCTGAAGGCATTTACCTTCCCGACGTCGATCCCGAGGAGCGACATATTGTTGGCCACACCCGCGGGGTCAAGTCCGTAATCATACATGCATGCACTTGTTTTTCCGCCAACGACCGTCTCCACGTAATAAGAAATGCCGTGTTCTGCGTGGATCGACTTCCCCGGCATAGAACGGTAACGTTTCATATTTTTCACGTCAGGTCTATTGGCGTCGTAGTAGTTGTCCGTCAACACCCATACGGTCAATTTATCAACCTCGGTGACCCCAGTTGAAGCCTGTGCCATTGCGTGATTCAAGATTCCATCTCCAGAGGCGATGAGTGCACCAGTTGCCAGAGAATACTTGAGAAACTCCCTGCGGTTCATTTCGCAAATCATATTCCCCCCTTTTTAATCTTCTAAATAAGTTTGCTCGGTTGTGTCATTTTCATAATAAAATGGTTTGTTACACCCATAATTTTAAATCCGCACACAAAAGGCCGAACTATCCAAAGTATTTACCTTCGGCAGCTCGGCCATCTCCTCAATGAAGACCCGCCGCATTCCGTCCCATCCTCACGGAAGGTTTGGTATTATCGGGTATTTATCGCATTACTATTTTAAAAATAGCGCAGTTCTCATTACTGTCAAGCTGACTGGTGTCAGTGATGGCAACTGAATTTATTTAGGTCCTTGAGATATTTAATCGTTTCTGCCAAACATGACTGATGGGTACCAGGAGGGGATAGACCATCAATATTGGTAAAGACTGAGTTCGGCCGTGTGCGGGTAGTTAGAGAGGGGTTTTACAGAGCAATTGCTCAAAAAACAATCGAACTGCCTAACTATATGAATATATTTGCATTTACTAAACAATTAATAATTGGCTTGATTTTACACAAAGATAAACAGCCGATTTCATAGAGAAATCGGCTGCTGTTGTTTTTGGCGTCCCCGAGACGATTCGAACGTCCGACCCCTTCCTTAGGAGGGAAGTGCTCTATCCTGCTGAGCTACGGGGACAGATTGAGATGGAGAACCTATATACCAGAGTTACTCCCCTGTTTCAAGCGAAACGCTCGCCTGGTGTTCCGCACGGGACACTAAAACTTGAGCAGCGAGAAAACCTTCCCCTCCGGCAGCCTCTTGCGCCCTTCGAGAAATTCCAACTCGGCCATGAAACAGCAATCCACGATCTCCCCGCCCATGCTCTGCACCATATCTACCACCGCGGCCATGGTGCCGCCGGTTGCCAACAGGTCGTCGGCGATCAAGATGCGCTCGCCGGGCTTGAAGGCGTCCTTGTGGATCTCCAGGGTGTCGGTGCCGTATTCCAGGTCATAGGTCTTGCTGAAGGTCTCCGAGGGGAGCTTGCCCGGTTTGCGCACCAGCACGATGCCGGCCCCCAGCTTGTAGGCCAGGGCCGAGCCGATGATGAAACCGCGGGCCTCTACGCCGACCACCTTGTCCACGTGCTTGCCGACGTAGTGGTGCGACAGCAGGTCGATCATGCGATGATACGATTTGGCGTCCTGCAGCAGGGTGGTGATGTCCTTGAAAACGATCCCCTTCTTGGGGAAGTCCGGGATGTCGCGGATGATGTTCTTCAACTCTTCCATCAGTTCAGGCTCCTTGTCGATTGAGAAATTCGATACTCAAAACGGTTTATCCTGGAATAAGCATTTACCACAGAGTCGCAGAGACGCTGAGGTATTGCACCGGTGATTTAACATATGAACCGTAGGGGCGGCGCTTGCTCCGCCCAATCGGGGCGCGGCAAGCAGCGCCCCTACGGTGATTCTCCGTTCTTCGTGGCTCTGTGGCCAAACTGTCGTATTATGGTCTACCCTTCCGACAGCTTGCGCAGCTTCTCCAGGCACTTGGACTCGATCTGGCGGATGCGCTCCCGGGTGACGCCGAAGCTCTGGCCTATGGTGTCCAAGGTCTGGGGCTCCCTGTCGTCCAGGCCGAAACGCAGCGTCAGGATCTTTTGCTCGCTCTCGGTGAGTTCATCGAAGAAGCGGGAGATCATCTCGTAGCGGTTGACGTTTTCCAGCAGTTCCGACGGTGACACCAGTGAACTGTCCTCGATGGTGTCGATGAGAAAGTAGTCGTTGCCGTCGCCGATGGGGGTCTCCATGGAGCAGGTGCGCCGCAAGAGGGTCATGAGCCGGCGGGTGTAGGCCACCTTGGCCTTCATGGCGTCGGCCACCTCCTGGACGGACGGTTCGCGCTGGAGGGTCTGGGAGAGGGCGCGGGTGGCCTTGAGCATGCGGTTGATGTCGTCGGAGACGTGCACCGGCAGGCGGATGGTCCGGGACTGGTTGACCAGGGAGCGCTCGATGGCCTGGCGGATCCACCAGGTGGCGTAGGTGGAGAAGCGGCATTCCTTGGCAAGGCTGAAGCGTTCCACCGCCTTGATCAGCCCCAGGTTCCCCTCCTCGATCAGGTCCAGGAAGGGGAGGCCGCGGTTGATGTAGCGCTTGGCGATCTTCACCACCAGCCGCAGGTTGGACTCGATCATCTTGTCCCTGGCGGATTTGTCCCCCTTTTCAACCCTGCGGGCCAGTTCCTTCTCCGACTCGGCGTTCAGAAGCGGCGTGCGCTGGATGTCCCGCAGGTAGATCTTGATGGCGTCGTCGTAGCTTTCCAGCTCTTCCAGAGGGAGCTTCTCGTCGGCAGCCTCCTCCTCGTGAACCTCCTCGTCATCGGAAAACTCCAACGGTTCGTCCACTTCATCCAGGGCCAGGACGACATCGACCAGGGGCTCTTTTTCAATATAGGTGCTATCCAGAAGGTGATCACGTTGCATAGTCGGTCCTCGCTTTGCTACATGCTGTCGATATGCCATCCCTGCCTGCCGACCAGCGGCACAAAACGGCACCCGACCGACGCCTCCGTCAGCAGGGACCCGTCCGTATCCTTCACGATCCTGAGCAGGCGCTGTTCGATCTCATTCCCCACCGGGATCACCAGCCTGCCGCCGACGGCGAGCTGGCCGGTCAGCACCTCCGGCACATCGGGCGCCCCGGCCGTGACTATGATGGCGTCGAAGGGGGCCTCTTCATCCCAGCCGATGGGGCTGTCGTCGCTGTCGTTGATCCTTAATTTTACGTTGAAAAGCCCGAGGGAGTCGAGGCATTTTCTGGCCCGCATCGCCAGCGGGCGGATGCGTTCGGCCGTGCAGACCCGGTCGGCGAGGGTCGCCAGGATGGCGGTCTGGTAGCCGGATCCGGTCCCGATCTCCAGCACTTTTTCCTTACCGGTCAGGGCCAGCAGTTCGGTCATCAGGGCTACCATGTACGGCTGAGAGATGGTCTGCTTCTCACCGATGGGCAGGGGGGTGTCGCTGTAGGCCTGGGCCGCGAACGCCTCCTGGACGAAGATATGACGCGGGATCCTGAGCATGGCATCGATGACCCTGCGGTCGCTGATGCCGCGCCCCATGATCTGCTCCTGCACCATCCGTTTTCTGGCGATCTCGTAGTTCATGCGTGCGTGCCCCGTGAGAAAACTGCACTATACCAGAGGCCGCGGGGCATGTCCAGTCGCGTCACAGGGACCATTGGG
>JBEKFJ010000228.1:0-4448 GCA_050013355.1 Oryzomonas sp.
ATCAATATCACTCACCAGGCTGCCACGCCGCCCGGCATGGAGGTGACGGCCCGCGTCCGATGCACCGAGGTTGACGGGAAACGCACGGTGTGGGAGATTGAAGCCCGTGACGAGGTGGACATCATCGGAACGGGCACCCATGAGCGCATAACCGTCAGCCTGGATAAATTCAGCGCCCGGGTGGCGGCGAAAGGGGAGGCGGCCAAAGGCTGAATAGTACCTGCCGGGCGGGAGTAAGCTCATATGCAGTGGAAAAAGATCCTGATCGCCCTGGCTGGCGGGGTGGCTGTGTGCGTGTTCATGTGGTTCGACCTGGGGCGCTTCCTGACCCTGGAGACCCTCAAGGCCAACCGCCAGAGCCTGGTGGAGTACCATGCCGCCCACAGGGCCGCCATGGTAGCCGGTTTCATGGCCGTCTACATCGCCCAGACCGCGCTGTCGCTCCCCGGCGCAGCCGTTCTTTCCCTGGCCGCCGGCGCCATCTTCGGCTCTGTCATGGGGACGGTTTACGCCAATATTGCCGCCACCATCGGAGCCACCCTGGCCTTCCTGGTAACCCGCTATCTGCTGCGCGATGCGATCCAGAACAGGTTCGGCACGAAACTGGAGACCCTGAACAGGGAACTGGAAACCCGCGGCCTCAACTACCTGCTCTTTCTGCGGCTGGTGCCGCTGTTTCCCTTTTTCCTGATCAATCTGGCGGCCGCTTTGACGCGCCTACCGCTGCGCACTTTTGTCCTCGGCACCATGATCGGCATCATCCCCGGCGGGTTCGTCTATGTCAACGCCGGGGCCAGTCTGGCCACCATTACGTCGCTCTCCGACATCGCCTCTCCACGGGTGGTGGGCGCCTTCGCGCTCCTTGGCCTGTTCGCGCTGCTGCCGGCGCTGTACAACCGGTTGAAGGCGGGCAAATCACGCCCCAAACAGCCCTCCGCAAGCTGACCTTGCGTTTTGTATTGCGTCGTCGGCGACAGATAAATTAATATCGGGGACAAGGAGAGACAACCCATGGAAACCTATTACGACCCGGCTGACCTGGCCGCATTCGGCGACATCGGCAAGGACGCCCCCCACCTGGCCGCCAAATTCTTCGATTACTACGGAGCGGTCTTTGCCGAAGGAGCCCTGAGCGAGCGGGAAAAGGCGCTGATCGCCCTTGCCGTGGCCCATGCCGTGCAATGCCCCTACTGCATTGACGCCTATACCACGGCATGCCTGGAGAAGGGTTCCAACCTGGAGGAGATGACCGAGGCGCTGCACGTCACCAACGCCATCCGCGGCGGAGCATCGCTGGTGCACGGCGTGCAGATGAGGAAGATTGCCGAAAAACTTTCGTTGTAGCTTTGAAGAATGTTTCCGCAAGGACGCGGGGACACTCGGAAAGACAGACAGGGCCGGTCTTTCTGCATGAAAAACCGATTATGAATCCTTCCCGATTTTCAGATACCCTCCACCGGCACGGCCTGGAGCTGACCCGTGGCGTAACCTCGACGTTGCAGGTCAACGTCGGCCTGACGTGCGACCTGGCCTGCCGCCACTGCCACCTGGAGTCCGGACCGGACAGGGTAGAGGCGATGGATCACGAGACGGTGGAGGCGGTCATCGCCTGCGCCGGCCGCTTCAGTTTCGCCGCCATCGACATCACCGGCGGCGCGCCGGAGTTGCTGCCCTGGCTTCCCCGCCTGGTCAGCGGCCTGGCGCCCTTGACTTCCCGGCTGATCGTGCGCACCAACCTGGCGGCCCTGACGCGGCCCGAATCCGGCGCGCTGCCGGAATTATTCCGTGACCATGGCGTGGCGCTTACGGCCTCATTGCCGGCCGCCAATGCAGCCCAGACCGAGGCCCAGCGCGGCAACGGAGTGTGGGAGGCGAGCATCGCCATGCTCCAGCGGCTGAACGGACTGGGGTACGGCATGGCAGGGAGCGGCCTGGAACTCGACCTGGTTTCCAACCCCACCGGGGCCTTCCTCCCCGCCCCCCAGGGAGAGGCCGAAAAAAGGTTTCGCCGGGACCTGGAGCGGCGTTACGCCATCAGCTTCAACCATCTCTACACCTTTGCCAACGTGCCGCTGGGCCGCTTCCGCGCCTGGCTTGAGCGCTCCGGCAACCTGGCCGCCTATCTGGCGAGGCTGGAGGGAAGCTTCAACCCCTGTACCCTGCCCGGCTTGATGTGCCGCTCGCTGCTCTCGGTAAACTGGGACGGATTCATCTACGATTGCGACTTCAACCTGGCAGCCGGACTGCATCATGGCGGTCAGCAAATTCATATCGCCCAACTCTACGAACTCCCCGCGGCAGGGACCCCCATCCCGGTGGGCGACCATTGTTTTGCCTGCACTGCCGGCTCAGGCTTCACGTGAGGCGGCAGCATCACGGCCCAGGTCGGGCCGTAAAAGACACTATTATACCGATTTCAAATCAAGGATGAAATCAAGGCGGCGAGGATTGAGGCAACGAAGGCGTACAGGCAGTACGTTGAGGAGCCGAAGACGAGCCAACGACAATTTGCAGAGCAAATTGGACCGCGAAGGCGCCCCGCAAGGGGGAGGCCGGAGGCCTCGTCAAGATAGCGCCTTGATTTGGAATTGGTATCATTTCCTTTCGGCATTCTCCATGACCACATCCGAGAATCCCTCCAGCGGCTGCCGGGGATTCTCCAGGGCAACCCTGACCGGCTCCTTGGCGGGGTCCTGCTGCCAGCCGGGCATGACGGATGTTGGTTTCACGGGAATAACGAATTCCTGGCTGTAGGTCTGATTGCCCGAGGCGTCAACAACGATGAAGCGGTAACGGAGCACTGCCGTTCCCGGTTCCAACGCCGGCAGGGTTGCGACATAGGTAAACTGGCTTCCCGGCAACCTAACCATCGCTACGGAGGCGTAGCCCCCCTTGTCCAACGAGCGAAACCGGCACCGGATGGGCTGCACCGCTTCCCGGCTGATGACGGCCTTGATGACGGTGCGTTTGCCGGGCACCACATAGCTGTAAGGCTCATGGCTGATGTGTGCGTTGTCCGGCGTTTCCATGACCTCGGCACCGCGTTGGGCAGCTTCAGGCCCCAAAGGCACGGGCTGGCTGGGTGCCGCAGCCCCCCCTGAGACTTCACGCGTCGTCTCCTGGCTTGTTGTATCTGCCTTTTTCCTTTCCTTGCGCTTACTGGTTTCCGTCTTCTTCGGTTTCTTTTTCTCCACCTTCTTGAGTTCACTCAAGGGTATCTCGTAGTCGTTCTCCACTGCAGCGGAAACCGATTGAACCGGTACAGCCGTCACCAGCAGGACAATAGCAATCAGCCACCTGGAAGCAATACTCATACGCCACCTCTTTCTGTTTACTGCAAACCCCCGTCAGGATAGCTCAAACATTCGCAATACAAAAACAAAAATTTCAACCTGTGTCTGTGACGCCTGAACGGCGGATCGAGCGAAATGCCGGGGTGCCAAGCTATTGACAATTATTGTCGTGACAACTATTATCATGACATGACACGGGAGGTTGCCATGGATCAGACACTCGACAATAGCCTGGGCTTCATCATGGCCAGGACCTCGATGCGTTATAAAAACGAATTGGGGAGACGCCTCAAACCCTACGGCGTGACACCGGAGCAATGGGTCGCGCTCCACAGGCTCCTGGAGCAGGGCGGCCTGACCCAGAGGGAACTGGCAAACCGGGTCTTCAAGGATCAGCCCACCATCACGCGCATACTGGACAAACTGGAACAGAAGCAGTTGATCAGGCGAAGCGACAGCGAGGCAGATCGGCGCGCCTTCCGCATCCATCTGACCGGTCATGGGATACACCTTCTGGAGCAGCTCATGGCTGTCAGCCAGCAGGTGCGGGAGGACGCCTGCCAAGGGGTGACCGACCGTGAGCTGGCTGCGCTCAAGGCCACCCTCAACAAGATTTGGAGCAATCTTGCCTAACGAAAAAACGCCCCCCGGCAATTCCGGGCAGACGGACCATTGCCACCAGCGCAGCAGTGTCGGCCACATCTCCACACCGGTTGAAGCAACTCCGCTGAGCGCGTTACCGGCGCAGCTTGCCCTGGAGCAGGGCCATCGCCAACTGGCCCGCATAGCCGGATTTCAGGACTCGTTCATGGCTGTTGCCGTGATTTTTGGATTGGCGCTTCTGAATCTGGCCTACGGGGAACCGGTAGAGGAGATCTGCCGCCTGGCAACCGAACTGAAGGTGGACCTGATCGTGCTGGGGCACCGGAAGCAGACATCGTTTGCCTCCCGCTGGTGGAAGGGTTCGGTGGGCATATCGCTTTTGGATCGAGCGCCCTGCAGCATCCTGGTGGCGGTCAGCTGCTAACCTGATGCCTTGATTCGGGGTAGGAGTTAAACAGCCTCCTCCAGAAGTTTGCGCACCAGGCCCTGCTGATGGGGATCGAAGACATGCAGACCCATAAATATGCTGCCGTCCGGGTTATAGGCGTAATA
>JBEKFJ010000229.1:0-4436 GCA_050013355.1 Oryzomonas sp.
ATCCGTTTCATGAATCATCCTGAAAACTGCAGTTTAGCCACGACGCAGAGAAAAATCCAAACCTGCCACGGAGACACAGAAACACAGAGAAAACCAGGAACAAGGCAAGCAAAAAACAACGATTCTTGATGATGGTATTACCGAAAAACAGTTTTTTGCTTTTCTCTGTGGACCTCTGAGTCTCTGTGTCTCTGTGGCAGATGTCAGTCTCTCTGTGGCTCTATGGCAAATGCTTTTTCTGTGATCATTTTTCCAGAATCGACACGGTGACGTACGTCCCGGTCCCCGCATGGCTGTGGATCAGCCCCCGCCTGGCGTCGGGAATCTGCAGGGTGGCGTCTCCCAGGTGCTTGCCGGTTGTCTCCTGGAGCTGCCAGAAAGCGAAAACAGCCTGCATGAGTCCGGTCGCTCCGACGGGGTGGCCGCAAGCGAGAAGGCCACCTGAAGGGTTGACCGGGATGCGGCGCCATCTGGTTGACCCCGAAAATTCCAGGCCGTATTCGATGTTCGCCAGGAAGGGGGCCCCCGCATCGACGAAGCTCCCCCCGTCTCCGTAGCGGCAGAGGCCAAGATCCTCATATGTCTGTATCTCCGACGAGGTATAGGCATCGTGGAGTTCTACGAAATCAAGATCTTTGACGGGGTCGGTGACCCCTGCCATCCGATAGGCGAGCTTGGCCGCCATCCGCCCAGCGCGGAAGGAGTGGACGCCGGGGTACTTCAGGTCGGCATAGTTGCTCTCCGCCTCATGGGGCAGCAACGGGACCTTCC
The DNA here is from genome assembly GCA_050013355.1 of Oryzomonas sp. Classification (GTDB taxonomy): domain Bacteria; phylum Desulfobacterota; class Desulfuromonadia; order Geobacterales; family Pseudopelobacteraceae; genus Oryzomonas. Next base: position 772 of record JBEKFJ010000229.1, read on the forward strand.
CGTGAGGGCGGTCGGCCATGCGCATGGCATCGGTTCCGCAGCCGACGCCGCTGATCCGGACCGGCCGGCTGCAGAGCCTGTTCGCCAGTTCCTCCGAGGCCAGGATTGCCACTGCAGCGCCGTCGGACATCTGGCAAATGTCCAGAATCGTCAGCGGCGTGGCCACCATGAGGGCTGAGCGCACATCGGCGATGGTCAGCCTGCCCGGGCTCTGGGCATAAGGGTTATGGAGGGCATTGGCGTGGTTCTTGACCGCCACCTTTGCCATCTGCTCCACGGTGGTGCCGAACTCGTGCATGTGGCGGCGCACCATCATCGCGTAGTAGCCGCTGTAAAAGCCGCCGACCGGGTAGTCGAAATTGGTGTCCGAAGCGAGGGCAATGAACTCGTTCCCCTTCCAGGTGTTGACCCGGCTCATGGTCTCGAACCCCATGGCCAGGCAGACCTCCATCCGGCCCGAGGCAACCGCTTCCCAGGCTGACTGGAAGCACAAGCCACCGGTGGCGCCGCCACCCTCGACGCGGCGGGACGGCTTGGGAGAGAGCCCCAGATAGTCCTGGACCATGGCCCCGGACATGAGCTGGCGGGTAAAGTGGTCGGAAAAGTAGGAGCAGACGCTGCCGTCGATTGCCTCCCGGGTGAGAGCGGGGACATCGTCCATGGCATAGTCGAAAGCTTCCTTGACCATCAGGCGAAAATCCTTGTCCGGATGCGCCTTGGCGAATTTCGTGATACCGCCTGAGATCATGTATACAGGGCGCATGGTTTCACCTTTCCTACAGAATTTCCCGCGCTATCACCAGCCGCTGCATCTCGGACGTACCCTCGCCGATCTCGCAGAGCTTGGCCTCCCTGAGATAGCGTTCCACCGGAAAAGAGCGCGTGTAGCCGTAACCGCCGTGGACCTGAACCGCTTTCAGGGCGGCCCGCGTGGCGGCCTCGGAGGCGAAAAGCTTGGCCATGGATGCCTCCCTGGAAAACTTCGTTCCGCCGTCTTTCAGCTTGGCAGCGCGGTAAACGAGGAGTCTTGCCGCGTCGAGTTCGGTCGCCATATCGGCGAGCATCCACTGAATCGCCTGGAAATCGGCGATGGGATGCCCGAATGCCTGCCGCTTTCGGGCGTATGCGAGGCTCTCCTCCAGACATCCCCGGCCGATTCCGACCGCCATGGCGGCTACGCCGATCCTTCCGCCGTCGAGCAGTTCCATGGCCTGGATAAACCCGTGATGGAGTTCTCCACGGAGGTTTTCGAGCGGCACCCGGACATCCTTGAGCATGAGTCCCACCGTGTCGCTCGAACGAAAGCCGAGCTTGTCGATGTTCTTGCCCTTGCCCAGACCAGGTGCATCTCCCTCCACGATGAAGGCCGAGATTCCCTTGGCCTCCAGAGCAGCGTCGGTGGAGGCCATGACGACGAGGATATCTGCCTGGGAGCCGTTGGTAATGAAGAACTTGTTGCCCGCAAGCTGCCAGTTGTCGCCGACCCGGCGCGCCTGGGTCCGTATTGCGGCGGCGTCGCTCCCTGCCTCCGGCTCGGTAAGAGCCCAGGCCCCGAGTTTCTCCCCTTTGGCAAGCGGGACCAGGTGATCCCGCTTTTGTGCCGCGGAACCGAAGGTATTGATATGACTCGCGCAGAGCGTGTGGGCCAGAAGGGTAATTGCCACTGATGCGTCGATCCGGGACAATTCCTCCACCACGATGGCGTAGCTGATAACGTCACGGCCTTGCCCGCCGTACTCTTTGGGGAGTGTCAGCCCGAACACCCCCATTTCCTGTAGCTTTTTCACCGCCGACCCAGGGAACTCGCCTGTTTTATCCCGTGAGGCGGCGCCCGGTTTGAGTTCCGAATCGGCAAACAGCCGCACCTCCTCCTGTAGGGAACTCTGCTCCTCCGTGAGTTCGAAATCCAATGAACCACCTCCTGCAAGATGTTACTTTCGAGTGTAAATACCTTTCAGTGCTTGTCAATACAACGCTGAGTCGTTCGGTAGAGGGTTGAGTGATAAGAGTTGAGAGATGAGGGTTGAAGGTTCAGGGTTCGTGGGAAGTCTCATCCCTCATCCCTCATCCCTCATCCCTCATCTCTCATCTGCCTATGGAGTTGCTGATAGACATGAAATCCCCGGCCCGACTTCCTCCCCAGCATCCCGGCGTTGACCATCCTGACGAGCAGGGGGCAGGGGCGGTATTTCGGGTCCTTGAAACCGTCGTAGAGCACATTGCAAATGGCGAGCACCGTGTCCAGCCCGATGAAGTCGGCAAGGGCGAGCGGTCCCATCGGCAGGTTGGCGCCGAGCTTCATCCCCTTGTCGATGTCATCCGCTGTGGCGATCCCTTCGAAAAGGGCAAAGATCGCCTCGTTGATCATCGGGATAAGGACCCGGTTGACGATGAAGCCGGGATAATCCTGGGAAACGGCCACCTCCTTCCCCAGGCTGGCCGCCAGTGCAGCGGTGATGCCAAACGTCCCGTCACTCGTGGCATGGCCGCGGATCACCTCTACCAGGTGCATGACCGGCGCCGGGTTCATGAAATGCATGCCGACCACCCGCTCCGGATGCCTGGTTGCCGCGGCAATCCTGGTGATGGAGATGGAGGATGTGTTGGAGGCGAGGACCACGCCGGGCCGCACCGCCTCGTCGAGGGCGCGGAAGATGTCGAGCTTGAGGGGCACACTCTCGCTGGCCGCCTCGACAATGAAATCGGCTGAATGAACCTCGGCAAGGTCGCGGGTTGGCCTGATGCGGGCCATGATCCCGGATACCTGGACGGAATCGACGCTCCCGTTGGACACGTGCCGCTCCAGATTCTCGCGGATGGTGGCGACCGCCCGCGTGAGCTGTGCATCGTCAATGTCGAAGAGGGTGACCTCGTAGAGATGGTGCGCAAAGAGATGGGCAATCCCGTTGCCCATTTGTCCCGCGCCGAGAACCCCAACCGTCCGAATCATGATTTTCTCCTTACATGCCTGCCCTGTGTAACCTGAATCCGTGAGGCCTTCCCGGCTTCTCTCGCTTAGAATGCTTCAGTTGACCAGCAACTCCATGAACAGGTTGACCGGCATGGCCGAAAGCCGCTCCCGGTCGAGGCAGAGTTCTATGAATGCCTCAGCCCGTTCCGGCGGCAGGCTGACGGACAGGTTGTCCCGGCACTTCTGCAGCAACAGGGGAAGCGCTTCTGCACGCCGGCGGCGATGGCCGAGGGGGTACTCCACCTCCACCCGTTCCGTAGCACTGCCGTCCGTGAAGAAGACCTGTACCGCGTTGGCGATGGAGCGCTTCTCCGGGTCCAGATAGTCACGGGAGTAACGTGGCTCCTCGACCACTTCCATCCGCTCCCGCAGTCCGTCGATGCGGGGGTCGGCGGCCGCCGCATCGCTGTAGTGGTCGGCGGTCAGTTCGCCATGGATGAGACCGACCGCGGTCATGTACTGGAGACAGTGGTCCCGGTCGGCCGGGTTGTAGAGGGGTCCGCTCTTGCTGATGATCCTGACCGCCGACTCCTGGGTGGCGATGACGATACGCTCGATCTCGTCAATCCGCCCCATTACCAGGGGATGGAGGCGGAAGGCGCATTCCACGGCGGTCTGGGCGTGGAACTCGGCCGGGAAGGCGACCTTGAAGAGGACATTCTCCATCACGTACGAGCCGTAAGGGCGCGGCGTG
>JBEKFJ010000230.1:0-4365 GCA_050013355.1 Oryzomonas sp.
TCGTAATTCCGGCTCTTTTGACCGCTGCCGTCGTTACGGCTCCTTGATGTAGGCCCTGCTACACCTACGTCGCCGCGCCTTGGCACCAGCCAAAATAGCAAAGGAATTACTTCCCACGACTATCTGAACGGGACACTAGGGAATTACTTCCCATGACTAACCGCCAGGGACACTGTTCCTTGAACACAAAAAATTTCGGAAAGATCATTATGTAACCGCCGATGAATGGGATAAACGCAGATAAACTCCTATTGCTGCCATTCAATTGTCTGGTTGTTAACGTCCAGGCGGTAACTGAAATCCCCTAAAAAATTCATTCCCAGTAAGCCGTCGAAGTCCGACACAACGCCATTGGAAGAAGGCATGATGGATACCTCGGCGTTGTACTTCATTTTGGGGCCGACAGACAGGGAATCGACACGCGTACGGAACGTTCGCAAGACCCGGCCGTCAGCCACCTGCGACAGGCTCTGCTGAGTGTTGTCCGGTTTGATGCCGAGCCGGTCGGCCAAGCCGGTGGAGATCATTGTGGTCGAAGCGCCGGTATCCAGCAGCAGCCAAGCATCCACCGTAATGCTACGATAATTGAGGCGCACCGGCACGTAGACCCGGTTGTTGACGATCCTCACGGCTGTTGCGTTGCTGCCGATTGCCGTCATTGACCTGATGGCTTTGGTCTCTTTGCGGTATTTGGCGGGAATCTTGCTCTCGTCATCGACGATGACGACTGTGCCTACCCGGTCGGTGTACTGGAAGAAGTCGGCCCGTGCCGGCAATGAGTATGTCGGCAGGGCAAGGATCAGGATGAGGGATGTAATGGAGAGCCTGGCCATGGATCGCTCCTAACGGTTCTTATTCATGGTTTATTGTCCAGATCTTGATTAAAGGTGTCTGGCCTGCTGGTATTCTGTTGCTCCCGTTCCTGTTGAGTGCCGTGTTGTCTTCCGTTTCATGAACTCTGCCTTCCGTTGGCCGCAGCCAGCGCTCCACGTCAGCAACGCCGACCGGCGCGGGAACGATGTGTTTGGGGAGCCGCAGGATTTCGGTCCCCTGGGGCGGCTGCAGTTCCTGGTAGAGTTCCACGCTACGGCGCAGGTAGCACTTGGAGAGGTGCAGAGGGATCAGATAGCGTGGCGCCAGACGCTCAACCAGGCGGTTCAGGTCCCCGGTGGTCAGATGGTACGAGGCTCGGGCCTTGTGCACGTCCGCCTCCAGAAAGGTGCACTCGGCACAGAGCAGCGTCAATCCTCCCAGAAAACGCTCCATGGCGGCCACGTTTTCCCCGGTCCAGCCGACATCGGTTACATACCCCAGTGATGCCGTTGCCTGTTCGTCACGTATGGCCTCGTAAAGGGCCGCGGGATCGTCGGCAGGTTCCACCTTCAAACTCTCCCCGTCCTGCCGGCTGATCAGCACCTCGCGGTCCCCGCGCCCCTTCCATACGCTGGTCTTCAAGTCCCGCAGCCATTCTCCGGCTACCAGCCCTTGTGCCTTCAGTTTAGAGGGGTCAATGGAAAAGTGAGGCTGCTCGTTGACCCGGAAGGCCAATACCGGCAGCTTGTGGTCCAGTATTTCGGCCTCGACGGCAACGTAACGGCATGACCATATTTCCCGGCCGTTACGGGGCTCATCTCCGTCAAAGGCGCGCTTGAACCTGTCGGGACCGGAAAAACGGTAGTGCAGGATGCGGTCGGCATGGACCTCGTGGAGCCGCAGGGTGAACCAGGTGGGCTCGGCCAGGTTCCAGTCGTAGCCCCCCAGGAGGTGACCGACCCGTTCGGCAATACCGGGGGGGCCGAAGACGTCCAGGGGACGGGGCGAGGTGTAATGGTGTCGCACCAGGGTGGGGAGCCCCATGATGTGATCCATGTGGGCGTGGGTGATGAATACCGCCTCGATGGGTTTAACCACCCGCTTGGCCAGATGGGCGATCTGGCCGCAGTCGAAGAGCAGAGCCCGCCCCAGAGGACGGATGCGCAGGAAGACGAGCGGATCGTCCAGCAGGCCGCCGAAGCAGGCCGGCTCGCAATAGCGGAATGGAAGACGACGTCTGGCCATGTCGGTTTAACTCTCCTGCTCGCGGGGCAATCATCGGCATGCTCCGTCAGTCCAACCCCGAGGCTCCGTCCGCTGCCGTTCCCACGTACCTTTGCACCATTCTCCGCTCCATAAGATACCGCACGCCAAGGGGAATGACAACAGCCATGAAGATGATCCCGCACCCCAGCCATTCGCGGGCACGGAGGCGTTCGCCCAGGACAAAGAAGCCGGCGATCAGGCACCAGACCGGGTCGAGGGTATAGATCAGACCGGCCCTGGTGGCGGTGACGTAACGCTGGTAGGCGTTCTGGAGGGTGAAACAGAACACCGTGGGTAAGATCGCGCAGTAGGCCACCGATAGCAAGGCGGGACGGGACAGGGCGACGTGGGGCAGCGGGAGCAGCAGGGTGATGCATCCGGCCAGCAGGGCCACCGTGGCGAATTGCACCAGCGAGACCAGGTAGACGTCGTCGTCCTTCAGCACCTTGGAAACGGTTATAATCTGGCAGGCGATCATCAGGGCGCAGAAGGTGGAGATCAGGTCGCCCCGGTTGAAACCCTCGCTGCCGCCGGTGGCCAAAAGCCAGATGCCGACTGAGGCCATGGCGATGCCGGCCAGGTTGATACGGCCGATTCTATCGCCCCAAACGATCTTGACTATTAATGGAATAAATAGAACAAATAGGTTGTTGAGGATGCCGGCCCGTGAGATGCTGGTCCCTTGGACGCCGAAGACAAAGCTGATGTTGGTCAGGCCCAGGGTGACGCCGATGGCCGCGCCGCGCCGCACTGTCCGGCGATTGAGATGCCTGAGCCGTGGGCCGGAGACGAGCAACATGATCATGGTTGCCAGGCTGAAGCGCATCAGGACGAACAGTTGGGGGGGGATCTCGCGAAGGCCGATCTTGGTGAAGAGAAAACTGCCGCCCCAGAAGAAGGTGGTCAGGATCAGCATAAAATAGACCCGCCCTATGGCCGGTTTGCGGGGAGAGGTCACGTACGGGCACCCCATTTAGTCCCAAGGCCCCGGGTGGCCAGATAACCAGCAATGACCGGCAGGTCGGCCTCGGCCCAGTCCAGGGTAAACATCTGTTCCGGCTCCATCCAGGCTATGGCGCGGTGCTCGTGCAAGGTCATGACGCCGTCATCCGGCGCGCAGACAAACGGATACAGGGTAACCGTGAAGGTTTCGTAGGAATGGGTTGTGACCGGGAGGGCCCGGCAGAGGCTGATGCCGATGGCAAGCTCCTCGCGGACCTCGCGGACAAGGCATGCCTCGGGCGTTTCGCCTGATTCCAGCTTGCCGCCGGGAAATTCCCATTTGAGCGGCAAGCTCATGGTTTCGCTGCGTTGGGCGGCCAGTATCATCCCGTCATGCTCGATGACGGCGCAGGCTACACGCATATGAGGTTTCATCACGGCTCGCTTTCATACCATGGGTTTGGGCGGTTGTGGTTCACCGTTCCGCCAGTGCCAGCCTGATTCCCAACGACGTAAAAACACCCGCGGTCATGAAATCGAGGTATTTGCCGATCCTGGGCCTGGTGAGGATAAGGTTGCCGATGCTGCCGGAAAAATAGCCGATCAGGCAGAAGATGACGATCGCCTGCAGCATGAAGATGAATCCCAGGAACAGCATCTGCAGGGCGAAATGGCTGGCCTTGGGAGTTACGAACTGGGGCAGGAAGGCCAGAAAGAACATGGCCACCTTGGGGTTGAGCACGTTCATGATGAAGCCCCGCTTGAAGAGAGCGGCGCCGGGCCGGTCGTCGGCCTTTGCCAGCCGTATGGCGGCCCGCTCCCTGAGTGTCCGCCAGGCAAGGTAGAGCAGGTAGGCGGCGCCGGCGTATTTGATGATAGTGAAGGCGACCAGCGATGAATAGAAAAGGGCGGAAATACCGAAGGCGGCAGCCGTGGTATGGACGCTGATGCCGCTGCACATGCCAAGCGCCGTGACGATGGCGGCTTTTCTCCCGCGGGCGATCCCCTGGGTTACGACAAATATGTTGTCGGGTCCGGGCGCCAGGCTAAGGGCAATGGATGCGCCGAGAAAGTAGAGCAGGGTTGTTAGCGTCATGAGGAGATCCTTTCCAGAAGATGCCTGCAGGGGCGCATTGCATGCGCCCTGATTATGCAGATATTTAACCACCGGAGCATTAACGATCGGAATAATTCCAATTCCAAATCAAAGCGGCATCTTCGTTGGCTCGTCTTCGGCTCCTCAACGTACTTACCTGTACGCATTCGTCGCCTCGATCCTCGCCGCCTTGATGTCATATTTGATTTGAAACCGGAATATGATGGCAGTGGAATATTACCGGTCAA
>JBEKFJ010000231.1:0-4361 GCA_050013355.1 Oryzomonas sp.
GGATATGAGGCGGTCCAGTGCCCGCCAAGCCCCAGGGCCTCCGTGGCCAGCAGGATGTTTTCGCTTGCGAGCGTGGCGTCGATGATCGCAAAGTCCTTGCTCTGAAGATTGGCTTTTTCCGGCTCCGTGCAGACGATAATGACCGCTCCGGCCTTGTTGATGCCCCGCGCGTTCGGCAGCCCGGCTGCCAGGGCATCCAGTTTCTTCCTGTCGGTTACCACCACGAACGACCACGGTTGCTTGTTGACCGCCGTAGGCGCGGCCATTCCGGCCCGTATGATCGTATCCAGGTTTTCCGTGCTGACGGGCGCCCCGGTAAAGGATTTCACGCTCTTCCTGGAGTGGATGACGGTAAGCGTATCCTTCGCCATGTCCGTCTCTTTGGCCGAAACAGTCCCTGCCAGCATCAAACCTGCCATCAGACAAACAAACAAACTTCTCATGCCTCAAACCTCATGTGTCAAACTGCCAAATTTCATTAGACTATAACCTAAGGGTTTCTGAATTGCAAATGGAGGGTAACCATGAAGGCGGGTCTTCATTCTACGGGAAAAGGGAAATGAGGGCGCTACACTGTGTAGTATTATCCATTTCCACCCGCACTAGTGAAACGGAAATTGAAGGCCCATAATGCGCCAATTATTTAACGTGGTACAATTCAACATAACTGTCCGGTAATTTCCCTGGGAACGATCAATCCAATGGGAATTGCCAGGAACTGCTGCTCACGACAACAAGATGACGACAGAACGGGGAGAAATCTGAATGCTGAATGATCGTGGAGATGCACGAGTAGAATACATAACAAAGTGCGAGTTGAATATCAGGGGAACTATCTATAAATGTCTGCTTGATAACCTCTCTGCTACCGGCGCATCCGTCGAAATGCCCCCTTCAGACCAGGATGACATTCAATTGGGCGAAATAGGTACGTTAACGGTTTTATTGGCATCTCCCGACAAATACCTTTGCACCGTTGTCAGAATAAAATCCACCCAATTAGGACTGCAGTTCCTTGATAATGATGACAGGACGTAAGAGGTTGAATCGTGAAAAAGACCATCATTACATTCGCAACAGTAATTAGTGCATTTTCTTTTTCAGCCATTGTTTACGCGGCTGACCAGGTTGCTCCAAATGCCGCAAAAATAGCGCAACTGATGGTTCTGCAGGAAAACTATCCGGCACCGGCACCAGATCCCGCTCCGCTCCCCGGCCCCACCCCCGGACCCCTCTCCGCTCCCGAATCCTGCACCGGTCCCAGATCCTGTACCCCAGTAATCTTTCATCCGGGGTTTCCAGATTGAACCTATTGAACGTTACGAATTTAGTTTCAAGAAATTTATACCATAAAGGAGAAGCGCCATGCCAAAGATCGTTCGTTTTCACGAAACAGGGGGAGCCGAGGTGCTCAGGATCGAGGAGTTGCCTCTTGTGGAGCCGGGTGAGGGAGAGGTTCGTCTGAAGGTTGAGGCCCTTGGCCTGAATCGTGCCGAGGTCATGTTCAGACAGGGGCAATACCTGGAGACGCCAAAGCTCCCAACACGACTCGGCTATGAAGCGGCAGGGGTTGTGGACGCAGTCGGGCCCGGCGTCAGCGGCGTCAAGATCGGCGACCGGGTAAGCACCATCCCCTCCTTTTCCATCAGTGCCTATGGCGTCTACGGTGAAAGCGCCATCGTGCCGGCCTACGCCGTGGCCTCGTATCCGGCGGATCTGTCGCCGGTCGAAGGCGCTGCGATCTGGATGCAGTACATGACGGCTTACGGGGCGCTCATTGAATTCGGGCGATTGCAAAAAGACGGCTGTGTGTTGATCACCGCAGCGAGCAGCAGCGTGGGACTGGCCGCGATCCAGATCGCAGAATCGGTCGGGGCGACCGCCATCGCCGCCACGCGCGGCGCCGAAAAGAAATCCTTTCTCATGGGCGCAGGGGCGGATCACGTCATAGCGACCGATGAAGAAGACCTGGTTGAAAGCGCGATGGCTCTTACCTCCGGGAAAGGCGTAAGCATGGTCTTCGATCCCGTGGGAGGGCCATTGCTGGGAAAACTTGCCGACGCTGCCGCTCCCGGAGCGACGATCTTTGAATACGGCGCATTGTCGCCGGAACCGACGATCTTCCCCCTGTTCCCGGCTCTGACCAAGGGTTTATCCGTGCGCGGATACACCCTGTTTGAGATCGTGAAGAATCCGGAAAGGCTTGCCCGCGGCAAGCAATTCATTTACGACGGGCTCGAATCCGGTGCGCTGAAACCGATCATCGACCGCACGTTCCCCCTGGAAAGTATTGTCGAGGCCCACCGGTACATGGAATCCAACCAGCAACAGGGCAAGATCGTGGTGACGGTGTGATGGGCTGGACCCTATACCGATTTCAAATCGAGGATGAAATCAAGGCGACGAGGATTGAGGCGACGGAGGCGTACAAGGTAGTACGCTGAGGAGCCGAAGACGAGCCAACGACAATTTGCGGAGCGAATTGGACCGCGAAGGTGCCCGAAGGGTGAGGCCAACGGCCGAAGTCACAAGCAAGCCCGAAGATTGACGCCGCATGGGCGGAAAAGAACCCTTTCCGGACGGAAACCAACTCAAACCTTTGTGGTGCACTCCCTGTCGAGCGTCATCCCACCTGCCTCCTCAAAATCCATTACGCATGTGTGCGGCACAACAAAAAAAGAGCTACGAACTCAATCGTAACTCCCTGTTTCGTCGGCCTCCGGGACCCCCGGACGCGTTTGATTCCTGCGCCGATTTTATAACGTGATATACTACAAAAAATAGTGTTCCGACACGTACCGTTTTATATTATCAGGGCGGTACAAACGGCAGAACCTGGAGAAATACGCATGCAAACAGTACGAAGCGATGACCGGCAGACGTTCGATACAAAGTGCAGTCTGGATATTAACGGCACAAAATACAAATGCCAGATGGATAATCTCTCCACTGCCGGAGCATCGATCGAAATGACGAATTCCGATTATGAGCGCATCAAGATCGGTGAAATGGGCACGTTAACCGTTACATTATTAACGAATGTCGAGTATCGCTGCAAGGTCGTAAGAATAAAATCAACTCATATCAGCCTGCAATTCATCGATGATTAATAGCCGTTCTTAGAACGTATCCGCACATAAGCTTTGCGGTCTCGCACCCCGTCTTCAGGGCATCTTTCCCTCTCCTTCAGTCGTAAAATCCCCGACGAAGCCCTGTCATGCCTGTAGTTATACTCAATCAGGCCAGCACCGGCAATATCAGGCTACCCGGATATAATGTCAGCCATGATAAATGTTTCCCGTATGATGGCATCAGGGTCTTGGATCTTCGAAGCAACAAGTTCACGTAATTGAAAAAAAGAAGGGAGGTCGATCTCATTTATTTTCAGTCCCAATCCATGATCTTTCTCGTAGATCACAGTGGCGGGAAAATGAAATTCTTTTTTAAAATAACGCGCTTTCACGTGCACCGACTGGTTAACGGGGATTTTTGCTTCAGTTTTTACAAACAAGCCCATCAGGCTTAACTCCATTATATCGCCGGATATCATTTGATCATTGTACACAATCGTTGCTACTGCCGAAATTTTAACCCTCGAAAATTTTCTTGTGCTCACGGCCACATTACCTCATTAAAATGTTCGGTACGCTTCGTAAAGTTCTTGTCTTCTTTCATAACATGATCAATAAGCAATTTCCAATGATTTATTGCTATTTCCTTTGACACCACAGCAACATTTAAATCAGTATTACATAAGGTTACGCCACTATAGCATAAAGGTGCGGTATACAAGGTTTGATCACATAGGATACAGATCATCTACCCCTTCAGGGGCTGGTCACTGTGGATGCCGGTGCAGAAGGCCAGGATCTCCTCAACCCTGACCACCAGGTTGGTCAGGGTGTGCAGGTCGTCCACCGGCAGCGGGCCGGGGGTGTAGCCCCCCAGCAGTGCCGAATCGAAGCCGTGCACCACCCTGCCCACGAACTGGTAGCCGGTGGCCGATTCACGGGCCATGACCGACACGGCGACCTGCCTGTTCTCTTCCACATTGTGCAGGGTGGTCTGGCAGAACCAGTTGTCGAACAGGATATGTTCCCCGTCCAGGACCCTGATGTCGTTGCCCAGAGCAAGGTGGGGACGGCCGTCCGCACCGGTCGAGGCGACCGTGGCGACCCCCCTGGCCTCCACGAACTGTTTTATCTCTTCGCTGATCATGATCGTACCTCCCTGCAACTAGCTCTACACTCAACCCCACTCCCTCCCCTGCTAAACCTCCTCCACTAGGAGGACCCTCTGGGGCCTCAGGAACTATTTGCACCCTGCCCTGAACCCGTGGCAACTGAACGGCGGAGCGAGCG
>JBEKFJ010000232.1:0-4349 GCA_050013355.1 Oryzomonas sp.
TCGGACGTAAATGGCGCACATGATTTCGAAGAGACTGTTGGTTCAAATTACTTCTTCACTTTCACAGACCTGAACACACCGGCCAGATTCAATTCGCCGGAAGCCTGGCCGACTGAAGTAACACCGCAGTTGACAACAACGCAAACACTCACGGTATTATTGATTTAGACCGTTTTGAGGCAATAAATAACACGATTAAAAGGAGTGCATGCGATGAAAGCAGGATATTCAGCAGTTATGATTGCGGCAGCGTTCGTTCTGCTGGTGACAAGCGTGTCTGTGTACGCCTCCCAGACGGATGACCGTATTGTATCATCGGCCAGGGATTCTTATATTTTCAAGACATATCTCAAAGATGATGATATTACGATCCGGTCCAAAGACGGCGCTGTCACCTTAACAGGCTTTGTCACTGAAGAATCCCACAAAACATTTGCCACCGATATTGTAACGGATCTTCCCGGTGTCATCAGCGTTGACAACAGGTTGGTGGTCAAAGATGCGGTCCCTACGGCAAACTCTGATGCCTTGCTCAGGGATAAGGTGAAATCCGCGCTCATGTTCCACCGGAGCGTGAACGCCGAGAATACCAAGGTTGACGTCAAAGACGGCATCGTAACCCTTCGAGGCACTGCCACAAGCCAGGCGCAAAAGGATCTGACGACCGCATACGCCAGGGATGTCAATGGAGTCAACGATGTCAATAACGAAATGACCGTGTCGAAGATCGGGGATAATTCACTCCCGACAGCAATTGCTGAAAAGATCGATGACGCATCCATCTCCGCCCAGGTCAACATGGCGTTGCTGTTTCATCGCTCTACCAGTTTCCTCCACACCACGGTCGAGACGAATCACGGTGTGGTAACTATTGGTGGTAAAGCCAGGAATGAGGCCGAAGCGGACTTGGTCACCAAACTCGTTAGCGACATACATGGCGTGAAAAACGTCATTAATCGGATGACTATTGAGTAGTTTGAGTCCAACACCAACATAGATTGAAGCTCATTGCCAGCCGTTGCGCGGCAATGAGCCTTAGTAATTCTGAAGCAGAATCGACATATTTGGAAACAGAGTAATTATTCAATATGTAAACACTCATAATGTTTTCTCGTTTGATAAATGGCCACAAGAAAAGATTTTTATCCTCTCTTTACAGCCATTTTCGCAGGTGATATGCTCGGCCTGAAGTAGCCAATGTCTTGACATTGCAGGTTGTCGGGTTACATTTGTGTGTAGATGCGCTGCACGAGGAGCATAGATGCCGCAGGGGGGGGCACGACAGGTACTGGTTACGGGCGGAACCGGTTTTGTAGGAAGTCATCTTGTTGAACGGCTTCTGAGGAATGGGTATGCCGTGACCTGCCTGGTGAGGGACCTCCGGCATCTGGGCTGGCTAGAGGGAATGGATGTGCAACTCATTCAGGGCGATTGCACCCGGCCCGAAACGCTTGTTGATGCTGTGCAGGGCGTCTCGCTTGTATTCCATTGTGCCGGGCTTACCAAAGCAAAACGCGCCCGTAACTATTACATCGTGAACCACCACGGTACGAAGAATCTTTTGGAAGCTTGCGCACGATATAATTCAGCTATTCAGAAATTCATACTCGTGTCCAGTCAGGCGGCAGCAGGCCCAAGCCCTGACGGACGACCGGTCAGCGAAGCAACCATGCCGCATCCCGTGTCCGATTACGGCAAAAGCAAGCTGCTGGCCGAAGACGAAACGCGCGCTTACAAAGACCGTCTCCCCGTCCTGATTATCCGTCCGCCGAGCGTCTACGGACCAAGGGATACGGATGTGTACGAACTGTTCCGCTGGGCCAGTCGCGGACTAACGATCGAGATGACGGGAGGAGATCGGTATTTCAACCTGTGCTACGTCGAAGACCTGACAGCGGCACTGCTTCTCTCGGCCGAGTTTGCAACAAAGAGCGGCAGCGTATATTTCGTTGCCGAGAAGCGGGCGTATTCGTGGTCGGAATTCAAGGCCGTGCTGCTCTCCACCGGGGGGGTGAAGGCCCGCGCGATCAAGCTACCGTACGGGGCGGCCTACCTGATCGGCTTCGCGTCCGAAATCGCAAGCCTGTTTACCCAAAGGCCCGCGCTTGCGAACAGGCAGAAGGTGCGGGAAGCTGCTCAGCGATATTGGCTGTGCGATGTTGACAAGACTGAGAATGACCTCCGCTTCCGGGCGGAGTATCCCCTCCAAAAAGGGCTGGAACTAACATGGCAATGGTACAGAAAAAACAGCTGGCTGTAGATGCGGCACCTCCCTCACTGAGGGTCATTGAGTCAAATACGCCGGATGTGTTCGAAAAATGCCGAAAGTACACAACCGCGAAAGATGTTATGGCCGCCGGGCTGTATCCCTATTTTCACGTTGTGGAATCAGAGCAGAGTCCCGAGGTGATCACCGAGGGAAGGAAAATGATCATGCTCGGCTCAAACAATTATCTGGGGCTTACCAATCACCCAAAGGTGAAGGAAGCGGCCATCGAGGCCGTGAGGAAGTACGGTAGCGGCTGCGCAGGTACCCGTTTGCTTAACGGGACCCTCGACATCCACATGAAACTCGAGGAGAAGCTTGCTTCGTTCTTTCGCAAGGAAGCGGCGCTCACGTTTTCCACGGGATATCAAACCAACCTCGGGATCATAACATCCCTTGCAGGCAAGCACGACGTGGTCGTGATTGACAAGCTCGACCACGCCAGCATCATCGATGCTTGCAGGCTGTCCTATGCAGAGGTCAAAAAGTTCAGACACAGCGATATGAACAGTCTCGAATATGCCCTCAAGGAGTGCGGGAACCGCGGCAAGCTTGTGGTCGTGGACGGCGTATACAGCATGGAAGGGGATATCGCGCCTCTCCCCGATATAGTTAAGATCTGCAAGAAGTTCGGGGCGCGTCTTATGGTGGACGACGCTCACGGCATCGGAGTGCTCGGCAAGACCGGACGCGGCACGGTGGAGCACTACGGGCTTGAGAAGGACGTCGACATCATCGTGGGCACCTATAGCAAGTCCCTGGCGTCCATCGGAGGTTTCGTGGCAGCGAGCGAAGAAGTAATTCACTACATGAAACACTGCTCCCGTCAACTCATATTTTCCGCAAGTCCTCCGCCGGCGTCAGTGGCGGCGGTCATTGCAGCCCTTGACATCGTCGCAGGGGAACCGGAACGCAGAGAGCGACTGTGGCACAATACCCACAAGATGATGAAGGCCTTCAACCAGATGGGCTTTGATACAGGATCTGCCGAAACTCCCATCATCCCGCTCGTTATTGGTGAGATGGAACTGACATTCACTTTGTGGAAGAACTTGTTTGACGAAGGGGTGTTTGTAAATCCCGTAGTCCCACCAGCCACGACACCTGGCAGATGTCTCATTCGCACGAGCTACATGGCAACCCATACCGACGAAATGCTCGACCGGGCACTCGGCGTGTTCGAGAAGGCCGGAAGAAAACTCGGTGTGATTCCATAGTGGCTCAAGGGGAGCTCGTGAACATCGAAGAGGTCAACGACGCGGACGCCAAAAACGAATTCATCCGCTCCCCGTGGAAAGTTTACCAGGGAAACCTTCGCCGGGTCCCGCCGCTAAAGAATGAGGTAAAGTCCCTCCTGAGAGAAGAGAAAAACCCGTTTTTTCAACACTCCGAAGCCTCCTTTTTACTTGCGCGCAAAAACGGAGAAACGGTCGACAGGATCACAGCGATCACCGTCAGCTACCCCATCGCAACCCATAATGAAGCAATAGATTCGTTACGCGGGCTACTTGGGGCTGCTCACCGCACCACCCGGATGAGAGAGACCTCCAGAGAGCAGACGCCGCAGCCCCGGTGCCAGCGCTATCGTCAAGCCCGTCAACGCTATCCCCGCGATCACGTCGATGACGTAGTGATACCTGAGATAGACCGTCGAGAAGATCAACCCCGTTACTACAGGGATCAAAACTGCAAAAAGCCTTTTCTCCCGTTCTTTCCGTGCGTAATAGAGGCAGATCAGCGAAATGGCGGTATGGCCGCTGGGGAAAGCATCGGTCTTGTTTTTTTCGATACCGTTCAGCGCATCCTGAATTGATTGGATGAATGGGGAAATCTGCAGGTCAGCGGTCTGGAGGCGGTTAAGCGTAAATCGGGGTCCGATTGCCGGGACGAGCAGGTAGCAGACGTAGGATAGATAGAAGCAGAGCAGGATACCGAACAGTACCTCTTCGAATTCCTCGAACTTGCCCTTGGAAATGAGCACGCTGCCGAGCAGGAGCGGGATGAAATAGTAACTTATGTAGGCGAACGGGAGGAGTGTCGAAAGGGTCGGACTGATCAGCCGTTCCATCCACACCGTGGGGTG
>JBEKFJ010000233.1:0-4345 GCA_050013355.1 Oryzomonas sp.
GAGGTGGTGGAGGCCATGACCCCTGAAGGACACCCGCTGCCACGGCTCTACCGATTGCTGGCCGCCTATCTTGACCGGCTGGAAAAGGAACCGGCGGCCGCGGAAGACCGGCGTTTTTTTGAAATCAACCTGCTGAATATCCTGGGGTATCGCCCCTCCCTGGAGAGCTGCTCCCGCTGCAACGCCCTGTTTGGCACGGCCGGCGCACTGTTGCAGGAGAGCGGCGAGCCGGTGTGCCGGGCATGCGCCGCGACCGGCAGTCCATTGCATCCCTCCACCCTCAAGGCGCTGAACGCCTGCATGGCAACCGGCACCTTCGGCAAGGTCGTCTTTACGCCCGATCTCCTGGCGGAAGGGGGGGTACTTCTGGACAGGTCAATCGCCACCCATGCCGGACGCAGGCTGAACAGCCTGGAATTCCTGGGGCAGGTTACACATTAGACTTATCTTCATCCTGTTTTTTCCTGCCGTCCAGCAGGGCGCGCCAGCAATAACCGGCCGCAAAGCCGCCTGCAGCTCCCGCCAGCAGGAACATGAACAACTGCAAATCCCCCTCGCCGGTATCGATCAGCGGTTTTCTGGCCTCACGGCCATGTTCCCTGGCGAACTTCTGGACAACGGTTTCATCGACCCCCTGCCACCGCTCCTCTGCCTGGGACAGACTTACCACTGACAGCAGAAACGCGCCTACCATGATTACAGCGCGGCGCCTCATCGCTCCCCCCCCTCCATGCCCGCCAGGGCGGTTCTGGACAACAGGTCCGGCCGTTTCCTGCGCAGCAGGGAGACCATGCCGGCGGTGATGACGCCTTCAATGATCCCCAGTGGCAACTGGGTGGGAACAAACGCCAGGGCGATCTTGCCGGCCAGGGGCCAGAACGGGCTTGCCCCCCGGATGCCGGCAGCCAGGATCAAGGCGGTCGTGGCATAGGTCGCCCAATCGGCCAGCAGGCCGGCTGTGAAGGCGGCCACGACCGGCCCGGCGCCGCAGGCGCGCAAGGCCCGAAAAACCAGAAACCCGGTAAACGAGCCGACAACACCCATGGAGAAAAGATTGGCGCCCCAGGTGGAAAGGCCGCCATGGGAGAGGAAGAGTGCCTGGATCAACAGGGCGACCGCCGCAACAACGACCCCCATGGACGGACCGAGAAGGATCGCGGCAAGTCCGGTGCCGCAGGGATGGGAGCAGGTTCCGGCGGTCGGCACCGGCACCGGCATGCAGGAAATGACGAACACCACGGCCGCCACCATTCCCACCAGCGGCTTGCTGGACAGGTCCTGGGCCGATCGGCGCGTCAGGCTGCGCAGCCCCAGGGCCAAAAACGGCGCCGACGCGGCAAACCAAAGCGCTGCCCAGGAGAAGGGCAGGATCCCCTCGGAGATATGCATGGCATATGAAGCTGACGGCAGAAGAACGACTGGCAGGACAACGGACAACAACAGTAACACCGGATGTTTCAAGATAAGCTCCCTTCCCCGCGGTTGGAGTGTTTATGTGTCTTCCAGCCAGGTCTCCTGGCTCGGGGATCGTCCCGTCACCGCGCCTTCCCATCCACTACGGACAGTGGCCTTGTGCGGTGGCAGTCCCCCCTCACAGTTGCGGGGCAGCGCCGGATTTGCACCGGCTTCCCTTGGACCGGAAGCAGTATTTTCTTTTGTAGCACGGCGAAATAGCAAAGACAACCGAGGATCTTCCAAAAGTCCAAAAAGTCCCCTCCCCCCTTGGGACAACTCAAGAACCATGGTTCCGGCAGGCATCCACAAAGGCGGGCGCGAGCCCCCCATTGCTGCCGAAATGCAGGTGGATGTAGGATGCCAGGCAGTTTCGGTAACGATACCCCTCCCAGCCAAGCTCTTGCCCCTGACGCGTCACCCGGTAACAGCGCTCCATTTGATCGGGCATCGCCCCGATCTCAGAATAGTGGAACTCGTGGCCACGGGCGCTGCCGCCGGCAGCGGTTACGCCATACCAGGCCCCAAACTCGACCTGGCGATAACCGAGCGCCTTTCGTTTCGGGAGCATGCGCGCCCGCACCGGAAATATGCCGACGAAACCGGCCGCCGGCGCCCCGTCCCCGGCCTCCATCCCGCGGGTCAGGTAGATGAAGCCGCCGCACTCGGCATACACCGGCATGCCCGCCTCGACAGCGTTCCGCACTGCTGCTTTCATGGCGCTGTTGGCTGCCAGGCGTCCGGCATGCAATTCCGGGTAGCCTCCCGGCAGGTAGATGCCGTGGATATCGGCCGGCAGGCGGGCATCGTCCATCGGCGAGAATGGGACCACCACGGCGCCCGCCTCCCGCAGCAGGCGCAGGTTGTCTTCGTACACGAAACAGAAGGCCGCGTCCCGTGCCACGGCGATGCGGGCCGGCGAGATCCTCCCTAACCCCCCTTTTACAAAGGGGGGGACATCGTCGGATGCCGGCATGAGGTTTTCTCCCCCCTTTAAGAAAGGGGGGTCAAGGGGGATTTGAATCTCAGCCAGCCCATCCAGATCCAGATTATTCTCCGCCAGATCAGCCAGGCGCTCCAAGTAGCCCGACGCTAGCGGATTATCCTCGACCGTGACCAACCCCAGGTGACGCGATGGGATCCCCAGAGAGTCGTCGCGGGGGATGCAACCGAACACGGCCAACTTCGGCAATGCCGTTGCCAGGGATTGGCGCAGCAACTCGCCGTGGGAGTCGCTGCCTACATTGTTGAAAATCACGCCGGCCACCCTGACGCGTTCGTCGTACCCGGCGAATCCTTTGACCAGGGCCGCCGCGCTGGACGCCATGCCCCGTGCGTTAACCACCAGCACCACCGGCAGGCCGCAAACGGCGGCCACCTGGGCGCTGCTTCCCTCCATGGGTGAACTGCCGATGCCGTCGAACAGTCCCATCACCCCCTCCGCAACCGCCACGTCGGCTCCGGCCGCATGCAGGCGGAAGGTATCGGCCACGAACGCCTCCGGGCACATCCAGCCGTCCAGGTTGACGGAGGGGCGGCCGGCGGCCAGACGATGATAACCAGGGTCTATGAAATCAGGCCCGCACTTGAAGGGCGCAACCGTCATGCCACGGCGCCTGAAAGCAGCCATGACGGCCAGGGCCACGGTGGTCTTGCCGGAACCGCTCTGGGGAGCGGCTATGAGGAAACCGCGCCTTGTCACCGCAGTGCCCTCCTTGCGCCGCCGTACTGGAAAAACGCGATCAGGTGGAATTCATCCTTGTCATAGCCCCGCGGAAACGACCCCACCGGGCCGATGGCATGCAGGGTGCGCATGACCTCGTCATCCAGTATCTTTGCGCCGGAGGTTTCCAGCAGTTCCACCTTTACGATCTCTCCGCTGCGGTTAAAGGTGATCCGTACCGGGGTGATGCCCTCGATCCCCTTCAGTGCCGCTTCCTGTGGGTAACGCCAGACGCCGTACACGGCGGTCTCGAAGTGGCGCAGGAACGAGCCGAACTGGATGTCGTCGCTGTTGAGGAATCGGGTGTCCCCCTCGGCCACGTCGTTCTCGAATTTGCGGCGATACCCTTCTTCCAGCTTAGCCAGGCGCTGCGCGCCGGGGAAGAGTTGGGGCTGTGCGGTCTGCTGCAGGCTCTGTGACTTGGGCCTGAGCAGGCTGGACACCGACGAACCGGAAACCACTGGGGATTCCTGCCGGTTCGAGGGCACTGATGGGTAAGGCCTGGCTGACGGGCCTTGCCGTTGGACCTCCTGGGGCAGCGGCTTTGCAGCCGGCCGGGGCAACGGTCCGAAACTGTCGCGGGCGGCATCTCCGCGGGGAGCCGTCTCCCGGGGAACACGCTGTCGTTGCTCCGAGAAGCGTTTTGCCTCCCGTTGCCGCGGCGCCTCCCGGAGTTTGGGCTCCGGCACCTGCTGCATGTCGATGAATACCGGCTCCTTGGGAGGCGGCTGTTGCTTTTGGGGCAGGTAGTATATGAGGGCAAACACGCCGATATGGAGCGCCGCTGAGATTATCAGAAGATAGATAAAGGCTTTTTCGATATATTTGTCAGACATGCAGGATGGTCACTCGATAAAAAATAGATCCGATCGGATATGCCGGACGGGCGGCTATTCCGCCTCGGGCACGGGAACTGCCTGAAAGGCCCGGTCGTAGTCCAGCACCGCATCGCCCTGCGTGCCGGTCTCGGCGCGAAGGTACAGCAGAATTTCCTTCAGGCTCTCCAGGATGATGTGCTCCGCCTTGGGAAACTCGGACGGGTCAAGCTCCAGCGTAACCGTACTCTGATAATCGGTGTTGCGCAAGTGGTTCAGGAAGCGGGTCAACGGCAGCATGCCGTGTCCCGGCAGGAGATGTTCCCGTCCCTGCCCGTAATCCGAAAAATGGATG
>JBEKFJ010000234.1:0-4341 GCA_050013355.1 Oryzomonas sp.
AGGGTGGCTACGTCGCCGACCTTCTTGGCGAGTTCGTCCATGGCCGTCTGGAGCTTGACGACCCGCTCCTCCAGGGCGATGATGCGCTTGTCCGCATCCTCCCGGTAGCGCGCCAGGTCATCGGCAGGCTTCTTCGCGGCGATCCCCAGGTCGTCCATCTTGCCGTTCAGGGCCTGGAAGTCGGACCTCATGCTGTCCATGGATGCCTGCATGTCGGCGGCAAGCTTGCGCACCCCGGTGACGTCCGACTTGTATTCCTGCTCGACGGAGCCGATACCTTTCTTGGATTCGTCCCTCACCCCTCCCAGGTCCTTTTCCACGGAAAACAGCCTGGTCTTGACGGCATCCACATCGCTGCGGACCACGTCGAGGGAACTCTGGGTGGCGCAGCCGGCAAGCCCTGTCATGGCGACCAACAGTAGGGAATATGCGAATTTCATCGGGAATACTCCTTTGATGCTCTTGTGGCGTTCAAACAGCATTCATTTCTTATATATCGTTTCCGTCCGGAAAGGGTTCTTTTCCGCCCATACGGCGTCAATCTTCGGGCTTGCTTGTGACTTCGGCCGTTGGCCTCACCCTTCGGGCGCCTTCGCGGTCCAATTTTGCAAGCAAAATTGTGCGGCGTACAGCCCCTCATCCTATCCTTCTCCCAAGGGACCCGAAGGGCCTAAAGGAGAAGGGATACCGTTACCCTCTCCCTCTGGGAGAGGGTGGCCAAAGGCCAGGTGAGGGCCTCCGCGCAATCCCTTGATTTCCTTGCCTGGACGAAAAATCCCTCCTTTCCGAATCGGAAACGTAATAGTTTCTCATCCGGAGTTTCCGGATCGGAACTATATCATGCCGTCCGGGCAATGACAAGCGCAAGGGGAGCGTGGGCAAAAATGCCGGAACCCTGCGGCAGGACGCAGGAAAACACTTGACAAACAACTGTTATTCAATTAACAATTTTCCGTTTCTGATCTGCATCTAACAGATTGTTGTAAATCGTCGCGAGGAGCTCGTTATGCAAGGCGCAAGCGAGCGAGGAAGCGAGTAGATTTCAACAATCTGCCGGAAAGAATTGCCATATCCGGCTATTCATATATCAAGAGGAGGAATTAAAAGAATGGAACAGTATGCTGTCTTCTTCGCCCTGGCCTGCGCCGTGGCGGCTATCGCCTATGGACTGGTTACGGCGCAGTGGATCCTGGGGCTGCCCCAGGGTAACGACCGGATGCGCCAGATCGCTGCCGCGATCCAGGAGGGCGCCGGTGCCTACATGAAACGCCAGTACACGATCATCGCCGTGGTGGGTGTTGTCATGTTCATCGCACTGTTCGCCACCCTGGGCGTCAAGACCGCCGCCGGCTTCGCCATCGGCGCCCTTTTCTCGGGCCTGACCGGCTTCATCGGCATGTTCGTGTCGGTCCGCGCCAACGTGCGTACCACCGAGGCGGCCAAGAGCGGCATCGTCAAGGCCCTCAACGTGGCCTTCAAGGGCGGCGCCATCACCGGCATGCTGGTGGTCGGGCTAGGCCTTCTGGGCGTGGCCGGCTATTACATGATCCTGCAGAAACTGATGCCCGGCGCGCCGGTGAAGGATGTGGTCAGCCAACTGGTGGGCCTCGGTTTCGGCGGCTCCCTGATCTCCATCTTCGCCCGTCTCGGCGGCGGCATCTTCACCAAAGGCGCCGACGTGGGCGCAGACCTGGTGGGCAAGGTCGAGGCCGGCATCCCCGAGGACGACCCCCGCAACCCGGCCGTCATCGCCGACAACGTGGGCGATAATGTCGGCGACTGCGCCGGCATGGCAGCGGACCTGTTCGAGACCTATGCCGTGACCCTGATCGCGGCCATGCTGCTGGGCGCCATGACCTTCAACAACTTCAGCGGCGCGGTCAGCTATCCGCTGATCCTGGGCGGCATCTCCATCATCGCCTCCATCATCGGCACCTTCTTCGTCAAGCTGGGGGCCAGCCAGAAGATCATGCCGGCCCTGTACAAGGGGCTGATCGCCTCCGGGGTCCTGGCCTGCATCGCCTTCTACTTCGTCACCGTGCAGATGTTTCCGGACGGCAACCCCACCGGCTACTCGGCCATCAACATCTTTGTCTCCGCCATCGTCGGCCTGGTCGTGACCGGGGCCATCTTCTGGATCACCGAATATTACACCTCCACCGAATACGGGCCGGTCAGACACATTGCCCAGGCATCCACCACCGGGCACGGCACCAACGTCATCGCCGGCCTGGGCGTATCCATGAAGGCCACTGCCCTGCCGGTGATCGTCATCGCAGCCGGCATCATCGTGTCGTTCAACTGCGCCGGGGTCTACGGCATCGCCATCGCTGCGGTCTCCATGCTCTCCCTGACCGGCATCGTCGTGGCCATGGACGCCTACGGCCCGATCACCGACAACGCCGGCGGCATCGCCGAGATGGCCGAGCTGGACGACTCGGTCCGCGCCGTGACCGACCCCCTGGATGCGGTGGGCAACACCACCAAGGCCGTCACCAAGGGGTATGCCATCGGTTCCGCCGGCCTGGCCGCCGTGATCCTGTTCACCTCCTATGTCAACGAACTGAAACTGGCCGGCAAGGCCATCACCTTTGACCTGTCCGACCCCTACATCATCGTCGGCCTCTTCATCGGCGGCATGCTTCCCTACTACTTTGCCGCCCAGTGCATGGAAGCGGTCGGCAAGGCCGGCGGCGCCGTTGTCATTGAGGTCCGCCGCCAGTTCCGCGAGATCAAGGGGATCATGGAAGGCACCGGCAAGCCGGACTACGCCTCCTGCGTCGATATCGTCACCAAGACCGCCCTGAAGGAGATGGTCATCCCCGGCCTGATCCCGATCCTGGCCCCGGTCATCGTCGGCTTCACCCTCGGCCCCAAGGCCCTGGGTGGCGTGATCGTCGGCACCATCGTCACCGGCATCTTCGTGGCCATCTCCATGACCACCGGCGGCGGCGCCTGGGATAACGCCAAAAAATACATCGAGGACGGCCACCACGGCGGCAAGGGTGGCGACGCCCACAAGGCTGCCGTTACCGGCGACACCGTCGGCGACCCTTACAAGGATACCGCCGGCCCGGCCGTCAACCCGATGATCAAGATCATCAACATCGTCTCGCTCCTGATCGTGCCGCTCCTGGCCAGGATGGCGGGATAACAAAACAGAGGCTGGTTGGCCGCAGAGACGCAAAGACACAGAGGAAACACAGAGCTTTTTAGACATTCTCAAGCCCGGAGCGGAAAAGAGAATCCAGGCCTAATGTCTAATTCCAATTTCAAATCAAAGTTGCATTCAAGGCGGCGAGGATTGAGGCGACGAAGGCATACTAAACAGTATGTTGAGGAGCCGAAGACGAGCCAACAAAGAAGGCGCTTTGATTTGGAAATGGAATAAGCCATAGTTGTAATGGTTATCTCCGTGTCTCTGTGGCACATACCTTTTCCGGGCTCTATTATCTTGAAAACAAAAGCGGCAGGGGAACATATCCCGTGCCGCTTTTTCATGCCGTACGCCGGGCGGCCGCCGGGGCCGCGCCTATTTTTTCAATGGATTCTGTTTCCAGTAGATGCCCAGCACCTCCTGCTCGTTGGCGTTCAGCCTGGCCCCCCGTTTCTCCATCTCCCGCACGATCCTCGCCATATCCTTGTTCGCCGACAACGCCGCATCGATCCGCTTGTCGGTGTGACAGAGCGTGCATTTCGCCTGGATGATGGCATGGGCCTTCTTGAAGTCGCCCCCGACCACGTTCCCCAGATTGCTGCCCGACGGTGGGGCATCCTGAGCGGCCCACAGTGGTGCGCTGAAAACGAGCGTGATGACAATCGACAACGCCTTGCTGAGTTTCATTGCTGCTCCTTTCGATACGGAAATATTCCAAGGATAAGATTACCACAGATCGCAGTTTCGAACTTGGGGAAGTTCGGTACCAAGTATACCACACAGCAAGTCTGTGAACTGACGGCTACCACCCCCGTCCCAACCTTACAACATGGTAAATGTATGCAGAACTAATTGGTACTCGCAGACGTCCTGTTCGCGAATGTCTGCTTTCCGGCTTGCAGAAAAGCCCTGTCCAGCATGGCCGTTGCATCGTGCCAACGGTTGCGGGCATGAAGCATTACCAGAAGTACCCGCATGCCGTCCCGCTCCGCCAGGGCTACCAGGCATCTCCCCGCAGCATCGGTGTAGCCGGTCTTGACCCCTATTGCTCCGGGATAGGGATAGCGGCCCAGCAGATGGTTTTTGTTCCGAAGCAGGAAATGACGCCTCCCGTCCACGGTCCGGATGAGCATCTCCCGCCTGGATACCAGATCCCTGAAGGTCTGATTCCTGAGCGCAAATTC